>DAORGN010000226.1:0-7496 GCA_035340095.1 Pseudomonadota bacterium | reverse complement strand
ATATTGGTAAGTCCCAGCCGATATCTCGACGGAAAAACCGCTTGGATATTGGTAGCGCGGAACGAAAAGTTCGGTGTCTGCACACGCACTCGGTTCGCGGCGGAAGCGGAAGAAAAAGCGGCGTGTGGTGCGATCGAAGTTCATTTCAAGCGGAGTCCCGCAGGTTGCGCGCGCATACGGTCTGACGACGGCAGAGAGCGCCCGTCCGCCGTCATAGATGTCGCCCGTATTGCGTCTTTGATCGCGGCTGTAGATCGACAGATCCTCACCGTTCCAGTGGTCGCCGTGGCTGTTGTCATTGTCGGGCGTGTAGTTCCACAGCGTTCCGGATAGCAGGTTTTGATCAAGCGCATGCAGATAGCCATCCAGCGCCGCTTCCTGGGCGGAAAAATCGCCGCTTCGGTACGATGCCCCTCCGTCGAGATCGAACGGAATTCCAAACTCTCCAAGCAGAAAAGGAATGTCGGGCAGATGCTGGGACAGGGCGCGAATCTGATCGACATAAGCGGTCCGCACGGCATCCCGACCAAACACCGGCATCATCTGGCTCTGATCGATCGTGAAGTCGGGATCGTAGTGTTTTCCCATCAGCGCCATGCCGTCATAAAAATGGCCCGCATGAACGACTCCGCCTGGATCGGAAGCCTGCCAAGGTGGCGGATGTCCGACGGGGGCGGGCGGTCCTTCAAAAAACAGCAGCGATTCAGGACTGACTTTGCGGATTTCGGACAGCACGTACAGCACAAACGGTCGCAGATAGTCGGCGGCAAAATCCACCGGCTTGCCCCGCACCTGTGAAAAGTGATCGGGTCGCAGGATTTTTGGCTGTCCTTCCACCAGATCCCAGACTCCTTCCTGGCGCCACGGATCGCCCGTTGGGGAGTTCCACAGCCGCAGTCCCGTCGGATTCAGCTTCACCGAACCGACCTGTCCCATAAACGACGGCGAAAATTCCCACACGGCGACTTCTTGCGGAATTCCCGACGCTGCCGCCATCGCTTGCAGCGGCGACGGCACGGGCCCTTTGCTGACCATGCCCGGCAGTGGACTTGTCAGATCGCTTGCGCCGACAAAGCCCGCGCTTGGTTCGTTCATGCTGCCGTATCCGACGACGTTTGGGAGCCCGCGCAGCGTCTTGGCCACTTCACAAAGTGCCGCGACATAGTGCCGCTGAAGATAGGTTTGGACGTTTTCGTCGCCGATGAAGAGGTTTGGCGCAAAGTCCTTGCCGGCAAAAAACAGCGTGAACATCGTCGCTGCACCCAGCTTGACGTAGTTCGTCGGCCAGATCATCGTCGGCAGCGGACCTTCCCATTCCGAATGCAAGAGCGCAGCGCCACAGGCATGCAGATGCTCGCGCACCATTCCCACCGCCGACAGCGTCCAAGCCGGTGCGCCGTCTCCGCCAGTGAAGCGACTCCAGACATCCTGGTGCGGATCAATCCAGACCAAAAGACCATGCGATGCGGCCTTTTCGACGAGCGCTCGCAGATACAAAAGGTAGTCGCGATCGTATATGCCTGGCCCGGCGTGCTCGATGGCTTCCCAGGTGACGACGAGCCGCAGAAAGTGCTGGCCCAGGGCATAAAGTCGCGCAAAGTGCTCGTCGGCTTCGTCCAGAGGCAGCGGCCTGCCGACAAACGACACCGACTCCGGGTTCTGAAGCGACTGACGCAGATGCGTCGACGCGCCGGGCGGCACTTTCGCGCTTCCCGACAGGTTCACCCCGCGCAGAAGGAGCTTCCGCCCCTTGGCATCCACAAGCCATGGTCCGAGCGCTTGCATCACTCCCTCCGCAACACAGGGGATTTTCGGTCGGTTCGATTATTGTCGCGAGACTTGCCGCAGTCCGTCGAGGAATCGCACCAGCAAGCTCCCGCGTAGCACGCTTTCGATCTTGCCACGGCCCCACTTGGGATGCGCGATGATCTGACCCGGTTTGAAGTTGTCGCGCGGATCGAACTGGGGAGCCGTCACTGCATCGAGCAGCTCACGCTCGAGCTGAAGCCGCTCTTTGGTCGCTTTGTCGTTTTTTCCGCCCGCCCGACTGCTCGTCGTGATCGGTACGTTTTTGGCGGCTGACTCGTCGCCCGCCGCGCCGCGTGCCGGTTCGGTGCGGTAGCCGTGACGACTTTTGCAGAACGTACAGAGCACTTGCTTGGGCTGCTCGTCGATGACGGCAACGATGTCGTGGGTGCGCAGCTCTTTGCACTTGCCGCACCAGGCTTCGACTTCACCACCGACGGCATACTTGGGCTTGCTGCGTGGCGCCCGCGGACCTTCGCGATAACCGCTGACCGCTTGTGGACGCGACAGCAAAAAAGGCTGACCCGCATCGGCGGCTTTTTCCGCGCGCTGACCGGACACCTGCTTGGCCAAAGACGAAGCGTGGCGACGCAGATCCGTCAGCATCCGACCGACGGTGCGCTCCAGTTGGTGATGTTCGCTTTCAGCGGTCTGGGCCAGTAACTGGTTGTAGCGCTCGACGAGCGGTGGAATGAGCGGCCCGGCAGCGTACTGCTGCTGACGTTCGCCACTTTCAATGGCGCTGGCCACCACGTCGTTTACGTGAAGGATATCGTCCTTGAGTTTTTTGACGAGTGAAGCGTGATCGTCGGACAAGACAATTTCTCCCGTTTGGGTTGCGCACTATAGCACAACCAATTTCGGCTCTGCGCGCGGGCTTGCCGGTCAATCGCCGCAGGTTAGGGCAGTCCCACGTCGGTAAAAAGATACAGCGCAAACGACGCCAGCCAGTGCGATCCGCCGTAGCCCGAATCCATCATCTGGGCGAGCCCGTCTTTGGCGTGTTGTGACGCAGAGAGCAAGAGCGGCCCTTCTTGCCGATCGTCAAAAGACAGTGTGCTGGCGATTCCTCGCAGGGCTGCGGCGCGCTGGAACGAAAGACCGATCAGGTGACCGATGCGCGGATCGTGGCGATCGCGGACCGCAACCGGCGTTCGCAGCGTGGCAAAGCCTGGCGAGCTTGTGGGCGGCAAAAACTGTCGATACCACGCGGAAAACTCGCCGGGCGGAAGCACGCGCCGCATCAGATCGGCTTCGACCAAGCACGGCGAGATGAAGTCTTCTCCCGATGGTTCATAGGCTGCCGGACACTGACGGTCCGCCAGATAGAAGCTGCGCGCCCGCTCAATAAGAGTCTTTTCAAATGCTTCATATTGAAACACCCGCGCGGCATCGAGCGCATGAATCATCGCATACGCGGTGTTGTCATGCGTTCCCGAACGGACCGGCACCGTCAGCCGGCCCAGATATTCGCCCAGTCGCTGCATCATCAGCGTGCCGAGCGGTGCGACGGCTGACTCCCAGTTTTTGGCGTCGGGATCGGGCAAGGTATGAAGCTCGGCATACAGTCGCAGAAGCCAGCCCATTCCATACGGACGTTCAAAGGTCCGGTTGCGCTCTTGCAGGAAAAACTGTCGCTCTTGTTCGATGTTTTGGGGCGTAAGGTGGGCCGCGAGCTTCTGTCTGATCGCGTCTTTTTCCGGCAGGTGTGGGAACCGCCCAAGCACCCGCGCAAGTGCCCAGTGACCATGCACAGCCGAGTGCCAATCGAAACAACCAAAGAATGCCGGAGTCAGTTGTGCGGGCGCTTTGAGCGCGGTTTCTCCGTCGAGAACGTGGCCCGGTTTGTTGGGCCATGGTCGATCCACACAATCGAGCGACAGCCGCACAAGCTGCGAAGCAAGGGCCGGCGTGAGTGTGAAATCAGGTTTGGGAATCGCGGGTTTTTGCTGCCAGCAGGAAGCCGCACACAGCAGCAAACAGATTTGCAGCAGCGACGAAATAGAGCGTTTTGTGCTTCGTTTCATGACAGCCCGATTTGTCCGTTTGCGCGCGGTTATTGTTTGACCCAGCCGGGTTCATAAGACCAGGTGCGATCCACTGGAGCATGGCGTGGCAGCGACGACTGTTTGACCCGTTGGATCGCGGAACATGCGACCTGTCCACCTGCTCCGATCAACAGGACAGACACGACGATTCCCAGACGCCAGCGATTCCGTGTGCGCTTCCGTTCGACAAGCAGTGCGTCCAGCGACTGTCTTTGCTCGGATTCTGTGTGGACGGTATGCGGCAAAAGCGCGCCGAGGATCACGTTGTCACAGCGGCAGTACGGACAGACAAAGAGCGGTTCCTCGATCTGCTCGGGCGTCACAATCGGAGCTGCGCAGGATCGGCAGCGATAGGCAGACTGTCCGTCTTCGGGTGGAAGCGCATGAAATGATGCGCTGATAAGTGCAAAAGCTCGACGGAGAACCAGCTGCGATTGCAGAAACAGAACCATTCCCAAAGACATCGAACAGGTGGCGAAAAACAGGATGAAGACATCACGCCAGCGCAAGATGTCGTAGTACTGAAAAAACTCCGACGTAAACGCTGCCATCAGTGGCCACGACAAAGCGAGCGGAAACATCGCAATCGCCAACACTTGGTTTACAAAACGCGCGCGCGGCCAGCGGGTCAGTTCCTGAAGCGATTTTCGCGTTGCCACTCGATCTTCGGCCACTGACATTGCGCTGTGCACCGCTTCCTGAAGCGCACTTGGAACGGGAACCTGTGCACCACAAAACAAGCAGGAAAGATGGGCTTTGTTCGTCGCGGGTTGGGGCGCGCCGCAGCTTGGACAGTGCAGCACCCGCGGATCGAGAACCGGGGCCTGTGCGGGCATGTTTGCATCCAGATATCCTTCCGCAAACGTACAGAGGCTCTCATGCAGCGCGGCCAGCGACTCATGCGCATCACTTTCTTCGCTGCGCACCATGACTTCCCCGCCAAGTGATAGCTCGGAAAGCGCGGGTGCATCGGCGCTTGGCTCGGTCTTGGAAAGCGCGATGGCGCCGTCTTGTGCAAGCTGCGACCAGCCGAGTTTTTTCGTCGAAAAGCGGCCTCCGAATACCTGGATTCCTTCCGGACCCACCACAAGGTCAGACGCGCGTTCCTTGCGATAGGAAAACGGCAGCATACACAGCCCAAAAAACCACAGCGCGATGAGCAGACCGCACACAATGGCGACGAAGTCGGGCAAGAGCGACCCGAAAAACACCGGTCCACCACCGAAAAAACCAATGACGCAGATGCCAAGCGCCAAGTTGGCTGGCGTCGAGCCGATGCTCAGCGGGAAGCGAATGGGCGAAAGCGGCTTCATGGGAAACGTCCAGCGGCAGACTACTCCAAGCGGCTGCTGGCTTGACAGAAGATGGGCAGGTCGCTTCTCATGAACAAAGATGCTGGCTCAGCTTTTACTTGCGCCTTGGGTTGACTCCTGGCCTGTGCTCGGGCTGCTTTTGCGGGCGACGCTGGTGCTGCTGCTTTTGGTGGCGGTGCTGATCTTGGTCAGGCGGACCCAGCGCGGGCGCGCGTCGGGGATGGTGACGCTGCTGGAAAAGCAGCAGCTGTCGTCGACGCACGCGGTCTATCTGGTGCGCGTTTTGGATCGCAAGCTGCTTCTGGGCGGCGGAGCGTCGGGTCTGTCGCTTCTGTGTGATCTGTCTTGTGACCCGGCATCGCACGCGACAAAAACAGAAGATCAAGTCGACCTTTCCCCGTCGTGGCTGCCGCCTGTGCCGCCGAAAAACGAGTCCTCGCAGGCAGACGGGCAGATGCCATGACGTCGACAGTCGAGTTTGTTCGCGCGGGCCTGCCGGTTTTGCTGTTCGTGTTTTTTTCGCTCTTGGCCTACGTCAAAGTGGCCGTCGTGTTGCAAGTGCTCCGGCGGGGCATCGGGCAGGGCGTGCCGCCGCTGATGGTGACGGTGTTTCTGGGTCTTTCGCTTTCGGCGCTGACGATGTTGCCGGTTGTTTCGCGCAGTGTTGCCCAAGTGGCGGCAGCGCCGGATTCTGCGACGAGCAGTGAGCTGTGGAAAGCCGGTCTTTCGCCGTTAGAACAGTTTTTGATGACGCACACCCGCGCCGCCGACCGTGCCCAAGTCAGCGCACTCGCCGAGCGGGCGGCCCAAAAACAGGGCGCCACCATCGAATCAGGCGCGCTGCCGGTGACGCTGGCGGCATTTCTGCTCGGCGAGCTACGGACGGCGTTTCAGCTTGGCTTTGTGCTGCTGCTGCCATTTCTTTTGATCGATCTGCTGGTGGCGCTGCTTCTGTCCGGTTTGCAGCTCCACGGCCTGCCCGTTCAGACGGTGACGCTGGCGTTTAAGCTGCTTTTGTTTGTGGTCTGCGATGGTTTTTCGCTGCTGTATCGCGGCCTGCTGTGGGGTGCCCCATGAGCGCGCAACTTCTGGCGCTTTTGTCGTCGGCGTTGTCGCTGGCGGTGCTGTGCTCTTTGCCGGTCATCGTGGTGGCGGTGCTGTCGGCGTTTGTGACGGCGTGGCTGCAAGCGCGGCTGGGAATTTCTGATTCGTCGCTGCCCGTCGCGGTGCGGCTGCTTTTGGGCCTGGCGACGCTGTATGTGGCTGGACCGTATGTGCTGACCAAAATTGTGACGTTTGCGACCCAGGTGTGGTCGTCGCTGCCGACCTTGCTCTGACGCTGTTTTGTGCCGAATGTGGCACGATAAGGGCCAGGGGGATTTTGATGTCGAGCAGCGAAACCGCAGCGCCCACGCTGGCTTCGCTTGTCGGAAGTCAGGATGTCGCGCGGATTGTGCGGCTTGTGCGTGCGCTGGGGACGACTCTGGCTGCACAAATTTCCGACGGAAAAGCCAGGCTGGTTCATCCGACCCAGGTGCTTTTGAAGACGGCACCAAGCGGCGAAGAAACGATCGATCTGCGCGAGTCGGTGGCGCTCTCGGGGCCCGAATCGCAGAAAGACCCTGCCATCGATCTGCTCGTGGCCTACGTCGCGCCCGAGGTGCTATCGGGCAAGCCCGACGCAGTGGCGAGCACGATCTATCATCTGGCCGGCGTCGCGTACCACCTTCTGTCGGGCGAACCGCCATTTTCCGGCAGCAGTGCGGCGGCGGTTCGCATCAAGGTGCTGCTCGAAAAGCCTGTCAGTCCGCGCAGCCTGCGGCCCGAGCTATCGCCAGCGCTCGACGAGCTATTGCTATCAGCACTCGACAAAAAGCCAGATGCGCGTCCGCCGTCGATTGATGACTTTTTGAACCGACTTGCCGTCGCGGCCACCTTGTCTGTGGCACCCGAGGCGGCCCAATCCGTGCAGCTGCGCGCGGCGTCCAGTCCGCCGGTGATCGCTGCCGGCGCTGCCGTTCTGCCAGTCGGCGCTCGTCGGGGCCGTTCACTCGCGCTGTGGGGACTCCTTTCGCTCGTGGTCGTCTTGGGATTTGGCTCGCTGCTGCTGCTGTCGAAAAGCGAAGAACAGGCACCGGCACCGTCGGCAATGGCGCCAGTGTCTAGTGAAGAGAGGCGTGTTTCCGAGCGCATAGGCGGGGCAGCCCGCGTAGCGCCCGCGCCACCGGGTGGTGGGTCGGCTTCCGCTCCGGGCTCGGCCATGCCGCCGCCGCCGCCGCCAGCCCCGGCCCCGACGCAAGGTTCGGCACCACCGGGCGCGCCCAAGGCC
>DAORGN010000225.1:0-7553 GCA_035340095.1 Pseudomonadota bacterium | reverse complement strand
TCGACGATGGCGATCTCTTTGTATTCCTGCACCAGCTCGGGCTTGGTCAGCTCGTAGTAGCCGTTGCCCTTCTTGAAGCTGCCATTGCCGAGCGATTTTTCGACCAGGGTACGAATGTCGCAGTCCGCCGCGACGGGCAGGGTGACAAAACTGCCGGTCGCTTCGGTAAGCGTGGTCTTGACCTCGGTCGTGGATACCGTCGACAAATCGGTCGTAAACACCCCAACAATGGCTTTTTGGCCTTTGCTGCGTGCTTGGTAAAAGTTCTGCAGACCCTGCTGCATCGCCTGCCCAAGCTGCTTGATGCCGGCCTGCGTCGTTTCCCACGCGCGGATGTTGCCGAGCGGAATGCCGAAACCAGCGAGCGTTGCTTCGTCGCCCGGTGGCGTCAAAAACGCGAACGTCCAGCGTCCCGTCGCCTGAACTTTTTCGATCATCCCTTTGAGCGTGCTCTTGTACTTGCGCGAGTTGTTTTCCGCTCCGTCGGTGAGCACCAGGACCAGGAACGACACGTTGTCGAGCTCGGCAGACGGCATGCTCGACAGATCGACAATCGCCTGTCCGGTCGCATCGAGAAGCGCGGTCGTGCCCGTGCAGCGCAGCTCGGTGAGCGACGACACATCGGCAATCGGCTTGGCGAAAAAGCGCGGCGGATCGACGGTGGTCTGGAACGTGTAAAACGACACAAACGTCTGCTGCGCGAGCGACTCGCTGTTTTTGCGACACTCGGCAAGCTGGGCGTTAAACGCCGCGATCACCTTGCTGCGGATGCCTGACATCGAACCCGAGCGGTCGACGACAAACGCGATGTGATTGACGACCGCGCCGGACTTGGCCATCTCGGATGCGGTCTGCGCTGCCGCTGCCAGATCGACCTTGGCCCCCCGACGAGAAGTCGCCGCCTTGGGAGCCGCCGACTTTTTGGGAGCCGCAGTCTTCTTAGGAGCCGCCGACTTTTTGGGAGCCGCCGACTTTTTGGGAGCCGCAGTCTTCTTAGGAGCCGCCGCTTTTTTGGGCGCCTTGGCAGGCGTCGCTTTCTTGGTTGCGGTCGACTTTTTGGCCGTGGTGGCCTTGGGCGTTTTCGGTGCCGATTTTCCTGCGCCAGTTCGCGTAGCCATAAACCCCCCTACGGATTGCAATGAGCGAAAGCACTCCCTATTACGGTGAGGGCAGCCGCGGGGGTCCGTCAATGTCGACGGAAAGACGCAGTGATTTGGCTTACTTAGGCGATCGAGTCGTCCGTGCTAAAAGCCACCCGATCCGCCCGAGCCGCAGTTTTGGCATTCCGGCAGCATCGGGTTGTCGTTGCAGCGCAGCGGGCAGTAATTTACGCGGTTGAATACCTTCTGCACTTTGTCGCAGGTGACGGTGGTGCCGTCGACGCTCATTTCGCCGTAGCCGCCGGTGGCTTTGAACTTTTTGGCGCAGTCGATCTGGGCCGCGGTCGTCGTTGCCCAGGCCGGTAGCTGCGGCAGCGCTTGCGGTTTGTTTGCGTCGGTGTAATCGCCTTCGGTGCAGCTTGTCGCCACCACGCAGTCGGTCGGTAGCGGATTTTTTCCGTCGCCAGCTCTGAGCGTGTAACACAGCTTCCAGTGACCCACGCAATCGACGGTCAGGGTGTTCGGACTCCACGGCGACGTCGGTTTTTGCAGCGGCTGGCTCATCGACACGCAGGTGGGTTTGCCGCCCTGAATCACCGACGAAGTGGCCCCGATGTCTTGACCGCTTGAGGTGTAGAAGCACGGCACCAAGTTGTCGAGCGCCCAGCGTCCCGCCGAAAAACACTTGCAGGCATCGGCTCCGGCGGTCGCTCCGGGGACGGGCAGGACGTATCCTTCACATGGACCCCAGGCTTGGCCTAGCTCACCTGCGCGCACGCAAGTGGTTTCGCCGTCGCGACAGATGCCCAAGTTGCGGTTTGCGCGCAGCCCCGGCCAGCAGGATCGTTTTTCTCCCAGCGTCGGACATGCGCAGCCTTGGCGGTTTTTGTCATCGGGGCATTCCGGCGTCCCCCCGGGAGTCGGCGGCGGCGGCAGCATGCCTCCATCCGGAACGCAGACTTGCAGCGGCGGATCATTTGCCCAAAACGCATCCGGATCGAAGCGGAGATCGGGCGGCGGCGGCGGTGTCCACATCGCCGAATCGACCGACGCATCGGCGGGTGAATCGCCAATCTGCGCGTTGCAGCTCCAAACGGCGCTGAGCGCGAGAGCGAGAAACGAAACAGAGAAGCTTCCCAGCGAAAACGTCCGAATGGTACGCATACCGAGGTTTATAGCACCGATTGGGAACTTCGCCTCTCAATCGTATGGTCCGTCGCTGCCGAGCTTGCGCTGCATTCCCATGGGCCAAACATCACAGCCGATTAGGTGTCGATGCGGCGCTTAGTCGATGCGGCGCTTATTGGTTTGGTTCCTCTGCAAGCGACAGTCGAAATTCCGGAATGTGCCTTCCCTGTGGATCGGTTTCCGTCATCTCTGCCACGATCAAAAAGCCATTTTTTTGCAGCACCCGCAGCGACGCAAAGTTGTGTTTGACCACGCGCGCAGTGATGGGCCTTGGCAGGTGGGAAATCAGCGGCAAAAACTGGGCGAGCGCTGCACTTGCGATTCCTTTTCCCCAGTGATCGCGACCCACTACGTAGCCGATTTCGTGGACCCCATCGCGCAGAAAACAGACCATGTTTCCGACGAGCTGTTCATCGACCCAAATTGACTGCTTCGCGAACTGGGTATCTGCGAGGACTTCTTTCCATTTTTGGAAAAATTCCTCTCTGGCTCGATGTGGAATCACTCCCATGGCGCGCACCACCGGATCATCTTGATGGGCAAACAGCGTCGGAAGGTCTGACTCTGTAACGGGTCGCAGCACAACCTGAAACGACATGGATTTGCATCCTATGTGCAATCGGGTCGCCAGCACCAGTGACAAAACCGCAAGTCAGCAGAGTCTTTGATGTAGGCTCCGCGCATGCGTACCCAACTTCTGTCTGTGCTGTCGCTGCTGGTTTCGCTGGGCTGTTCCTCTGCTGATACGGATCGGGAACAGCCGAATCTGGGCAAGCCATTCCATTATCCTTCCGACGGAGAACTGCGGCTCTCGGATGTGCAGGTACGCGGCACCCACAACAGCTATCACGTCGACACGCACGCGGGTTCGGTGGAAGCGTGGGCCTATACCCATGCACCGCTTTATGATCAGCTCGATCGGCTGGGAATCCGTCAGATCGAACTGGATGTATTTTTCGACGAACAAGACGGACTGCAAGTGCAGCACGTTCCGTTTCTGGACACCGGGACGCGCTGCAAGCAGTTTTCCGACTGTCTTTCAGAGATTCGGCGCTTTTCCGATGCGTATCCCGGACACTTTCCCATCTACGTTCAGATCGAACCCAAAGCCGACGTTCCGGAAAGCGACATGGAGTCCTTTTTTGCCAAACTGGAAGGGGAAATTCTGGCGGCTTTCCCACGCGAACGGATACTCACTCCCGATGAAGTTCAGGCTGATTTTCCGACGCTGCCTGCGGCGCTGAAGACGCGCGGCTGGCCGCTTCTGCAGACACTGCGTGGGCGGGTGTTTTTCGCATTTGATACCACCGGTCCGCTGCGCACGGCCTACACCCACAAGCTGCGCGACTTGCACGGACGACTTCTGTTTGTTGATTCGTCACCGACGGATTCGTTTGCTGCGGTGGCGGTTTTGAATGATCCACAAGATCCCGCGGGTGTGATGAACATTGGCAAAGCGGTGCGCGCAGGACTTTTGGTGCGCAGTCGTGCTGATGCCGATACCAAAGAAGCGCGGGTGTCCGATACCTCGCGTGGACAGGCTGCACTTTCGTCGGGAGCACACTTTATCAGCACCGATTATCCGGAGCCCGTCAGTGGCTTTTCCTATCACTTCGAAGTTCCCGGTGGGAAGCCTGCGCGCTGCAATCCTGTCACCGCGCCCAAGAGCTGCACCCCGCTGGCACTGGAAGACCCGGCGTTTGTGGGCTCTGCAAATCCCTAACGCGATTCCTAATCGCGATTCCTAACGCGCGGAAACTGCAAGATGGTCCGTCGGTGGACTGATCGGTAGAGTGATCAGTAGCTCTGCATTTTGTCGCAGTACAGATCGGTGCCTGGACTGACTCCCAAAAGCTGGCTGTAGCGATTGTAGAAGCCGACGCGATCGGTGACTTGCGCGGGCGTTGGTTGGTTGCACTCGACGCCGCCGTTGATGATGTTCACCGTCAGTCCAAATCCTGGTTTGCGACCCGCGGCCAGATCCTGCGTGCTCGGCGCAAATTGTCCGATCATCACGTTATGACACGACGGCTTGGGCGCTTGCGGTGTCATCCAAAACCACAGCGCGGTCTTCCACGCCAATACCGGATCGCTCCCGACCAGGTCCGGATTGTTTAGCAGATCGACCCCAAGCGCAGCGCCCGCCTGGCCATAGTTGTAGTTGTAACTTAGCTGGATCGGACCGCGTCCGTAGTACTTCTTTCCGGGGGCGCACGGATACTGCGCACTTGCCACACAGTAGGAAGTCAGCGTCGATGGATCGATGTTTCCGCCTTCATGAATGAAGCACAGACCCCAGGAATATGGACCGTCCGGAGCCGTCGCCCAGCCGCCTGTGGTTTCATGCGAAATGTTGGCCAAAAATGCCGCCAGCTCGCGCTTGCGATCATCCGTCGTTCCTTGGGTGGCAAAGCCTGGGAATGCGCGCGCCGCATCGACAAAAGACTGATACGTGTAAAACGCGCCAGGGCAGGGGGATGTGCCGCGGTGCAGAAAAATTTGGTTGAACAGCGCTTCCGGAAGCAGATCGGAAAGCGCCGCGCCACCTGTGGTTCCCCCGTCGCTGCCATTTGTCGTGGCGCCATCTTGGGATGGGCTTGGATTGTCGCCGGTTGAACTTGTTCCACTGCATCCGGCGCTGATTCCGCACAGCAAAAGGGAAGCGAAAAGGAATCGCCGAAAGGGGTGTCTCTGCTTGTCGAAATGCGCTGTGATGGCCGTTGTGGTTTTGGAAACAGAGTGCGGGTAGGAAGCTGCGCTGTGCAAAGTCGACAGATTCACGATGGTTCCTCCTTGTGCGGATTGTCCCGACGCTGAGACGCAGGGGCGATGGTGCCCAGCAAGTAGTCGGACAGCGGAATGATCACGTTGAAGTTGTAGCGCTGCATAAGCCGCGGATTGTGATGACGCGCGTGGTGTCTGCGCATGGCAGAAATGAAGCGACGCCGACCGATGAAGCTGTCTTTGGGCGCATGATAGGCAAGATGCAAAAGCTCATACGTCACCATGTACAGACTGGCCGTGACCAGAAACAGCCAGCCAGCTTGCGTCGACCACAGCGCAGCGATTCCTAACGCAAACGGAGTCGTGACAAGCACCACGCCAAGCACGCCGACTGCCGGAATCAGCACCAGACGAAATTCGCGCTGGCTGCGCAGCGTCATGTCGTCTTCCACATAGATCATGTGATGCATCGGCGTGTGCTTGTCGTACAGCACTTCCATGGGCCAGCGGCGACGGTGCAGCACATGTTTGTGAACCCGCCACTCGAACAGATTTGCCAGCACGAACGTGATCGGAATGATCAGCAGATCACTTGGCTTTATCTGACCAAGCTTGGCAAGCTGCCACGTTCCCAAACACAGCGCGAGCACTCCGATTCCCGTCGTCGCTGACAAGTGGACCCACGGGTTATACCAAGCCGGAATTTCGCGCTGCGCTTGGCTGCGGATCTGTTCGCGACGTTCGTTTGATAGTCCCCCCAGAAGCGCTTCCTTCACCAGCGTCTCTTCGTGTTGCTGGCGCTGCTTGCGTACCTGTCCAGTGTGACCAAAGCTTGGCCCAAGATAGGAAGACATCGTCTTCCCAGTCTACTGCTGGATGGAAAAAGCTGCGGGCGGAAGAAGCGGGGGGATCGGTGCGGAGACGATCAGCCGAGGATCGACAGACAGTCGAACAGAACTTCGACTTTGGCTTTGCTGTCGGCTTGCACGGTGTTGCAGGCGTCGGGGCACAGATAGATGCGGCTCTTGTCGATGTAGAACGAGTTGGGACCGCAGCTACCGGGGCCAGCGACCTGCTTGAATGTGCTGCGGCTGCCCATTCCGCCCGGTGTGTATTCGACCAGAACCGAGCCGGGATCGATCTGCTGGCCAGCTGGTGGCGACGGGAGCGCAAAGTCACATGCGACCTTGGCACCCGATACGACGCCCATCGCGACGTGGTTAAACACCGCATCGAAGTTGGCGTATTCGCAGATCGGGAAACGCAGGCCGCCCGTCATCATCGAAAGCCGCTGGTATTCCACGCCCGCAGCGACGGCGCCACCACCCTTGGTGCAGATTCCGCTTTGGATTGGGTCCATCGGTCCCCATGGCTTTGTCGACGGGGTGTTTTCCTTCAGACCCGCGATGGTGTGCCAGACATAGTTGCGGTTGGCTTTGGTGCCAAACTGCGTCGGTGCTTTCGCCAAAAGCTGGGTGTCAAAGTCCGTTTCGGTCATGTCCGATTTGTCGTCGGTGATCTCGATAAAGACTTTGTACGCATCGGTGCGCAGCCACGTTTGCCAGCCCATCGGTGCGAGGTTGAACTGGTCTTTTTCCGTGCCGTTTACCGAACCAAGGATGCGACGGAAGGAATCCCAGCTTTCGACTTCGATGCTGTAGTGATAAAAGCGCGGCGGGTTGTTGCCGGGCCTTGCTGGGACGGGGCTGCACGTCGCGCTCGTCGATAGGGGGGCGCTGACACAGACCGACTGCCGCGACCGCGCATCGCCATGGCTTGTGACCATGATGACCCGGTAATCGAGACCGCTTTTGCCGATGATGTCGGCGAAGTTTTTGTTGATGTTGTTTTGAACCGACAGAATTTCCTCGGTCATGCTGCCCGAGTTGTCGATCACAAAAATGATGTCGACCGGCTTTTTTTCCAGGGTCGCTTCGGCCCGAACTTCGGCGCACGCAGCGTCGCGGTCCCGCATTCTCGCGAGGTCGCGTCCCGCCAAGTCATACCGCCTGTAGCCGTCGGACATGTCTTCGCTGCCGGTTTCGTCGATCTCGGCATCCAGACGGGCTTCATTGCATGCCAGCGGCAGAGCGAGCAGTCCGAGGAAGAGGGGATTCCTTAGCGAGCGCATTCTTGACCTCCAAGTTCGTCGGTGAGCGAGCCGCGCAGCTCGACTCGGCGCGGCACTTTGTATGGAGCGAGATTTTTGGCGCAGTGATCGATAAGCTCTTCGGCTCGACAGCGACCGCTGAGCACGACGCTGGCGACGACCATGGTGCTGCCGTCTTCGTCGGTAAAGACGCGGGCCTGGGCGGCTTTGACCTTGGGATAGGACTCTAGGCAGCCTTCGACTTCACCGAGTGCGACGCGCTTGCCTTCGACTTTGACCAGATCGTCTTCGCGTCCGAGCAGCGTCAGTCGGTTGGTGCGATCGATTTTTCCGCGGTCGCCCGTTCGCAGCCAGCCTTCGGCATCGATGCCACCAATCGGCACAGTGCGCGCTTCGCCTTTTTTGCTGCGGGCTTCGCCGGGCCTGATATG
>DAORGN010000224.1:0-7703 GCA_035340095.1 Pseudomonadota bacterium | reverse complement strand
AACCGCCGCGAGTCATTCCGCCCAATTTCCCGCGCAGAGTTGTAGATAAACTCACCCTGGTTTCTCGACAGCGACGGTATAGCACAGCGATTGGGAAAGCGTGGTCCTTTTGTGGTCCACACGTTGGAGGAACGAACGGACCACGCGAAGGAATCGCCGTTTGTCGACGAAACAGGTATTCCTAAACCGACTGCGAATGCGCCCGTCGCAGCAGATCATTGATCTTCAGTTCGACGGCCCAGCGCTCCATGTACGAAAGGTCGAGAACCGGACCACTGATGCGGAGCACCTCGACGACATCGCGCCACTGCTTCGAGGACTCTTCACCGCCGGCCCGATACCAAAGGAGCTTCCGCAGTACCGTATCTTCTGGCGACTTCACAAACAGCGTCTCTCCCGTCGAACGGACCCGCACACGCTGCCGGCGCTGAAATTCCATCTCATCGTAACGAGCAGATCCAAGCGCAAAAAAGTCGATCTTGGTCACCAGCGGCAGGTAGAAAAAGTTCGCGCAGCTCCCATGCACAAGCGCATCGCGGAGCATGTCCGTATCCACCTCAAAATCGTCGCCGAGCTTTTCAGCAAAGGCCTGCACCCGCTGCGGACGCATCGCAACCACAAAGTCGATGTCGTTCGTCGCTCGTGGTTCACCGTGCAACGAACTGGCAACGCTACCGCCCACAAAGTAGTCACAACCCAGCGATTCCAGCACATTCCCGACGCGCAGCGCCAGATCGAGTGAATCGTTGATCGGTTCGTCGCTGTTCATTCCATCACGTTGCATCGGGCGGAATGTCGCGGAACGCACGCGCCACACTCGCTCGACCATAAAGACGCACCGCCAGCCGAACTCGCAGCTCCTGTTCACTCGCAAAAGGAAATCTCTGCCGAATCCCCGCCAAGGCCAGCTCGCGCACGCCCACGCTCAGCCGCATCGCTGCCTCCAGCCGCTTTTCCGGCGGCATCCGCCGAAGCAACTCGTGGTAGCGCTCGTCAGCGGCAGGCGATGTATCAAGCGGTCGCATCACCTGCGAGCTTACCAGAACCGACGGTCCAGCAAACCAAATTCCAAGATTCAACTCCGTGCGTCCCTCGCGAACCCACCAAACTCGCGCACCCAAAGAGGATCCGTTTAGGTCTGTTTCCGGATCATCGAAGACGTCGAGCGTAGGATTGTATTTATCGGCGATGGATTGGCTGTTTGCAGAGGCTCCCGCACAGCCGAGCGGCGTCATTCTACTGACTACGCGGCTGAGATTGGGAAACTCAGCTTCGCAGTGTCAGGCGGCGGATTTCTGTGGCAACGAAGTCTTGGCTTAGGTGCGCATAAATCTGGGTCTGTTTGATGTCGGCGTGGCCGAGAAGGCGCTGCAGGGTCAGGATGCTTCCTCCGTTCATCATGAACAGAGAGGCAAAGGAGTGCCTCAGAATGTGCCATGGTGCTGACGGTATCGGCAGCCGCGCGGCTTCATAAAAGCGCGCAAGGCTTGGTGCTCGCATCGGCATCCGCCACCTTCCCAGAATCAGACACGGACAGACGAGTCTCTCTGGAGTTTCAGGACAGATTCCCTTCCAGCTACGGAGCGATTCTGCAAGCTCGGGGGCTATCGGAATCGTTCTCTCTTTGCCGCTCTTGGTGGTGGTCCGGTCGTAGCTTCGCTTAACGGTGATGATGCCTGCGCCCAAGTTGATGTCCGAAAAGCGGAGTCCGCAAATCTCCCCGACCCGCAGGCCACCATAGATACCTAGCTGAATCGCCACCGCAATCGAGGCATCGTGCAGACTGTTCTTTGCTCTCTGTTCGGCAACATCAAGCAGGCGTATCGCTTCCTCTTTGGTTAGGTATTGCAGACGCATCGTTGCTGTCGGCTGACGAAGACCTTGCAGTGGATTGCTGAGAAGGAATCCCTTCCGGGTTGCCCATGACAACAGCAGCGTTAGGCTCGCGAGCTTGTTGCGCGCCGTATTGGGCTTGTAGGTACGGACCAGGCGATTCCGAAACCGCTCCGCCGCATCGACGGAAAATGTCGAAATCGGCAGCTCGCCAATGTCCTTCAGGATCGAGACGAACACGTAGCGCTGCTTCTGTCTCCATCGTGTCAAATCCCGTATCCGTGGGTTGTCATATTCAGATAGGAATCGCTCGGTCAGCTGCGCCATCGTGAGCCGCAGCGGCTCTTCTCGCTCGGGCACCCCGAGCTTGCCACGAACGATGCGCGCTTCAATCTCGACCAGCATGCGCCGCGCCGCCGCTTGCGTCGGCTGTTTCGAGGCCCGCTGCTTGCGCTTGCCATCAACATCGATGAAGCGCAGATACCAGCCGATGAACTTGCCGTCTTTTGTCTTCCGAATCACCTCGCCCATTCGCTTGCCCCGTTTTGGGCCTCCCGTGGTCCCCGCATGCGGTGATTGGCCTCGTCAGTGCGGTCGAGTTCGCTACTGTAAGCCAATGCCCACACCGTCGGAACTGCTGGATATTGCTTGTTTTTTACGTAAGCTATATCGCTTGTAGATAAACTCACGGGCGGCGTCTTCGCCGAAGGCGTCGCTCAGGGCGTCAAACCAGCTTAGGTACAGACTCTCTGCCCGGACCAGGACGTAGCGATCGCCACCAATGTGAATGGTGCCGCGCTCGGGGGCGCGCTGGACGTCGGAAAACAGCTTTTCGACAAAGGATTCTGCCCGCGCAAAGGGGGGCATAAACGCAGCAGGAACGCGAACACTCCGTAGCATCAGGAACTCCGCGAAAGAGTAGTGATTGGCACTTTTTACGGTATCACGTTCGGGGGGACAGAATCGAACGCCATTTTCTGTCGGTGTAGCGGATCTTTTGGGGGACGGAATCGAGCGCGGGATTACAGCCCTTTTTTGACCTGCGAAAGTCCGTACAGCGTGCGATCGGCTGCGAAACCAAGACCTAGCAGATGATCACTTGCCGACGAGCGATCGAGCAGCGTCCACTGGAAATAGGCCGTCGCAAACTTCTGGGTCAAGCGCAGCGTCGTCGCCCGATCCATCGTAGGCGTTCCACAGTTGTCGGGATAGGTATTCACAAAGTCACCCAGCGTCGCGCCAGGAAACGTCACTGCCGTCGCTGATCCTGCCACGCGGGAATAAAACTGTTCGTAGTTTGCGTCCGCTGGTGTGCACGGCAAAATTCCCGGATCGCTCGTCTTGCTGGTCGGTTCCCCGATCACAAACAGCGGCGTGTCTTTGCCCATGTTCACAAGCGATGCTTCCGAAAGTCCATCCAGCGGCTCGACGAAACTGAGCACGGCGACGGGATCGACCACGAATGCCGCGCGCAGCGCTCCGGCAGACCGAACCACCGACGACACAGCGATCATCCCACCGAGCTGATAGCCAAACACCCCGACACGATCCGCCGACAGCTTGCCTTTTACGTCAGACATCTGCACAAGGTAAGGAATCAGCGCGACCACACTGTCGCGATAGTGCACTTGTCGTCGCTCATCGCTGGCTTTGACAAGCGCCACCGCGATGCCATGCGTCGCCAAGCGGTCGGAATAGCTGCGCATCTGGCTTGGCGACAGACTCTGCGCCGGGAGCATCACGACAAGCGGATAGGTCGCGTTTTTGGTCGATGGATTCATTCCATCGTCGCTCGGCCAAACCATCGTGACTTTGTTTTGCGAAAGATTCAGCGACGCGGGCACCGTCACATCTTGGCTCGCGACCAGAAACGGTCCGTCTGCATTTGGGTCGGTGCGCGGATTCACCATGTCGACAGGCTGCGCCATGTCCACGTTTCCGCTCGTGCAGCCGTCGTCTTTGCAGATCATCCGTTCCGGTAGGGAAAACGAGCAAGAAGACCCGAGCGAAAGCAAGCTGAGCAGCGCATAGGGAAGCAAGGTTCGCAGTGTATTCATGGGAGTGCACCGGGGCTGAGGACTGAGTCTCTCGACCAAATCGTACCACGCGCTTTACCTTCCGCTTCGTGGTCTGCTAAACGGCTGCCATGTCCACATCATTGGCACTCGACTCCGACAGCGATCAGGCTGAGCACGCTTTGCCCGCGGCACTGGAAAAAGCCAAACCCGCGTCGTCACGCAGTGCGATTCCTTCCGTCGATACGCCGGTGATGCGCCAATACCTGGAAATCAAAGAGCGCTATCCCGACTGCATTTTGTTTTTTCGGCTCGGCGATTTTTACGAAATGTTCTTCGACGATGCTGTCGAAGCGTCGCAGCTGCTCGACTTGACGCTGACGGCACGCGACAAGCACAAAGAAGTGCCGGTGCCGATGTGCGGCATTCCGTATCACGCGGTGCGCGGCTACGTCGGCAGGCTGATTGCGCAGGGTAAAAAAGTCGCGATCTGCGATCAGGTTGAAGACGCCAAAAAAGCAAAAAAAATCGTCCGCCGCGCCGTCACGCAAGTCATCACGCCTGGCGTTGTCCTCGAAGAAGATCAGCTCGAACCCAAGTCATCGAATTATTTGTGCGCGATTTGTCCGGGCGGCGCCGCGCGGGCTGGGCTCGCGTACCTCGACGTGTCGACGGGAGAATTTGCCGCCTGTGAGCTGCCCGAAGCCGAAGCGCTCGACGAGCTGTGCCGCATTGAGCCCGCCGAGCTGCTTTTTGTCGATGACAAAACCCAGCCCGGACCGTCGCGCGGAGCCGAATGGCTTGCCAAAATTGCGCAGCGTCTCAAAATTCCGACGGGACATGCGCAGCGAACCGATCCGGCGGCGGACGCGGCTCTGCTTTCGGAAATGCAGCAATCCGGCACGGTATCGACGGAAAACCTGACGGAAACCGGGCTTCTTTCGGCGGCTGCGGCGGCGTGTCTGCGCTATGCACGGGCGACCCAGCCGTCGGGCGGTCTGCCGATCATCGAACTGCGCCGCTATCGGCCCAGCGACTGCATGGTTCTCGACGATGCGACCAAGACCAATTTGGAGTTACTCCAAACGCTACTGGAGCGCAAACGCCAGGGATCGCTGCTCGGTGTGATTGATCAGACGAAGACCGCGATGGGCGGACGCCTTTTGCGCAGCTGGCTGCTGGCGCCGCTGCTCGACCTGGATGCAATCGGATCACGGCATGATGCCGTCGAGTGGTTGGTCGATCGTCAGGCGGCCAGACAAGCGCTGCGCGAGGTGCTGCGCGGCATTCACGACCTGGAGCGGTTGACCGGACGACTGACGACGCTCCTCGCGACGCCGCGCGATCTGTTTTCTCTTGGGGCAAGCCTGCGCGAGCTGCCACGGCTTGGCGACATTTTGCGCAGTGGTTTGACCCAAAAGACCGATCAAATTCTGCCCGAGCTGCCGTTGCTGCTTTCGCTTGGGACCGATCTGTGTGAAGACATCGCGGCGACGATCGGCAACGCCATCTGCGACAACCCGCCGGTACAGTGGCGAGATGGCGGCTTTCTCCGACGCGGCTACCATGCGGAACTGGATGAATACGCCGATCTGTCGCAAGGCGGCAAAGATCACATCCAGCGCATCGAGGACCGCGAAAAAGAACGCACCGGGATTTCGTCGCTGAAGGTTCGCTATAACAAAGTCTTTGGCTACTTCATCGAGATCACACGCACAAACCTGGGCAAAGTCCCGAGCGACTACGTCCGCAAACAGACCACCGTCAACGGCGAGCGCTTTGTCACCGACGAGCTGGCCGAATACGAAGCGAAAGTGCTGCACGCCGAGGAACGCCGTGTCGAGCTAGAGCTGACGCTGTATGAATCGCTCCGTCAGAGCCTGGCGACCCAGGCGACACGGCTGCTCAAGCTGGCCCATCGGGTGGCGCAGCTGGATGTGCTGTGTGGTCTGGCCGAGCTGGCGCACCGTTCAAGCTACTGTCGTCCGACGATGACGCGCGATCTGCGGCTGCAAATTGTCGAAGGCCGTCACCCAGTTATCGAACAGCTTCGCGAGCGCGGCACCTTCGTGCCCAACGACACCACGCTCGATCCCGATGGCGAACAAATCCTGGTGCTGACCGGGCCAAACATGGCGGGCAAATCGACGGTGATGCGGCAAGTAGCGCTGATCTGCATTCTGGCGCAGATGGGATCGTTTGTGCCGGCGCAGCGGGCGGAGCTGGGACTGACCGATCGGGTGCTGACACGGGTTGGAGCGACGGACAACCTGTCGCGTGGCGATTCGACGTTCATGGTCGAAATGCGCGAAACCAGCAACATCTTGCAGCGGGCGACGAAGCGGTCCCTGGTCGTGCTGGATGAAATTGGGCGTGGAACATCGACATATGACGGGCTGTCGATCGCGTGGGCCGTCGCTGAATATCTGCACGATGTGTCGGGCTGCAAGACGCTGTTTGCGACGCACTACCACGAGCTGACGGCGCTGGCGGCGGCGCGTCCACGGGTGCGCAATGCCCAAGTCGCGATCCGTCAGTATCAAGACGAGATCGTGTTTTTGCACAAGCTGTTGCCCGGCGGTGCCAATCGATCCTACGGCATCGAAGTGGCGCGGCTCGCCGGTCTGCCAAGGCCGCTGCTCAGTCGGGCGCGTGAAATCCTGGCGGCGCTCGAAACCCAAGCCACAAGCCAAGGGACTTCGTCGCTCCCATCGCACGGTGTGCCGCCTCTGCAATCGGGTCAGCTGTCGCTTTTGCTTGGTGCGATGGCCCAGCCAGATCCACCGACGAGTCCACCAGCACAAGCCCCCGCGCTGTCCCCGAAAATGCGCGAAGTGATCGATCGAATCAAAATGACCGACGTGGATGACCTGTCGCCACGCGCCGCGCATGACCTGTTGCGCCACCTGGGCCAACTCGTCCGCGCGAGCCAGTAGCCGTCCGCCCCGCTGCTTGGCCCCGAAAAAAGCTTGGCTCCTGATAAAGTGGGCAAAGTCCTTTCTCTTGGAGGTTTGCTCATGACGATCGCTCTTTGGTGTCTGCTTGCTGCGGTGATCCTTCCCTACGTCTGGCTGCCCGTTTCATTCGGAGAACGCCAGAAGCAGTTCGGCAACGTCGACAACAAGCAGCCGCGCTCGCAAGTCGCCAAGCTGGAAGGCAAAGGCGCCCGAGCCTACGCCGCCCACCAAAATGCGTTTGAGGCGCTCGCCGTGTTCGCTCCGGCGGTGCTGACTGCGCATGTCGCCAAAGCCGATCCGACGCTGTCGGGTGCGCTCGCCGCGGTGTGGGTCGTCTGCCGCTTTCTCCACGGTGTGATGTACGTCGCTGACATCGACAAAGCCCGCTCTGGCATGTTCTTCCTGGCGTTCCTGTCGGCCATCGGTCAGTTCGTGCTCGCCGCGATGGCGCACTAAGCGCTTTTCGATCTCCGTCCGCCCGGTCATCCTCCGCTCCCACCTCGCCGCCATCGTCGGACGCTGTATGTCCTTGTATGGCGGATGACAAGCAGGCTAAAGTCCGTTTCGCAAAGCTCTAACCCTTGTGATTTCGGGTGCTTGTCATGCTGCTGTACCGCTGGCTCAACGAGGCTGTTGAAAACCGAGGCACTGCCAAGGCGCTGGTTTATCGGGATACCTATCTCTCGTGGCGGGGCATGCAGCACCGTGTCGAGCGCCGCGCCCAAGAGTTCGCTGCAATGGGAATCGAAAAAGGCCACTGGGTCGGGCTGATGCTCGGCAATGTGCCCGATTTTGCGATCCTGGCGCTGGCGCTGTCGCGGCTTGGGGCGACGGTCGTTCCCCTCGATCCGACGACAGGTGTGCGCGATCTTACGCTGTTTTTGGAACATGCTCCGCT
>DAORGN010000223.1:0-7704 GCA_035340095.1 Pseudomonadota bacterium | reverse complement strand
CGATGGGTTGGAGCGAGCTGCTGAAACCGCTGATAGTAGACGATGGCTTGCCGTGGATCGTCAGAGAGCCGAAACGCCTGCGCCATGTTGAACAAAAACAGCGGCTGCGGATCGATTGCATAGGCGACTTCGAGCCGTTCGATCGAATCGCGGAAGTTCTTTTCCGCAAACATCCGGATCGCGTGCTCGGCCAGTTCCCCGACGGATTCTTTCGGAGGCCAGCCCTGCGGCATGGGCTCCAGCTCCGGCAGGGCCACAAGCGGTGGCACGATCAAAACTTGCGAATACAGCGGCGAGCCGGGCTCCCAACCCGCGGGACAGGGCTCTGGTTGTTCTTCGGCGGCCCTGCCCAGCATCGGGACGAACAGCAAAGCCAGCGCAACAAGGAATGCCCGCACAACGATCACCTTGGATTAGTGCTCGCGGAACACGGTCATGGGGTCATCGACGCTCGTCGCATCCACGCGCTGCTTCTTGCTGACCGAGCGGCGTTTGCCTTTGGAAGTCGGCGCTTTGCCACCCTCTGCCGATGGGACTGCGGGATCGCTCGGTGCGACGGGAACAACGGACGGAGGGTTGGCCACGGCGGCAGGCTGTGCCGTCACGCTCAACGCGGGCACAGGCTGCACCACTGGGGCCACAGGGGCATTCGGAGACGGCATCACCACGACTTGCGACGGTCGCTGGGCCGCTTGGTTTTTGGCTCGCCCGCTGCGCAGCGCCAGCGCACCGACCGAAAGCAGAAGCAGCACAATCAGACCTGCACCAACGAACAACCAGCGAAGCTGACGATTCTGCGGCGCCGGGGGCAGTGACACCGAAAGCCCCGACAGCGAGGTACTGCGCGCCGCCGGCGGTGGCATTTCCACAATCAGCGCGTCACGCGACACCGACCGCAGCCGGCCCGATGGCTGACCCTGTTCTGCCGATGCAATTTGCGGCAAAGACGGCGACGTCAGCTGCGGCAGCGCTGGTGAAGACGGAGACGATCGCGCGTTCGCAACGGACGGCGCAGGAGGCACGTCCGCAGATTTGGGCAGCGCCGGCAAAGGCCGAGAGTCCCGCGGGACAGGCGATGACAAAGGATCGCGCAGCCCCATCGAGATGAGCGGCTCAAGTGCTTCCGAAGACGCAAACGCCGATCCCTCGTGCGGAGGTGTCGTCGAGGGCAGCGCGGATGCGGCAGCACGCAGCGCGTCTGCCTGAAGTGCGCGCGGCTCGGCGCCCAGCGTCTCGCCCATCCCGTCGCTCATCCCCATGCTCGCCGGAACAACCACACCTTGTCGACAGGCAAGCGGTCCGCGTCCGGCCAGTTCCAGACACAGCGGCGTCAACAGCGACTGCACTTCCGTCATATCGGGTCGCGTCGCCGGTCCCTTCGCCAGCATCAGCGCCAACAGCCCGTCGAGCCGTGGCGGCACTGTCGTTGCCAAATCCGACAGCAGCGGCGCCTCGGTGTTGACGTGACGGAACATCAGCTGCGCCGGCGTGTCCTCGACAAACGGAGGCCGCCCCGAGAGCAGCTCAAACAGCATCGCCCCCAGCGCATACACATCCGACTTGGGCCCAAGCCGCCTGCCGCCTTCCCACTGCTCGGGCGACATATAAAGCGGCGTCCCCAGGATGCTACCGTCGGTGGTTCGACGGACTTGCTGGTTCATCACTTTGGCCAAGCCAAAGTCGAGCAGCTTCACCCGTTCCCCGCCCATCATCAGCGAGTCCCGCACCAGGATCAGGTTGTCCGGCTTGAGGTCGCGATGGACGATTTTCTTTTGGTGGAGGGCAGCGATCGCACTGGCGACTTGTCGGGCAATTTCTAGTGCGCTGCTGACCGGCAGACCCGACCCTTCGTTCGTCGCCTGACTCAGCCGCGCTTGCAGCGACTGCCCTTCCAGATACTCCATCAGGATGTAGGGCACCCCGTCGGGAAGCTGGCCGTAGTCGAAGACCTTGACGATGCCTTCGTGCTGCACCATCGTCATCGCCTTCGCTTCGTCGAGAAACCGCTGAAGTACGCGGGCATCGCGCGCCAAGTCGCGCATCAGGATCTTCACCGCCGCGCGCTGACCAATGTGCTCATGCTCGGCTTCGTAGACGACGCCCATGCCGCCTTGGCCGATCCGGCGATGCAGCACGTAGGGACCGACCTTTTTGCCAAGACGATCGTCGGCAACGGGTGTCAGATCGGTATGGGGGGCAGCCTGGGACATCCGAAATGGTTCTATCCGAACCATCATCATACCCTGTTTTCGCTCCATGCAGACGAGCGACCGCTGCGGTTTGTCGCCCGACAGGATCCGATTCGGATCGGAGCCAAAAGTTCGCGATTTTGCTAGGTACTATCCCAAACGGTACACAATCTGGGCGGCAGCGTCCTCCGCCGAGACAGTCGTCGTATCAATCCGTATTTCCGGACTTTCTGGCGCTTCATATGGCGAGTCAATGCCCGTGAAGTTTTTGAGCTGTTGCGCGCGCGCTTTTTTGTAAAGCCCTTTGGGATCGCGTCGTTCCGCTTCGGCAAGCGGCGTATCGACGAAGATTTCCAGAAACTCTCCTTCGGCAAACAGACTGCGCGCAAGCTGACGTTCGGCCCGGAACGGCGAAATAAACGCCACAAGCACAATCAGACCGGAATCGACCATCAGCTTCGCAACCTCCGCCACCCGCCGGATGTTTTCGACCCGATCGCTTGGCGAAAAACCCAAGTCTTTACACAGCCCGTGGCGGACGTTGTCCCCATCGAGAATGTACGAATGACGACCCTGTGCGTAGAGCTGCTTGTCCACCAAGTTGGCAATCGTTGACTTTCCTGATCCCGAAAGTCCGGTAAACCACAGCACGCAGGGCTTCTGGCCTTTTTGTAACGCGCGCGCTTCTTTGTTCAGATCGATCGCTTGCCAGTGGATGTTGTCGGCCCGCCGGAGCGCAAAGTGAATCAGCCCCGCCCCGACGGTGTTGTTGGTCATCCGATCGATCAGAATGAAACCACCCGTGTCACGGTTGTCCGCATAGGAATCAAACGCCAGCGCCCGATCCAGACTGAGATTGCAGACCCCAATTTCACTTTGTGAAAGCGTCCGCGCCGCCAGTTTTTCCAGCGTATTCACATTCACTTTGTACTTGAGCGCCGATACCGTTGCCGTCGCAAAGCTTGTCCCAAGCTTGATAAGATACGGACGCCCCGGCAACAGCTCGGTTTCATGCATCCACACCACGGTCGCTTGGAACTGATCGGTCACACCAGGAGGAGAAGCCGCATCGACCAGGATATCGCCGCGGCTCACATCGACTTCATCGCGCAGCGTCAGTGTCACCGATTGTCCGGCCACTGCCGACGGCAGATCGCCGTCATAGGTCGTGATTCCTTTGACTTCGGTCACGACTCCTTTGGGCATCACGCGGACTCTGTCACCTGGTCTTACCGTGCCGCTGGCAATCAGTCCGGAAAATCCCCGGAAGTCTTGGTGCGGACGATTCACCCACTGCACCGGCATGCGCAGCGGCTTGTGCGATAGATTTTCTTCCACCGTGACGGTTTCCAGATACTCCATCAGCGTCGGTCCCCGGAAGTACGGAGTCCGCTCGCTCAGCGAAGTTACATTGTCCCCTTTGAGCGCCGAGAGCGGAATCGCCAGCACATCGGACAAACCAATCTGCTGCGCAAACGCGAGATAGTCTTTTGCGATCGCCAAAAAGACTTCTTCGGAAAAGTCGACCGCATCCATCTTGTTGACGGCCAGCACGACTTTCTGAATCCCCAACAGAGACACCAGATAACTGTGCCGCCGCGTCTGGGTCAGGACTCCTTTGCGCGCATCGACAAGCAGGATCGCCAGCTCGACATTCGACGCCGCCGTCACCATGTTGCGCGTGTACTGCTCGTGCCCAGGAGAATCTGCAACGATGAACTTGCGCCGATCAGTCGAAAAGAAACGGTACGCAACGTCGATGGTGATTCCTTGCTCGCGCTCTGCCGCAAGCCCGTCGACCAAAAGCGACAAGTCCAGCTCACCCGGCGGCACATTCCGTTTGCGCGACTCCGCTTCCAGTGCTGCCAGTTGATCCGAAAAGATCAGCTTCGATTCATACAGAAGCCGCCCGATCAGCGTGCTTTTGCCATCGTCGACGCTGCCGCACGTCATAAAGCGAAGCAGACCCTTGTGCTGATGCGCATTCAGATACGCTTCGATGCTCTCTGCAATCAGGGAAGACTTGTGTGACATTAGAAGTATCCCTCCTGCTTCTTCTTTTCCATCGAAGCCGCTTGATCGTGATCAATCGCCCTGCCCTGCCGCTCCGACGTGGTCGTCAGCAGCATTTCCTGAATGATCGCAGGCAGCGTGTCCGCTTCGCTTTCGATCGCCCCCGTCAGCGGATAACAACCCAGCGTCCGAAACCGCACTTTCTTGATCATCGGAACTTCCCCCGAAAGGAGCGGCATCCGATCATCATCGACCATGATAAGGAGTCCGCCACGCTCGACGACTGGACGCGGCGCAGCATAATACAGCGGCACAATCGGAATCTGTTCCAGATAGATGTATTGCCAGACATCCAGCTCGGTCCAGTTCGACAGCGGAAAGACCCGGATGCTCTCTTTGGGATGCTTTCTGGCGTTGTAAAGTCGCCACAGCTCTGGCCTCTGTGACTTGGGGTCCCAGCGATGTTCGGCGCTGCGAAAGGAAAACACCCGCTCCTTGGCGCGTGACTTTTCTTCGTCGCGGCGTGCACCCCCAATCGCCGCATCAAAACCATACAGATCCAGCGCCTGTCGCAGCGCCTGCGTCTTCATCACATCGGTATGGAGTCCCGAACCACTTGCAAACGGATTGATTCCTTTCGCAAGTCCGTCCTGATTCACATAGGTGATAAGCTGCCAGCCATCTTCTTTGGCCATCCGATCGCGAAACGAGATCATGTCGCGAAACTTCCACGTCGTGTCGACGTGCAGAAGCGGAAACGGCGGCTTGCTTGGGAAGAACGCCTTCTTCGCCAGGTGCAGCATCACTGCGCTGTCTTTGCCAATCGAATAGAGCATCACTGGCTTTTCGCATTCGGAAACCACTTCCCGCAGAATGTGAATGCTCTCAGCCTCCAGCCGCTGTAGGTGCGTCAAATTCATCGTCATGTCCTGCTTTTGAGCGATGTACACCGACGACAGGAAAATGTCATCAGCGAATCGCTGCGGCGGCCTGCGGACCCCCAAACAAAGGTCCATCCAGCCAAACGAGCGCGACCTTCTATCAGCGCAGAGAAAGCGGTCGCGTCGTCAGGTATTCGAGCAGGAAGTTGCGAAACGCAGTGACTTTGCGCGGCACCGTGTGCCCTTTCGGATAGACAAAATACAGCGTTCCGGTGCGCACGGTATGCCGCGGCAAAAGCTGCACCAGCTTGCCTGCTGCGACATCTTCCCGCGCCAGAAAGCTCGGCAGAAAACCGATTCCCATGCCAGCCCGAATCGCGCTGTGAACAAACAGCAGATCGTCGCCTGACACACCACTCCTTTTGATCAGTTTGGGAAACGGCGGCAGCGGCGGCGCCGTCGGAAAGTAAACCCATTCATGATCCTGGGTGTCTTCCGGACTGCGAATGTTTCCGCGCCGCAAAAGATAGGAAGGCGCCGCATACAGCGCCATTTCCAGTTCGCTCAGCTTGCGCACAAGCAGCGACGAATCCGACAGTGGCTTGACGCTGACACGCAGCGCCAGATCAAACCCTTCCGCCACCAAGTCCACCCGCCGCGGAGTCAGCCGCGCATCAATTGTCACCGCAGGATAACGCAGCCGAAACGCCGCAATGGCGTCAGGCAGAAACGCCACGCCGATGTCGGTTGGTGCGGTGATGAGCAGCACACCCGACGGTTCCTCTTCCCGTTCGGGCAGACTGCCCAGTGCTTTGCGCAGCTCTTGCAGCTGCGGCCCCACCCTTTCAAACAGCGCCGCCCCGGCAGTGCTCAGCGAAACCTTGCGCGTGGTGCGGTTAAAAAGCGGCACGCCCAAGTCGACTTCAAGCTGTGCAATGCTGCGGCTCACCGACGATCGCGGGAGTCCAAGTCGTGCCCCCGCAGCGGTAAAGGAAGCGGTCTTGGCGACCTCGACAAACAGCGCCAGAAGGTTCAAATCCATTGTTGCGATGGTAGCAACAGTTTGACGCAAAAAACATATCTAGTGCGAATTTCAGACCAATCACAGACTGGCTGTCAAAGGAGAGCACGATCATGAACTTCAAGTCTGCTGTTTTGGCAATCGGACTGTTGGCGCTGCCGGCCCTTGGACACGCGGCAAACTACGAAATCGATCCGGTTCACTCCAGCGCCCAGTTCGCGGTGAAACACCTGATGGTGTCGACTGTGCGCGGCGAGTTTACCAAGCTGTCGGGAACCGCAGTCATCGACGACAAAAACCTGGGCAAGTCGACCATCGAAGCGTCCATTGATGCAGCCACGATCAGCACGCGAGAAGCCAAGCGCGACGAACACCTGCGCAGCCCGGATTTCTTTGATACGGCGAAGTTTCCATCGATCACCTTCAAGTCCACGGAAGTGAAAAAGGCCGGCGATGGGAAGTACAAAGTGACGGGCAACCTGACCCTGCACGGCGTCAGCAAGTCGGTCGTGCTGGATGTCGATGCGCCGGCAACCGAAGTCAAAGACCCCTATGGGAATGTGAAGCGCGGCGCGACAGCGACGACGTCCATCAATCGCAAAGACTTTGGTCTGGGCTGGAACAAAGCACTCGAAACAGGCGGCGTCCTGGTCGGTGAAAGCGTGCAGATCACCATCGACCTTCAGCTTGTCCGCAAAGACGCCGGCAAGTAGCGCGCGGGTCAGGCCTTGCGGGGGTCGGTTTCGGAAACGAGGGGTTTGGTCGCGCACTCTTTTGTGAAACGGACGAGTGCGGGGCCGAGTTCACTGTCGGGTAGGACGTTCCGGAAGGAAGCCCAGTCCAGCATCGAAAACAGGCTCATCGCCGGATAATCCCAGCGAGACAGAAGTCCAGACTCTGCTTGTTTTTCCAGATACGCAAGGATCAGTCGCTGCCGATCGGCGACGCGCTGATAGTACGGATTGTTTCTGTCCACCACATGACCAAAGCGCTGAAGCAAAAACGGCTGGATCAGCTGATCTTGCAGCGTATCAATCGCCCCCACGATGTTTTCTTCGTCGAGCGAGAGCCCCGGCTTGCCATGGGTCTTTTGCAGATACTGGAAAATGACCCGCGATTCCCACAGCGACTTTCCATCGATCAGCAGCACCGGAATTCGGATAGTGGTCTAATTTGACGGTCCGACCAAAGACGTTCAAACGGAATGAAGATGGCTAGGTTTTTTTGGCTTTGGAGTACGTTTGTTCTTTATTTCTTTAATTGTATTCGGTTCCTTTTTTAACTTTTCCATAAAGTTTTTTTGAAAATCCGCGTACTTACTAGCGGATTCTTTTATTCTTGTTTTTACAATGTTTACGTCGTACTTAGCAACGACTTCCTCGTATGAAATTGTAACAGTCGGATCAAACTCCGCGAATTGATTATCCGATCTTAACCACAAGTAGTCAATTATAGGAATGGCGTGTTTTCCATCTTTTAGTTTTACTCCGTAAACGTGGATACCAAGTGCCGCCGCTTCTGCAATTTTTCCTAATTCGGCGGCAGCATGTTGATATGCCGATTTAAGCAATTGATCCACTTTCATTACCATTTCAGAAAC
>DAORGN010000222.1:0-7726 GCA_035340095.1 Pseudomonadota bacterium | reverse complement strand
GCACAAGCAGGCGTTCCAGCTCATCCTCGACAACAACGTCAACTGCACCGCCCACGCCGGCGAGGCCTACGGCCCCGAGTCGATCGCTCAGGCCATCCACTACTGCGGCGCCCACCGCATCGGCCACGGCACCCGCCTGCGCGAAAACGGCGATCTGCTCAACTACGTCTGCGATCACCGCATTCCGCTCGAGGTCTGCATCAGCTCAAACATCCAGACCGGCGCCGCTGACAGCTTCGAGACGCACCCGCTGCCGTTTTATTACACCTACGGGCTGCGCTGCACGATCAACACCGACAACCGGCTCGTCACCAACACGACGGTGAGCCGCGAGCTTTTGCTCTGCCACCAGCACTACGGCTTTACGCTCGAGGACCTCAAGGACTCCATCGTCGCTGGCTTCAAGAGCGCATTTTTGCCCCACCGCGAAAAAAGCGACCTTCTGAAGAAGGTCAACGCCGAGCTGGATCGCTACCAAGATCCCGAAGACCACGGGACGATCAAGCACAACAGCCCGAAGAACAACATGCTGCACCACATGCGCGCCGACATCTCACGCGAACCGTAACCGATCCGCGCGACGGCGACCGCTTAGGCGCTCAGGTATTTTTCTTCGAGGATCGAACGCTTCAGCCAGTCGCGCAGCGCTGGGATCGTCTGCTTGGTCCAGCGGCTGCTCAGACGGTCGTGCAAAAACAGCGCAAACAGCCCTTTGAGCATCGCGTCGAGATCGGAAATGAGCTGAAGTCGCTCGCTGACGCGCTCGCTGTCTTCTTCCGACAAAAGCTCCGGCAGCTTGACCCGCTTGAGATCGAAATGTTCCGCCGACACCGTCGCCATCCACAGCCTCTCGTCGCGTTCAAAGATCAGATCCAGCTCACGCACCGTCAGCCCACCGGCAATCGCATAGCGCACATCCGATGAGTGTCCCGTCGCTGGACCGCGCGCGGCAATTTCCCCGGTCGCATCGCCGAGCGCTCGCAAGACGGCTCGTTCGCCGACGCGCAGACGAAACGCAGCGACCGAATCGCTGCCGGCAAACTCACCGCTTTCGCCGTCGTCATCGCAGAAATAGACCAGCCAAGTCAAAAACTCGCGGCCCAAAAAGCGCTGATCGGTCAGGTCTTCGCGCAGCGCGACCGTGGCTTTGTTTACTTCGGTTTCCCCCGAGGCAGCGATTTGATCCGCCAGGCTCGGTTCTCCGTGCCGTTTTCCGCCCGCCATCGTCACGCTCCTTGGTGTAGTTCGCCGCGCAGCGCACTGGCCAGCTGCGAACCTTCTTCATGGCCATGCGGTGTTGGACGCAATCCAACAAAGCCGTGCAATAGCTCCAGCGTCGGACGCGCCGCTTTCAGCTGCGAAGCCTGCTTCCCATCGTCCTGGGTCATTTCCTTCGCCCACAGCGCCGGACCCTCCAGGTCCAGTCCCAGGTTGAAGGTCTGCGAAAACAGCGCCAGCAGCGCTTCGTTCATCGACTTGGCGTGCGAATAAATCGCCAGCCGACCTTCATCTAGATTCCACACCACATCGACGGTGCGGGTCTTGGGTGGCGTCGTTTTGCGCAGCTCCGCGACGAGAATCGCTTTCAGATCGCGAAGCGCCGCCGCCGACAGCTGCTGCTGGCGTTCGTCCTCGATTTTTTGCTGACGCTGCTTGAGCAGCCGCTTCACCATCGCCGCCGGTGGCTTGAGCGTGTCTTGCCGAAGCGCCAGCATCACATGGCCTTCAAAATGAAACTTCTCGACGGACAGATCGAGATCGTTTTCATCAAAGATGCTGCACCAGCCCAGGCTTTTGTCTTCGTTGCCGTCGACGTTTATCGGCACCAGAACGTGTGCACGAACGCCCTTTTCGAAGACATCTTTCCAGTCCTTTGGCACGTTACCTTGCACTCGGTAACGACGCAGCGTAATCCCACCCGACAGAGCTCCCATGGCGGCGCATGGTACTTAGGGAGGTTTTCTGCGCAAACTTTTTTCCCTACCGGACGGGCGAGTCTCGGCGTGCGGGTCTATCATGCAAGACATGCTGCTACCGCGCTCGCTGTTGGTCGGTCTGCTCGTACTTTTGTCGATGTTTTCGTCGGGATGCAGTCTGCGCAAAGTCGGCTACGGGCTGGCGGCCAAGTACGTCTCGCAGCGACTTATCGACACGTTTGCCATCGAGGGACGCGACAAAATCGTCGCTGAGCGCGCGATCCGCGACATCCACAAGTGGCACCGTCAAAGCGAGCTGCCGCGCTACGTCACGCTGATAGATGGACTGACCGATCGGCTGCGCGACGGGATGAGCGACGACGACTTCCGCTGGCTTCAGCAGCAAGGCGACGAGGCAATGGCTCGTCTGGCAGACAAGTTTGCGCCGCCCGCTGCCGACGTGCTGTCCCGTCTGCGCGAAGACCAGCTCGTCGCGGCGGAACGCAACTTGGCCAAAAGCGAAAAAGAGCGCTTCGACAAGCTCGATCAGTCCGACGAAAAGTATTTCGCCTACCGTCTGGACAATACCAAAAAGACGCTGAAGACCTGGCTCGGCAGCTACACAGACGAACAGCTGCAAATTTTTGCGGCGTTCCATCGCGAAGATCGCGACGAGGAACGCAAGCGACGCGAGGCGATGCGGGCAAATCGCGCCCAGCTCCTGCAAGCGGTGCGCAGCAAGCAGGGTAAGCAGGAACTTTCGGCGATGATTGTTCACTGGATGACGACGCGGCAGACGGCACCGACGCCGGACTATCAGCAAAACGAGCAGCGTCAGGAACAGCGCTACGCACGGCTGCTTCAGCAAGTCGATCGCACACTGTCTGTCAAACAACGGCAGCATCTGATTGCAGAGCTTGCGGCGTGGAAACAGGACTTTGTTGCGCTCCAGGCCGAATAGCCAGCGACGATAAGTACGCGGCAAAAAGCGATTTTTCGACGGCTGTGGTAAGGAAAGCGCATGTCTTTGTCTGACTCTTCCGCGCCAAGTGCGAACGAGCATGCCCCGGTGTTTCGCGGCCAGCGCTTCATGGTCATCCTGATTGTGGTGATGCTATCCGTCGCTGGGCTTGCGATCTGGGGGCTGCGTTCCAGCCAGCATCGGCGCTTTGCGGTATCGCTGTCGACGATCCCACCGTCGGCCAATCCAGCGGCTGTTTCCGTCGACAAGCCGCTTTTGTTGCGGGTTGATCATTCCTCGCCGCGCAGCCGCAGCTTGGTGTCACTTGCGATCTTGCTCGACGCCGATGGCAATCCGCTGAGCGAAATTGTGCCGATGCCGACGGTGCCTGGACCCAAGGGTGTCCCGACGCAGCAGCTTGAGTTTCCGCCGCTTGGCAAGCCGCCGGTGCGCGGACTGGTTTCGGGTCTGGTGATGCGTGTGCGGGAAGACAGCCCCGAAGCGCGCGCCAAGCTGAGCACTGCGCTCGAGCTGACGAAGACCAAGTCGCACCAGCTCGCTCGGGTGTTTACGCAGGTGATTGTCGCTTGTCGAGAACTCGACGGTCAGGCCGAGCAAGCCCAGCGCGAAGTGAAGTAGCTATTTGCAGCACAGCGTCAGCTGACCCGACGGATTCGGCGTCGCGGTCACGGTTCCCGTTGCTTGGCATGCTGCGGCGGCGGTGACATTCACCCCTTTGGGGTTAAACGAAGCGTTTGTTGCGTCGACGATCGGCAGGCAGGTGTTGGTCTGGGTGACGTTCATGTTCTTGTTGGCGCCGCCCGTCGCACAGGTGTTGTTGTCGGCGACGCGAACCTGGCCGGCGTTGATCGCGCAAGAAGTCCCCGTCGGAGCACACGCGCATGCACAGCTGACCATGCCAGTCGTCGTCGTGTAGTAGGTCGTCTTGTTCTTAAACGTGTCGGTCGGGCACGTCGTGTCGCCGTCGAAAACCAAGCAGTCGTTGCTCTTGACCAGATCGGCAAACAGTCCGTTTTGGCCTTTGTTTTCACACAGGTAGACGTTGCCGGACCACACCGGCGGAATGTCCACCGTCGCGGCTTTTGGTGTACAGCCCGTCGTGGTCAGTGGATCCAGCTTGACCGACGGCATCATCGGCGTGGTCTGGTTTACTGTCGTACAGGCCATCGCCGGAGGGAACGTAATCTTGGTCGCCGTGCCGCCGCAGTTCGTCTGGTCATACACATTGATGGCGCCTGTGCAGCTTGGGGTATTGCACGAACACGCCGTCGCACAGCTCTGCGTCGCCAGGTTTTGGTGAATGATCGTTTCACCGACGCAGCTCGTCGAACTGGGCCGCGGCGTACCCGTACCGCGATAGCTTGATTTGCTTGCCAAGCAATAGCTGTGCGTCGCACACGTCGGATCAAGACAGCCAGGCAGGCAGTTGTTGTTGATGTCCGCGTCGGGATTTGTGCAGTCCTCTTGCAGCGAATTGGGAGTTTTCGGACACATCGTGAAGTCGGGCGGTGGCCCGGCATCGCTCAGCGTTTGCCCACTCGAAAGCGCCTGAAAATCCCAGCATCCGACGAGAGAAAGCAGTGAAATAAGCGTTAATTTCTTCATTTAGTCACTCCTCGAAACAAAGTACGGAGACAGAGACTTCCAGCTGGCGATGGGCTTGAAGTTGCTTTCGCGCTTTTTGCCAAGCTCAAAGTAAAGCAGAACGCCCGTCGCCACCGCGCCAACCCCCGCCGCGCCGAGCAGCCCATAGCCCGCGTAGGACTGCTGCTCGATGACCGAGACGTCGCCATTTGGGCACACCGGCGAGCACGTCGACTGGAGCAGGGAAACCCGACTGCTGACCATCCCGAGCGTGATCGCGCCGGCAGCCAGCAGACCCACCGTCAAGCCACCGACGATGATGCTGGCAGTGGGCGCCCGACGAGCGGGCACAGAAGCAGGCTCAGCGACGCCCGATTTTTCGGGCTCTGTCGGGCTGTTGCGACGACCGACCTCGCCTTCCAGTCGAGCGATTTCCTGCCGAATGTACGTCCCATCGGGATCGTCAGGATTGGCCGCAATGTAGCGCTTAAAGTGCTGGAGCGCTTCGACGGGCCGCCCGATGCGGACCTCGCAGCGCGCCATGTTGTTAAGCAGCGCCGTTTTGGGCACAAGCTGGTACGCCGACGTAAATTCCAGCCAGGCGCTTGCGTAGCTGCCTTGGGTATACAGATCGACGCCGCGCATGAAGTGTTCGCGCGCTGCGCCTTCTTTCGCGGTGTTGGTCGGTGATTCCGCCACAGCCGGGGTCGCTGCCGCGCTCGGACTTGACGCCGTCGGTGGTGCCGCAGCCGCTGGTGCCGCAGCTGCTGGTGCCGCTGGTGCAGGCGTCGCCGCCGCGGACGGTTCTGCCTTGGCGTCTGCCGGTTTGCTTTCTTCCGAAGCATCAGGCGTTTTTTTGCCATGCCGTCGCGCACTTGCCGGCAATGCAGACGAACAGAGCAGCGCAACCGATAGACAGCTTACGACCAGACGATGATGGACAGTAGACATGATGCAGGTCTGTCCATTTTATCACTTAGGCCCACCCGACAGTCAGTACAGATCGGTACTTACGCAAACTCTGCGCAGCGAGCCGAGCGGAACCGGTTTGGCACGACGGCGCTAGTAGTGATGTGAGCTTTGGTCGCCGCCCGAGTTGTCACTCGGATCTGGATCGTCATCGCTCGAATCGTCCACAGCCGCGTCGACCAGATAGCGCTGCCAGTCGGATTCCTGCCGCCTTTGCGCTCGCTTTTCGCGCTTTTCTTTCCACTTTTTGGCGCTCGACCGATCTTCGGTGCCCTTGAGCGACGACAGCGGCCACAGCTCATGCTCGACTTCCGCCAGTCCAGCGTCGAGCACCGCCTGCACGACTTCGCGCGACGATTTGTAGCACGGCGCCGCCTCATCGAGCGGCACGCGCCCGTCGAGATTGACCAAGATTCCAGCATCGCGATACTCGGCGTCGATCGACTTCTGCGACAGCCGCCGAAACGCCTCGCTGCGCGAAAGTTGCCGTCCCGCCCCGTGGTTGACCGAAAAGCCCGACACCGCCGCCTGGACCTTCGGACGCAAAATGAACGAATAGTCTTTGTTGCTGCCGGGAATCAGCACCGGATGGCCGGTTTTTTCCCAGATCGTGCCGTCGAGCGCCGGATGTCCCGCCGGAAAGGCCCGCGTCGCGCCTTTGCGATGAACCAGCACGTCGCCAAACTCGGGATGCCACTCTTTTTGCACCAAGTTGTGACTGATTTCGTACACAAGCTCGAGGTCGCGACGGAATACCTGGCGAAATGCGGCGGCGATCTCCTCGAAGATGATCAGCCGATTCAGGATGGCAAAATTCCCCCCCGCAGCGACGGCATTTAGGTAGCTTCGATAGTGCGCAGAATCGGGCGTAAAGTAGCCCAAATCAATGTCGCGAACCTGGTCAGGCTTTTCGGCGCGCGCCAGCTCAAAGTAATTCGTCGCCAGTCCGTGGCCAAAACCGCGGCTGCCAGTGTGGACTTGGACAAACAGCGTCCCCGTCTGTTCGGACCTTTGCAGTTCGATAAAGTGGTTGCCACCGCCGAGCGATCCAAGCTGTGCGATGCCGCGTTCGGGCCGACCCTGCCGTCCCCACGGGACATCCCACTCACCTTCGACGGGAATGCGGTGTCTTTCAGCACGGCTGCGGTCGAAACTGGCGCCATATTTGTCGACGTAATACTCGGCGCCGCCGCGGATCAGCTCGTCAAACTCGCGTTTTTCGAGATTGCGCATCCGGGTGCTGCGTCCACCCTGCCCCATCTCGACGCGCTCCATGACGGCACGGTTAAACTCGCGACGCTTTTCGGGCGTCGCTTCCTCCGCTTCGACGGAAGAACGGGCGCTCATCATGCCGCAGCCGATGTCAAAACCGACCGGACCCATCGCGACCGCACCCGCGTGGGCGTCGGTCAGGATCACGCAGCCGACCGGCACGCCATACCCGTAGTGCGAGTCGGGGGTGATCACGACCAGCTTGACGCCCGGAAACCGCGCCGCGTTGACGATCTGCCGATACAGCGTGTCTTCCGCTTCGAGAAGAAGTTTTGCCGTCAGAAACAGTCGCACCGGCACGCCGCCTAGATCGTCGGTCTCTAGGTCGTAATACCCCTCAGGTGTGCGCCGAGCGTGCTTCTTCCAGGTCGAAATTGCGACGAGACGATCGGTGTCGCGGCCAGCCATCAGTCGATCCGGATGCGGGTCTTTTCGACGAACGCGCGTGGATTGCCGCCGACTTCGTTCCACACCGCCAAGATGTCGTCGGCGGGACAGCGACGTTCTTTGGCGCGACAAAGCAGTGGATCAAGCAGGGCGATGCCGCCGGGAGAATCCAGCTCACGCAGCCCCGCGATCGCGATCTGCACCATTTCCTCGACGAGCGGCGCGATCGATTTGCCGCGCACCTCGGCCAAAAAGCCACGCTTTGGCACATCGGCGCGCAGCTGCGCTCGCTCCTCGACCGACCAGTCGGCGCAGAGCTGCCACGCCGCCTGCAGCGACGACTGACTGTAAAAAAGTCCGCGCCACAGCGACGGCAGTGCCCGCACCATGTCGAGAGGCCCGGCATCCGCGGTACGCAGCTCGACATATTGCTTGAGCCGCGCATCGGGAAACAGCGTCGACAGATGCAGTTCCCAATCGGCCAGCGTCGCTTGCTGTCCGCCAAATCCTTCCGCCATGAAGCGACGGAACGTCATGCCACCCGCCGGCGTATAGGTGCCATGCCGATAGACAAAAAACATCGGCACATCGAGCGCCCACTCGGCGTAATCGCGGA
>DAORGN010000221.1:0-7745 GCA_035340095.1 Pseudomonadota bacterium | reverse complement strand
ACATCACGGCGACGCTGATCGTGATGCCGAACTGGAAGAAGAACCGACCGATGATTCCGCCCATGAACGCGACGGGAACGAACACCGCGATGATCGAAAATGTCGTCGCCAAGACCGCCAGACCGATTTCGTCGGTGCCTTCTCTCGCGGCGCGCACATGGTCTTTGCCCATTTCGGCGTGGCGGACGATGTTTTCGCGCACCACGATTGCGTCGTCGATAAGAAGACCGATCGCCAGCGTCAGCGCCAACAGCGTCAGTTGATTGAGCGTAAAGCCCGCCGCCCAGATCGCCGTAAACGCGCCGATGACCGAAATCGGCAGCGTCAGTCCGGTGATTACCGTCGAGCGCCAGCTCTGAAGGAACAGAAACACGATCGCGACGGTCAAAATTGCGCCGAGCAGCAGGTCTTCTTCCACCTGTTCCACCGACGCACGAATGAAGATCGAGTTGTCGATCACCACGTCGAGCAGCACGTCCTGCGGGAGATCGCTGCGCAGCTCGGCCATTTTTTCGCGCACTGCATCGGCAACTTGGACGGTGTTTTGTCCAGACTGCTTGCGAATTTCCAGCGCGACCGACTGCTTGACGTTGAACTCTTTGCTGCCTTCCTGCCACTGGCCTTTGGCGACGAGTGACAAGCTGCGTTTTTCTTCGGTTCCGTCGCGAATCGTTGCCACATCGGCCAGCCGAGTCACCCCACCCGTTGGCATCCGAATCGGTAGCTCGGAAAAATCACGCACTTCCTTGACGCGACCCGCGACGCGCAGCAGCGTTTCTTGCGAGCCTCGCTCAATGCGTCCAGCCGGCAAGTCGACGTTCGATGACTTCAGGCCGTTGATGATGTCCGTCGGCAGCAAGTTGCGTGCGTCGAGCCGCGCCGGGTCCAGCAGCACTTCGATTTCCCGCTTGGTCCCACCGACGAGCGTGACTTTGCCGACACCCGGTACGTTTTCCAGTTTTTTGCGCAGCGACGTATCCGACAGATCGGTCAGCTCTTTCAGCGACATCGATTCCGACGACAGCGCCAGGGCCAAAATCGGCCTGTCACCGGGATCAAGCCGCTCGATCAGCGAGTCCTTGGCGTCCTGCGGCAAGTCGGCTTTGATGCGCGAGATTTTTTCGCGCACGTCGTTGGCGGCGTCGTTGATCTTGACGTGAAGGTGAAACACGACGACGACGCTCGACACGCCTTCGAGCGACTGTGAGCTGATTTGCTTGACGCCCGCGACGGTGTTGAGCGCTTCTTCGATCTTTTTGCTGATGTCGCTTTCGACGGATTCCGGACCTGCGCCCGGCCACGCCGTCGTCACCGTCACGACGGGCAAGTCGACGTTGGGAAACTCATCGACGGACAAGCGCTTAAACGCAAAGCCGCCGAGCACGACGAAGGCCAGCATGATCATCGTGATGAACACGGGCCGTTTGATTGAAATATCTGAGAGAACCACGGTGTCCTCCACCCCACTTCACGAGCCGCGCATCCGGCGGCCCGGAAACAAAGCGCGTTACGGATTTTTGTGCTGATTGACCGCCGTCGAGTGCTGGACCACGACCTTGACACCCGGCTTGAGCCCGGCTGGGGACGAGATCACCACTTGATCATCGGGCTGAATTCCGCCCACAACTTCGGTCAAATCGCCGTCGGTCACGCCGGTTCGCACCACCACTTTTTCAACCGATTCACCGACGATGCGCCAGAGCACGCTCTGCTTGTCATCTTCGCCATCCCCGTCCAGATCGGCGGGCGGTGAAATCGATTCTTCGCGCACCGACGTCACAGGCACGCCAATGCCCTGCCGTTCGCCGCCGGCGATCACGTTCCCCGTCGCATACATACCGCCTTTGAGCTTGCCGTCGACGTTCGGGATACGCACCCGCAGCCTGATGCTGCGCGTTCGCGGATCGACCGTCGGACTGACCGCCGTCACTTCACCCTCAATCGGCTTGGCGTCCGGGCCGTTTACCTGAAATTCGACCCGCGCGCCTTTGGTGATTCCCGACGCCAAGTCCGCCGCGAGCTGCGCCACCAGTTCCATGGCGGTGTTGTCGACGATGGTGACGATTTCGCGGTTTTTCATCGTGTCGACATATTCATGCAGCGACACGCCACGCCGACTGATGACGCCGGTAATCGGCGCGATGTACTTGGTTTCTCCGACGGCATTTTTCGCCAAATCGCGAACCGCGCGCGCCTGATCAAGCTGGGCGTTTGCTGCCGACACCGACACGTTGGCCAGCTTCATCGCGCTCTTGGTGTCGTCGAGCGTCTTTTGATCGGCAGCCCCGGACGCAGCCAGTTTCTCGACGCGCTCCAGGTCTCGACTCACCCGCTCGAAATCTGCGCGGCTGCGCTGGAGCTGGGCTTCGGCAATCGCCACCGCGGCGGCATTCGATCGAAGCTGCGCCTGCTGATTTCCCGAATCGATTTTCGCAATCAGATCGCCTTTTTTGACCAGATCGCCTTCGTCAAAGTTGAGCACCACGACGGTGCCGCCCACTTTCGACTTGAGCACGACTTCCTGCACCGGCTTGAGCTCGCCGGTAATTGGCAAACGACCGCTGAACGTGTGCTTTACCGCTTTGGCAGTCTCGACGCGAACTGTCTTTTGCTGCGCTGTCGCCGGATTTGGCTGCTTGGCCGCATCTTTTTTGCAACCAGCGACGGCAAATAATGAAACAAAAAGATACAGAGTTGCTCTACGCACGGCTCACCTTCTTGTGGGGACGGCTTGCTCCGTCCGAAATCGACTGCTTTTGCGTCGCCCGCACCAGTTTTCCGACGGCGGGACGAAAACCTTCCAGCGCTGCCCGCACCAAAAGCCGTCCGTATCCCGTCGGCAATGGCTGCTGCTCTGGCGAACGCAGATGACGAATGATGGAAACCTGAATGCCGCCAAGGACGAGGCATTCCAAAAGCCGCGGATCACCCGCCAGCTCCCCCGACGCCACGCCTGACTCGATCGCCGCCAAAATCAGCGTGTGCGGCACCTGTTCGACCGACACCGCACTACACGGCGGACGATCGGCATCGACGGCAAAGATGTGCGACAAAAAGAAACGGACCGACTCCCGATTTTCGCGCGCCAGCGACAGGACGGTTTCGGCCAGCGTCGCCAGCGTTGCTTCGGCCCCAGCCTCCGCGCTCGCTCTTTGCGATACCGTCTCAACGGCCAGATCCGCCGCCTGCAACCCCTGATGGAGCAGTGTACGCAGGTGCGTCGCGCTTTCGACGAGCAGCGACTGATACAGATCCTCTTTGCTCGCAAAGTAGTAGTAGAGGATCGATTTTTTCACCGCCGCAGCGTCGGCAATGTCTTGGATGGACGTGCAGGAATAACCGCGGGTGCCAAACAGTTGAAAAGCTGCAAGGCAGATCCGCTGTCGTGCATCGTGAGCGCCGCCCTCCGAAGCGGTCTCAGCCGTTTCAGACGGAGCGGTACGCATCTGTAGGTCGCGCCGCTTGGTCATTTGTGGATAATTTGAACGATCGGTCAACCTTCCGCCAGCACTTTTTGACCGAACGGTCGATAGATATGCGCCCTGCTTATGGATGCCATCGCAAAAACCAGAAGCGCAGGCCCTGAAACCCTAGTCTGCAAATGCGCGCAAAAACAGGTCACCGACAGGAAGATGCGCTTCCGCGAGAGCCGCGAGCACGTCCGGCGCTTGGCTTTCGGAAAACGGCAGCGGTCCGAGCGGATCGGGCGTTCCGCCATCGGCATGTTCGCGCAAGAGCCGCACGTTGTCGGTTTCTTCCGGTCCGATTTCGTCGACCGTTCGATTGAGCACAAGACCAGCAACGCAAAGACCCCGTCGCTGGGCTTCGTGTAGCGTCAGCAGCGTGTGATTTATCGTCCCAAGCCGCGTCCGCGCCACAACCAAAAGCCGCGCCCCCAGCGACTGGGCCAAATCTGCGACGACAAACCCTTTGGCGATCGGCACCAGCAGCCCGCCCGCGCCTTCTATCAAGATGTGATCGCCAGGTAGCTGTCGACAGTGGGCGATCAGCCGATCGGGATCGATGACCTGGCCTTCGGCCCGCGCAGCAGCTTCCGGGGCCACGGGCAGACGAAAGCGCAGCCAGCTTGTCGCGTGACCGTCGATTCCCACCGCCTGGGCGAGCCGAAAGGCATCACTTTCGGTCGATCGATCATCGAGTCCCGTCTCGATCGGCTTCTGCGGACGCACCAAATGACCACGTCTTCGCCACGCCGCAAGCAGGGCCACACTGACGGTCGTCTTGCCAACGCCGGTGTCGGTTCCGGTCACGAGCAAAAACCGCTTCATCGCGACCCATCCTGGGCAAGTCCCGCCACCACTTCATCGAGTGCACGCCGTGTTGCCCCGACCAGAAGTTCGATTTCATCGTCGGTGATAGATAGCGGCGGCAGCAGCACCACCACATCACCGAGCGGACGCAGAATGACGCCATGGCGACGCACCGCCTCGCAGACCCGCACACCCATCGCCAGATCGGCTGGAAACGCCGTGTGCCGATCTTGCCCGATTTCGACCCCAACCATCAGACCACAGCGACGGATCTCTTGGACGTTGGGATGGGATGCAAGCTGCACATCAAGCGCCTTTTGCAGATTCGCGATCTTGGCCGGGAGCTGTTCGACGATGCGATGGCTTTGGAACCGTTCCAAGTTCGCAAGCGCCGCCGCACAGCCAAGCGGATTGCCGGTAAAGGTGTGGCCGTGGAAAAACGTCTTGTATTCGCTGCGTTTGCCAAGGAATCGGTCGTACACCGCTTCGGTCGTCAGCGTCGCGGCAAGTGGCAAATAACCGCCGGTAAGACCCTTGGCAAGACACAAGAAATCGGGGGAAACACCGACGTGTTCGCAGGCAAACATCTTGCCGGTGCGACCAAATCCCGTCGCGACCTCATCGGCGATGAGCAGCACGCCAGCCCGATCGCAAAGCTCGCGCGCCCGCGCAAGGAAACCCGGCGGCTGCAGCAGCATGCCGGCGGCGCCTTGAATCAGCGGTTCAACGACAAAGGCGGCCAGCTCGCTGCCGTGCTGGGCAAACGCCTGTTCCAGCGCGGAAATCGTCGGCTGGACCCGTTCGGTATGAAACAAAAGCGGCGAAAAAAGCTGGTGAAATAAATCAATCCCACCGACGGAAACTGACCCCAGCGTGTCACCGTGATAGGCATTGCGAAGTGCCAGGAAACGCTGCCGCCGTTTGTCGCCGCCATGTTGGTGAAACTGAAACGCCATTTTGAGCGCGACTTCGACGGCGGTACTGCCCGAATCGGAATAAAACACCCGCGAAAGTCCGGGCGGCGCGATGGCGACAAGTCGCTCGGCCAGTTCGATCGCCGGCGGATGACTGAGCCCAAGCAGCGTCGAGTGCGCGATGTTCCCAAGCTGAGCCGCGATCGCGGCATCAATCTGCGGTTGCCGATGCCCGTGCACGTTGGCCCACAAAGACGAAACCCCGTCGAGATATCGCTTTCCGTGCTCATCAATGAGAAAATTGCCCTCGCCAGCGACAATGACGAGCGGCTGCCATTCGGCCTGTTGCGTGAAGGGATGCCAGATCGCACGCAGATCCCGCGTAGCCCAAGAATCAGCCAACACAGCTTCGTTTCGATTCGGTGTGGGACGCACAGGTGGGGAAGATGCCGTCATGGTGGGGAAGTCTGATGCCACGATTGCGACCCAAGGGGCAAGGCCAGACCACAACGGGAACGCGGCTCACCCGATAAATGAAATGAAGTAAACTGGCTAATACGCGAGGAGTCTTTATGACCAAGCAAGCAGGCGCTGCTCCCCAGGAAAAAGATGAGCAAGCATTTCGCTTGGATCAGGAAATCGCCAAAAAATACGATCCCGGCATGCTGTCGCGGCTCATCATGCGCGACGCGGGACGGGGCGAGCCGCTCGATTTGCACACGCGGTCGGCGATGGAACGACGTCTCGGCGGAAATTTCGGCGGCGTTCGCGTCTATCGAGGACCGCTCGCCGAGGAAGTGACGGCCCGATATCGCGCCGACGCAGTTACCGTCGGTGGCACTGAAATGATCCTGGTGCGCGAAGGCTGGCAGAGCAACTTTTCGACGGTGCAAGGTGGCGCACTTTTGGCGCACGAACTGACGCACGTCCGTCAGCAGCAGCGCGGTCTGCACTTTCACGGTGCCGGCGATACGTCGTCGCCGCTCGAACGGGAAGCGCACAGCGAGCAAGACTCCTACGCGCGGGACTTCGGGCATCAGGCCGACAATGCGTCGCACGAGGAATATGCCAAAGACCTGAAAGCGCACATGACGGAAGTCATGAAAGAAGCGCTGAAGCTTTACGAAAAAGAAAAACAGCAGCAGGACGTGCGGTCGAATCCAAACTCGCAAAGTGAGTATGGTTCCGACTAAACAGCGACGGAGAGGCGGGACATGGCGGACGTGGTCGAGAGCAAAGAGCAGGTGCTGATTCGCTATCGCGACAAAGAACTACGCGGCTGCACCATCAAAAAGCTATGGCTCCAGGGCATCTCGCTCATCGGTGCCGACCTGACCGATGTGACGTTTGAAGACTGTAGCCTCGACGAGGCCAACCTCACCGGCGCCCAGCTTTTGCGCACCAAGTTCAATCGCACAAGCGCCCGCAGCGCCAACATGACGTCGGCGACCGTGACGCGGGCCACGTTCACCGACTGCAACCTCACCGAGCTGTGCCTTGAAAAAGCGCTCGTCGAAGGCGTCGAATTTGCCCGCTGTGACATGGACAATCTGCGCGGCGATCGGGCGTATTTCGGCAACTGTTCGCTGTTTCCCAATCGCGCCTACGGCATCAAGTTTCGCGGCGCCACGCTCATCAAGCTGAAAGTCAGCGTCGAAAACGGTGCGCCCGAGCTCATTCGCGCCCAGCTTTCCGACGCGACTGTCATCGAAAGCGAGCTGCCCCAAGCCAACCTTTTGCGCGCGGATCTGCGACGAGCACTGCTCGTCAAATGCAACCTCCATCGCGCGCTCTTGCGCGACGCTGTGGTCGACCAGTGCACCCTGGTGCAGTGCGTCACGATGGGCGCTGAACTGCCGACGGCTCTCGTCGGTGGATCGGCGCTCAGTCAGCCGCTGGCGTAACCGCGTGGCGACGATGTCTTCCCGCTTTGTCATGCAAGGATAACCATGAGCGATCGCATTGACCCCCGACGCCAGACCCGTGAAATCCGCGAGGCACTAGGCCGCTATGAGCCGGAGCAACTGCTCGACATCCTGACCCACGTTTTCCGTCAGTACGTCGTCGACGGAAGCGCGCCACCGCCGATGCAGCTCCAAGACGAGCTCAGCGGGCTCAGTTTTGCGCAAGTGATTGAGCGGCTTCAGCTTCGGCTCGATCTGCCCGAGCTGCGACTGTTTGAAATTCAAGCAGGCCGGGTCATGGTCCGCGTCGACGGCAGACTCTATCCGCTGGAAACCGCCGAAAGCCGCCCAGAGCCGCTGCCGGTCCAGCGGGTCGTCAGCATGCAGCCGATGGCGCCCGCCGCCCCGCCTGCTCCGGCTGCCGCCCCGCCTGCTCCGGCCCAAGGCCCAGCACCCGCCGCTGAAAACCGTGACGCGGCACCCGGCGTTCATTCCGTCGGCCATGCCAGCGCAGCGCGACCCCAACCAGCCGCGCAACCGGCCCGCCCAAGCCCCACCGCAGCCCCGGCAGCACGACCGACGGCCCCGGCGGCACGACCCGCAGCGACCCCGAGTCAGGCCCCAGCGACCCAAGCTGCCGCCCCAGCCGCTCCGGC
>DAORGN010000220.1:0-7760 GCA_035340095.1 Pseudomonadota bacterium | reverse complement strand
TGGAGCCGTACGGCGTCGGGTCTTCTTGCAGATGGGCGGCTTTGATGCCGAGCGAGCGCGCGTCGCACTCGAGGTGCCGGAGCAGTTCGCGGTGAATGTGATGATGGCGATCGGGCATCCCGGCCCGGTGGAAGAGCTGCCAGAGCGGCTGCGCGAGCGCGAAGTCCAGAGCGCACGTCGTCCCGTCCAAGAGCTGATCTTCAAAGGCAAGTTCGCTCGATAGCCGCTGCATCGTCCGAATCAGCCAGGCGGGGCGTCGTGGTACGATGACGCCATGGGGGATTCTTTGCGCGTTTATCGAGACTTGGCCGTAGCCTGCTTGCTTGCTGCGTCCGCGTGTGCGGGTCCGCGTGCCGAAACGTCGAGCGGTGGTGGCTCGGGCAAGCTGCCGCCGCAGGTGCTGGATACTTCGGATGTTCAGGAGCTGATCGGCTCGCTTTCGGGATCGTCGCCGCGCTGTCAAAACGGCTTCTGTACGTGTCGCGAGATCGATGCGGCGGGCCGTGGCGCAGCGGAAACCGATGCCGAGTCGAGTCCTCCTGCTCCGGGCTTCAAGCGCTTTGAGCTACGCACCGGACGCGGCGACGACACCATGCGCATCACCATCGAGGGCGTCGGCACGTTCGTCAAGATCGGCCCAAGCCCCGAAGCGCGCTGTATCTACGTCGATCTAAAACCCGGCGCGTACCGCGTTCGCTACCACGTCACCGCTGCCAATCCGACGCAGGGCGCCGAACCCAGGCTGCGCATCAGCGAATATGGCGAAAAATGGAAGCGCTGGTATCGCACGTTCGGCTTTCGCTGCACCGACGGCTCACAGCCCTGTTCCAAAGACCTGGCAAAAGATGAGTTTGAGCGGCTGACCAAACAGAGCGACGGCAAGTTCGATCCCTGCGGATCGACCAAAGTACAAGGGATGCGCTTTTCGACCGATCGCGAAGCGGATGCCAGCGTCGGTGATTTCAACTTGCAGCTGGTCCTTTCCGTCTACAAGTTTGCGCCGCGTTTTGCGCCCGACACCGCCAATTGCAAGGGTCTTTCACCTACCAAGTCGCAGTCGAGCGATGACGAAGGCGAAATGACGGTTCAATCGGCGCAGTAGCAGCTACGGAATTCCAAACGGCTGTAGCTCACCGCCGCGCAGCGCTAGGTGCGTAACCGAATACGTGCCGTCGCTCACTTGTACGACGCAGACGTTGGTTTTGTCGGCTTGCTGCCGGGTTCCCGGATCGAGCGCAAAGCGCTGACCCGAATAGGGCAGGGTGCCTTGATTGCCCGAGCAGTGTTTTTCGTAGGTGCTGCGGCTCAGCGGAAAGTTGTAGGTGCCGCTGGCGGTGCCGACGTGAATGTGGTGCAGATTGCCTTCGGGAAAGCTCAGCTCTTGTTCCCAGACCAAGTGCTCGTGCCCGGCAAAAAACGCCGAGTAACCAAGCGAGACGAGCAGCTTGCCAAGCTCGTCGCGGTACGACTCACTTGTGCGACCCATCATCGACACAAGCGGAACGTGGCCGATGCAGAGCCGCAGCGCATCGACAGGGGTCTGCTCAGCGTCGGCGCGGAGGAACTTGGCGATCTCGCTCGGCAGATCCTGATCGATCACATGCAGCAGCGATAGGTGCAGCTCGTCGACTTGCAGCGAATAACAAAGCGGTGGTTTGCCCCACAAAACAAACTGGCTGCTGACGTCTTCGCTCAGCAGGTTCCACGCCGCCTGGTAGCCGTCGCGCTGCGCCTGGGTGTAGTGGTCGTGGTTCCCGGCGATCGGCAGCACTGGGATGCCTGATTCCGTCAGCGGCCTGAGTGCTTCGCGAAAGCCACGCCACCAGCCGTCGACTTTGCTGCGGCTCGCGCCATCGTCGGGATTGCCGCTGGTGGCATCGCCGCTGACCACCACAAATCGCGGCGTCAGCGATGCCAGCTGCGCGATCACTTTGGAAAAATTCGACGGGATACCGGCGCCCGGACTGCTGCCGGTGCTCGTGTAGACGTGGATGTCCGAGATGATCGCGAAGCTGAAATTGCTCATCACCACGTTCTAGCAGGCTTTGTCGGTTGCGGTCGAGCGTGGTCCTGCGCCGCCTAGACATGGGTAGTTGGCTTCCCGTAATATGTAATGGAAAATGCGAATATTTCTTTTTGTGCTGAGCCTTTGGCTGGGGCTGAGCATGGCGTGTGGTCGGGCGGCAGCGCCTCCGCCTGCGGCACCGGCACCGTCGGGAAAAAACGTCGTGCTGGTGCTGATTGATGGAATTCGCCAACAAGAATGGGGAGGCCGCGCCGTCGATGATGCCGGCAGGCCGGTCAAGATGGCGGACATGTTTCCGGTGCTGCTTCAGCTTCGCAAGCGAGGGCTGTGGCTGCCAAATGTCGCCATTTCAAATCCCGCCGGCGTGAGCTTGCCGGCGTACTCGGACATTTTTGCGGGGCGACGGCAGGAAAAAATACTCAGCAACTATCCGCCCGCCGAGGATTTTCACAGCCACTACCCGACGCTGATGCAGGAAGCGCGCAAACAGCTTCGGCTCGGATTTGATGGCGTGTCGCTTATCGCGTCGTGGGGACCGCTGTGCACGATCGCGTTTCAGCCGCCGCTTATTCCCGACGACGATTTCTATCGAAGCTGTGCTTTTAAGGTGAACGCTTCGCCAGGTCCAGAGCAGCCTTTGTCGTTTAAGCCCGAGGTCTATTCCGGCTCGCGCACCGACGTGGATACCTTCATGGAATTTTTGCGCGAAGTACCCAAGCGGCATCCGCGACTGCTCGTGATTCACCTGGGCGATGCCGATGAGGAAGCCCACTTGCATGCGCGGGTGTTTCGCAAGACCGGGCAGCACTACGGCATTTTTCACTACCACCAAGCGCTGCGGCAGGACGACTACCTGGTCGGGCGGATCTGGGATGCGCTGCAGGCCGACCCGTTTTACCGAGACAATACGTACCTGATCGTGACGACGGACCACGGACGTGACACCGCCGAAGATCCGGCGCAGTGGGCTTCGCACGGGCGCTGCATCGCTGAAAAAATCCGCACCAAGCCCTGCTCGGGCTGTAGTGGCGTCTTTGCTCTGGCCGTCGGACCAGGAATTCCGGCGCGGACCGCACGGGGCAGCTATCTGCACACCGACATCGCGCCGACGATCGCCAAGCTACTCAACATCGAGTTCCCGAGTGCGACGGGCAAGCCAATTCGCGAGATCACCGATCCGGCCTCGCGCGTGCCGGCGCAACACAGTCCGATGACGACGCCAGCGCCCTTTTTGACGATTTCTCCGACGCCGCCGGGAAGTCCCGCTGCCGCTGCAATCAAAGCGCAAGCCGCCGTGTCGGCGCAGTCCTCTTCGGGGAGCCCAGCGCCTCCATCCCCGTCGACGAACCCTGTTCCGCCGGCTCCTCCCGTCGCGCGCTAAGCGGTCACAAGACCATGGCGTAGCTTGGCGGCGAGCACGGTGTTGGAAAGCAGCATTGCGATCGTCAGCGGACCGACTCCGCCGGGGACAGGCGTGATGGCAGACGCACGCTCGACTGCAACGGAAAATTCCACATCACCGACCAAATGACCTGCTTCTGTGCGGTTGATTCCGACGTCGATCACCGTCGCACCGGGCTTGATATAGCGTCCGGGGATGGCCTGTGGTTTGCCGATCGCAGCGACAACGACATCGGATTCGGCGACCCGATCAAACAAGTCGAGGCTCTTCGAGTGACAGATCGTCACCGATGCATCCGCCGCCAGCAGCAGCGCCGCCATCGGTCTGCCAACCAGGATCGAGCGCCCGACGACCAGCGCCCGCGCTCCCGCCAGCTTGGTGCCCGCTTCGGCCAGGATTCGCATCACGCCAAGCGGTGTACATGGCACAAAACGCGGTCGCGAAAGCCACAATCGACCGACATTTGCTTCCAGCAGCCCGTCGACGTCTTTCTGCGGATCGATCGAATCGAGGATTTCGCTGGTTGGCAGCGTCGCTGGAATCGGAAGCTGCAGCAGGATGCCGTGCACCGCTGGATCGGCATTGAGCCGCAAGATCAGCGCGAGTAGATCGGCTTTGGTCGTCTGGGTGGGCAGGTGGTGGTCAAAGACCGTGATGCCGACTTCGTGGCAGGCGCGGCCTTTGTTGCGAACGTAGACTTGTGACGCCGGGTCGTCTCCGACGAGGACAACCGCGAGGCCGGGCCGAATGCCTTTTTGCGCAAGCGCCGTCACTTCGCTTCGGACCTCGTCGCGGACTTTTTGGGAGATCGCTTTGCCGTCGAGAATGCGGGCTTTTTCCGTCATAAACCTGACACTCATCTTTCTAGTGCGATGGGGAAAGTGCGCCCGTGATGAGCAGGCGCGGCTCCGTCATGTCGACGATCGCCGTGCGGATGCCTTCGCGTCCCAGCCCCGAGTCTTTGACTCCGCCATAGGGCATGTGGTCGACGCGGAAGCTCGGCGCTTCGTTTAGGATCACGGCGCCGACTTCGAGCGCTTCGTGGGCCAAGAGCGCATGCCCCAGGTCATGGGTAAACACCGCCGCCTGAAGGCCAAACCGCGAGTCATTGACCGCAGCCAGCGCCGCCTCAAAGCTCGGGACCTGATCGACGTTGCAGACCGGTCCAAAGACCTCTTCGCGAACCACTTTGGCCTCGGGCGGCACGTCGGCCAAAAGCGTCGGCGGAACCAACGTGCCTTGCCGCGATCCACCGACGAGCTTGCGCGCTCCGAGCTGTTCCGCTTCGGCAATCCACGAATCTACCCGGCGGGCGTTCGATTCATCAATCATCGGCCCGACGAGCACGGACTCATCGCGTGGATCGCCGGTCCGAATCGCCGCCGTTGCTGCGGCCAGTTTTTCACACACCGCGCGGTACAGCCGATCGCCTTTTTGTGCGACGACGTAGATGCGCTGGATGCTGATGCACTTTTGCCCGGAATACGAATAGGCGCCGTAGACAAGCTTCGGAATGATGGCGCAAAGATCGGCTTCGCTGATCGTGTCGTCGATAACAACCGCCGCGTTGCCGCCCAGTTCCAGCGTGACCTTCTTTTTGCCGGCGCGCGCTTTCATGTCCCAGCCGACTGACGCCGAGCCCGTGAACGTGAGCAGCTTGCAGCGATCGTCCGTGACCAGCCGATCGGCGGCGGCGCGTGCGGCGGGAACAACTTGCAGGGCGGTGCTTGGCCAACCGGCGCGTGCGACGATCTCGGCCAGCAAAAGGGCGACGGTCGGTGTCTGCGAGGCTGGCTTGAGCACGATTGGGCAGCCGGCGGCGATCGCGGGCGCCACTTTGTGCACCGCCAGGTTCAGCGGAAAATTGAACGGGCTGATCGCCGCGATCGGGCCTATCGGAAAGCGTCGCAAAATTCCGGTGCGTCCGTAGCCAAGCGGCGCCAGATCCATGGGCAGCACCTGGCCTTCACCCGAAGTCGTCAGTGCTTCGGCGGCGGCCAGCTCAAAGCAGAGGATGGCGCGCTGGACCTCGGCGCGAGCATCGCCAATCGGCTTGCCGGCGTCGTCACAGATGGCCCCAGCGAGTCGCTCTGCATCGGCACCAAGTCCGCTGGCAATCGCGCGGCAGATCGCAGCGCGCTGGTCGGTGGTGATCCGTCGTGTGGTCTGGGCTGCGGCTTCGGCATGGCCAAGCGCGGCGTCGATTTCGCTTGGGCCACATTCGGAAACCAACGCAAGCAGGCGTCCGTCGTATGGAGCACGTAGCTCGCGGATGGTGGCCGTTTCGATGAATCGACCGCCAACAAATGGTTTCAGGTGGGGGACGGGAGACGGCGCGACCGACATGCGAACAAGATGCGTCAACTTCGGCGAGGAGTCACGCCTTCGGAAAAAGAAAAAGCCCAAGAGGAAATCCCCTTGGGCTCTTTCAAAAGCAACAGGCTTTGGTTAGCGCGAAATCTTCGCCGCAGGCGGCAGCATCAGCGTCAGACCGACCCCGAAGTACAGGTGGTTGACCAGATACTCATCCTGGCTCGACAGGACGCCCGAGCCATCGCTGTTGCTGTCGGTGGTCTTCACGTCCAGGCCGCCTGGGTTGGCCATGTACATGTAGTCCCGCAGCTCGAGGTTGAGCCCGATGAAGTGGTTGAAGAAGATGTGCGTGCCGATGCCAAACACGCCCGCGATGCGGTGGCCGGTGAACACCGACGGTGACTGCAAGTTGACATCGTTGGCCGACGTCTGCGCCGTGTCATTCACTGGACGAACCGACGTCGTTCCCGAGCTATCGGTGCGAACCGTGTACGACGACGCGCCGCTCGCCAGTGGCGTTCCGAGGATCACGCCGCCGATACCAACTGTTCCGTAGAAGTCGTAGTTGGCAAACAGCGCGTTAAACAGCGAGAACTTGCCACCCATCGGGGTCAGGGCGACGTGCGCTGACCACATGCCCAGCGTCGGACCGATCAAGTGATCCTTGAAGATGTCCTTGCTCGGCTGACGCAGACCGGCGGTCGGATCGTCCGTGGCAGGTGAGCTGGTGCGGACCGCGTAGGTATCCGGCAGCGCTTCGGTGATACGACCGACGAGCGGCGAAGCGATGTTGGCGGTGTAGTGATACGAGCCACCAATCGCCAGCCAGTCGGTCAGGTGGAAGCGGACGTTCGCACCACCACCGAAGCCAATCAGGAACGGCTGGTTCGCTGAGATCGTAAACTGCGGCGTAATTTCGAGCCGCATCTTGCGCATCTCGACGCGGTGCCGGATCGCCGGCTGACCCGCCAGCGGGTTGCGCCCACGGTCTGCATGCGCTGGCGCTGCCAGCAGCGCGAGGGCCCCAAACGACAAGATGATTCGCATGTGCGTTCGCATGTAATCCCTCGCTCCTCTTACCGAGCCATCTTGTATTCAAACTTCGGCGGCAGGAAGATCGACAAGCCCAGACCGAACTGCACGTCCATCACCAGGGTGGTGCTGCCGTTGTCCTTGCGGCACTGGGTGTATGCGTCTTCAAACGCCTGGCTTCCTGCCGACTGGCCCGTCAGATACGAGCTGCAACCCGCTCCGCTTCGGGTAAACGAAGCGTTCGCGACCGGCTCAAACTTGTCGGGATAACCGTACAGCTTGAGGAACGCGTTGAGCGCCAGCCATCGAGTCAGGAACAGGCGCGAACCCACACCGATGTCGAAGATGGCACTGATCGTCCGGAACGCCGGGTCCGACCGCTTGACCGGAATCACTTCGCTCATGAAAGCGCCGACGCCAAGAGTGACGTAGCCTTCCCAGTGAACGATCGCCCGGTTAAACAGTGCGAACTTGCCAGCGACGGGGACGTAGCCGAAGTCAAGCAATGCCGAGAAGATCAACTTGTTCACCGCCGGCAGGGCTTTGTCCTGCGCACCGATGAGGAAGTAGGTCCCCAACACGTCAGAGCTTTGCTGCGGGAAATAGTACTGACCCTCGACACCGAGCCACAGGGCTTCGCTCAGGAAGTAATTGATCTGAGCGCCGACCGCGTGGTGCCGAATCAGCGGGTTGTTGAGCGTGAAGTGGTACTGCGGAGACAGTTCCAATCGTCGCGCTTTGAGTGTGTAACGACGGGGAAGAACTGCGATGTCGTCCCACCGCGTCTTCGCTTTCACCTCATCAGTCGGGGTTTTGGCTCCCGAAACTTCTGATGTGGTGGTCTCTCCCGTCGGTGGCAGGGCGGCGGCTGGTGGTTCCGCAGCCGGTGGCTCTGCCGCTGGCGGGTCCGCCGCCGGGGCTGCTGCCGGTTGTGCTGCTGCGGCCGGCTTGTTCGCCTGCCCGTATGCCGTTCCGCCTGCGCCAGAG
>DAORGN010000219.1:0-7763 GCA_035340095.1 Pseudomonadota bacterium | reverse complement strand
CGGTGCAGGCTTCGGTGACGCGATACCCGTCGCTGCCCTTGCCGGCCCAGCGCAGATAGATGTCAAACCGTCCGTCGCCGCCAAAATCCGGTCGGTCGTGATAGACGCTGTCGTCGAGCATTTGACGAAAACCGCGCGCCAAGACCGTGCTTTGATACGTCGCTTCCGCCGCGGCTCCGACGGCTTCGACAAAGTCAGGTACGCCATTTTTCGGCAGCACGTCGGTGGGATCGACAGCGTTGTCGGTGCTGGTGACGTAAAAAACGCGAAAGTGACCGCCAGGAGGATCGTAGACGTCTGCGGCCACACCAAAGCCGTTGTTATTCCAGCCCGTTCCGTCGGTGGGGCGAATTTTTTGCGCCAGCGTAGCAACGCGCTCGCCGTCGGGATCTGGCACTTGCCACGCTGCGTCTGACCCACAACCGACAAGACCGCTGCACAAAAACAAAACGCACAGCCGTCGGCTCACGGCAGGTAACTCCACGTCAGGCTGTAGTTTGCGCTCGTCGAGCCTTTGTAGTAGCTCAAGATTTGCAGCTTGATGTAGCCCTGCCCGTCGCGGCGCTTCAGCACGATGACTTCTTTTTTGGGAATGATGCGGCTTGTCCCACTTTCGTAGTCGTACCAGTCGGACAGCGCAGTTCCCAGCCCCCCAATCGGATCGGCTTGGAACACGCATTTTCCGTCGAAATAGGCGTCCGCTTCATACGGTCCAGCCGGCGGTTTGGTCACGTCCGCCAGGTTTTTTCCGTCGACAATCGCCACGGTGACGCCGCCATTTCCGGAATCGCCGCTGTTGATTTTTAGCTGCCAGCGCTTGAGCGCAATGTCCCAGCCACCTTGATTTGGCGACTGCACGTCGGTGATGTCGACTTTTTTGCGCCCAATCAGGTCCAGATAAACAAACGGATTTTCGCCATATTTCATCGATCCGCCCGCCGTCGCATCGACTTCCGCGGTAAACACCATCGGATCGCTCGGCGCGGTCATCACCGTCACCGTTCCCGTCGACACTTTGTCAATGTTGCGCACGTCGTAGGGCAGCTCGCAGCGCGCCAACAGATCCGGTCCCAAAGGCTGGCTCATGTCCTGCACAAGCGAAAGGTCAGGCGACGGCGGCACTGGCGGCGGTTCCATCTGGGTTTCGGGGGCGGGATCGGTACAACCGACAAGCCACAGCACAGGCAAAAGCAACAGCGTCTTGTTTGACACGGAAAGCGACATCGCAAGGCTCCTCAAAAGTGCTTGTTTTTAGCGGTTTTGGGCCAATTTGCGCTGTTTTTACGACGGATTCTGCCGCCGTACCCGCGAAAACAGAGGCCCGTCGCTGATAGGTCGCGGTGGCGGCTCCGGAGGCAGCGGTGCTGGCTCGCCCGACGACTTGTTCAGATCCAAAATTCGCGTCTCGCCCACGTAGGACTGGGTCTCGTAGAGCGTGATCCGTCCGATTTTGCGCACAATGTCGGCCATGCGCTCCGATTCATGCAACAGCACGTCGGCAAAGCGGTGCAGTTCGACATATTCCGTCGGCAGCTTCTGTTTCAAAAGCCCCGCATAGCCCATCACCGATAGAAGCGGCTGGTTCAGTTCGTGCGCCGTGGTGCCCGCCAGCTCGACGAGCACCGCCTGTTTCTGCGTCTGTTCAAGCTGCTGTTTGGCATTGCGCAGACTCTCTTCCATCTGCAAGCGCTCACGCAGATCCTGAAAAATCCCGACCGTCGCCAGCTCGCGCTCACCGTCGCGAATCATCGCTGCCGTCAGCGCCACCGGGATGCGCTCGCCGCCTTTGCCAACGATGATGCGTCGCGCCTGCAGCAACCGTCCCGGCCCGCCAAAGTCGCTCGAGCGCAGCTCGGCCATGATGTGCACGGCTTCGCGCTCGGGAAACAGCCGCCAGACCCGCAGCCGCCCGATCACTTCGTCGGGACAGTAGCCGGTGATGCGGCTTGCGCCCTGGTTGAAAATGCGAATGTTGCCGCGCAAATCGGACACCACGATGCCGTCCACCGTCGAGTCAATCACGCGGTCGAGAAACTCTTTGGCCCGCCGCAGCTGCGCTTCCAGCTGTCGCCTTTCGGTGACATCGCGGAACGTGACGACGCACAGCCTTTGCGGTTCGGCAATCTGCGACGTCGATGCCGACAGCGTCAGCGTTTCCTGCGACGTCGAAGTCAGCGGCAGATCAAAGTTCGACGGCGTCTGGCCCAGGTGCACTTCCGACAGAATCTTGCCGACTTTTTCGCGCTGCGCTTCGGGAACATAGTGGGAAAGAGGACGGCCAAAAAGCCCCGCCGTCGCATACCCGGTGAGCTGCTCAGCGACGCGGTTTAACCACACCACCTGGCCGTCGCCATCCAGCACGATGATTCCGTCGGTGCTCGATTCAAAAAACTCGCGATAGCGGCCAAGTCCGGGAGAACGCACGGGGGGTGCAACCAGCTCGACGCGCAGCGGTCGGGTTCGTTCGCGCACACTTTCATCAAGCCGCAGCCCCGGCAGCGTGAGCGCCAGCACTTGCAAAAGCGGCGTCAGCGCTTCGATGTCGTTTTTCGTCGGTTCCGAATCTGTATCCGTCGCCAGGATCAGCGCAAAACGGCCCAGATCGCGCCCATGCGGCGGCGGCGGGACAAGGCATGCCCACATCACCGACGACGACCCAGCGGGCAGGCCAAACACCGCGGCAAGCTGCGCGACTGCATCCGGTTCGGCAAGCTGCGCCATCGCGGCGCGGGAAAACAGCGCACGCAGGGCCAAAATCGGCAGCCGTCGAGCCGATATCACCGATTCGCCTGGCGCGTCACTCACCCACACCGTCAGCGCTTCGCTTTCGTCCGCCAAAAGACACAGCGCCACATGCTGATAGCCGTGGTCGGCAAGCAGTCCAAGCACAAGCCGCAAGCTCGCAATCGCCGCCGCGCTGTCGTCGCTGCTGTCCCCGATCGGAATCGGTGCATTTTCGTCGCGCTTTGGCAGCGCTTGCGGAAGGGGACACAAAAGTGACAACGCCCGTGTCAAAAGCTCGCCGCTCGCCGCAGGTTTTGGCGCAGGCACAGGCGTCGCGGTCTCGCTCGACTCGTAAGCGGGAACAAACGGCAGAGTCAGAATGTCGGACGACGACGTTGCGGACGGCACGGCGGCGCAGGTTAGCAAGCTTTGCAGCCAGTGTCAGCGAACTCGCGTCACCAAACCGTCACAGAGTAAAGTAATCGGCATGCTGATTCCGCACGGAGCGTCGCTGCTTCGCATCGACTGGCTGGCCACGGGGGAACGATCGCTTGTGACCGGACCGGGACGACTCGGTCTGTCGGCGTGTCCGGGGCGGCCTGACCTCGGGGGCACCGTCGAAGACGATGTGGCCAAGCTGCGCTCGCTCGGGGTCGATGTGGCGGTGACGCTGGTCGACGATCGCGAGCTGGAGTTTTACGGCGTGTTCGGTCTGCGCGGCGCGCTGCGAAAAGCCGGTCTGCAAAACATCCACTTTCCGATGCGCGATGCCGAACCGCCGACCGATCTGCTGGCGACGCGGGCGCTGTGTCAGGAACTGTTGCGCTGGCTCGGCGAAGGCAAAGAAGTGCTGATCCACTGCATCGGCGGCTGGGGTCGTTCGGGCACGATCGCGGCGTCGCTGCTCATCCACGAAGGCCACACCGCGCAAGACGCGATTTCGCAGGTTCGCAAAGCCCGCAGTCCGCGCTGCGTCGAATCGACCGCCCAGGAACGCTTCGTCGAAAAATACGCCGAAGACCACAAACACCTGCGCCGTTTTTTTGTGGTGCTGCCGCAGAGACTCACCGACGATCGAATCGGGGGACAGCCTGGAAATCGCCGTCTGCGACGAGGTGCGCGCCCACCACTTGCGATCTGTGAAGCGTCGGGACTGCGCAGCCAGCTTGCGCAGCTACAAGACCCGACGCAGGCGCGGATTGTATCGGGCGAAGCGCTGCCCGAGCAGCTTCACAGCGATGTCGATCTGGCGATCGATCGCGGCTTTGTCCAAAAAGACGGCGGCTGGCGGGCGGTGAAGCTTGCCGACTTGCTGGCTACTGCGATTTGCTGATCACAGTTCCACCCGCGCCGACGACGAGCACCTGACTGCCACGCACCGCGAGCTGGAACAGATCGTTTGTCGTTCCGCTCGGCACCGACTTCCAAGCGCCGCTGCTGTTTTCCAAAATCTGTCCGCCGGTTCCCACCACCCAGACCGCAGCTGCCGACGATCCCATCACGCCCCACAGGCTGGCGCTGGTGCCACTTTGTTCTTTTATCCAGCCGTTCGCCGAGCGTCGCAACAGCGTTCCTTGTTCTCCAACGGCAAACACGGTGTTTGCATCCGCAGCCCAAACGCCCAGAAGTCCCAGCGTCGTCGGCGCTACTTCCGCTTGCCACTTGCCGCCGCTGCGCCTGACGACGGAACCGCTGGTGCCGACCGCCCAGACGTTGCTCGCGTCGAAAGCCCACACCGCGTAAAGATCCGCGCCCGTGCCACTCGGTTCTTTGCTCCAGCTTGTGCCGTCGTAGCGACTGATGTTGCCGGTGCTGCCGACCATCCAGATGTTGTTTGCCGCCGTCCCACTTATGCCGCGCGGAGATGGCACCGGCGCGGTTCGCGGCTGCCACGACACGCCGTCCCAGTGAATCACCGATCCAGCCGGACCGACGGCCCAAACGTCCGTCTGCGAGCTACCCCACAGCGACCACAGCGGCAAGTTCACGCCCGACGCCACCGGCTGCCAGCCGCCGCCTTGATAGCGATAGGTTCCACCCAATTCACCGACGACCCACGAGTCCGAACCGATGTTGAGGATGCCGTTAAACGTTTCGATGTTGCCGGTGCGGCGCGTCACGTTCTGGCCATCGAACGACAGAATGGTTCCGTAGTCGCCGACGAGCCAGGTGTCGGTCGCAGACGCGCTGATTCCGGTCAGGCGATAGGTGCTGCCGGTCGGAAACAACTTCCATCCGCCCGCTTCGAACCGATAGGCAGCGCCGTTGCTCGTCGCGGCCAACATCTGACCCGTTCGCCCACCGACTGCATCGACGGACAGCGTGGTGCCCAGACTGATCCCAGTCCAGCTGCCGCCGGCAAACTTGAGCACGGTGCCGCGGGTGCCGCTGGCATAGGCCTCGGTCGTCGACAAGACGTGCAGGCTGAGCAGGTCTTCTTTGGTGCCGGACATCTGGGAGCGGAAGCCCTGTCCGTCGTAAAAAAGCACCGTGCCGTTCTGGCCGACGATCCAAACATTGGCCGCATCGATGCCGCGGACGGCGTAAAGCGTCAGCGCGGTCCCTGCGGTCAGCGGCGTGCACGTCGAACCAGCGAGCCGAAGCACCGTACCTTGGTCACCGACGATCCAAACATCCGACGGGGACATCGCATACGCGCTGCGCAGCGTCACCGCGGTATTGCAGCTTGTTTTGGACCACTGATTGCCGTCAAAACGCAGCACGAGACCGTTTTGACCGACGGCCACCGCTTGGTTGTCGGAAATCGCCGCCACGCCGAGCAGCGTGTCTTTGAACGTCGTCCGGAACGCCGACCAGCCCGCCGCCGAAAGCTGCCAAAGCCCGCCGAGTTCCCCAACGGCAAAACCGCTCGTCGACGACAGCATCGACACCGCGCGGAGGTTGTTGCCAGTCGGCAGCGGACTTTGCCAACAAAAATCCGTCGGACGACACGGTCCAGCCACACCATCGGTCATCGCCAGGTCCAAAGCCCCACCCGCGGCTTCACACAGCTCGGTGACGGCGTTACAGACCTGACCATCGCTGCACGCAGACGGATTCTGTACACAGTTTTCGGGCACCGGCTCACGCAGGCCCGACCACAATCCGTCACAGCCAGCCAAAAGGCTCAGGACGAGTAGAAAGCGTCTCGGCATCACGGTGGTCTCCATAAGTCGTGAAGAGCGCTGTGCGTTGCCCGCCGCCTCGTACACCAAGATTTCAGTGTGACGGATCGCAAGGCCGACGCCAGCTTTCCGTGTAGACCTGCGGGATCATTGCGGTTTCTGCTAGCATGGCCGCGCCCATGGCCGACCTTGCGCAAAGCACCCTGCCGCCGTTTTATGCCCAGCGACTCGGGCCCGAGCGCGCACAGGCCGCGGCGCAGCTCCGCAAGCTGTTTGCTGACGTCGGTCTTCACAAACAGCTGTGGCCACGCTGGGTCGATGCGCGGCCAGGCCTTTTGGCGGCGATTTGGGTCGATCTGGACGATGAACCGCCGCTCGGTCAGCTCGGCGAAGCCCTGTCGACCCGATATGGGCCGCTTTTGCAAGATGGCGCGGCGGCGCTCAAGCTGGCCTGTGCCGTCCCGCAGGTGGGCTTCTGTTCGTCGTCCGATACCAGAATTGCGGATCTGCGCAAGCTGTGCGGCCAAACGACGCTGGTGGTCCAAAAGACGCCCGCAGTTTTCCCGTCGCTGCCCGAAGTTGATCTGGCCCCGGAAGCGGGCCGCAGCTTGGTGCTCTCGGCGCTTGTCGTCGCGCAAGTGGGTGCGCTTGTGCAGGGCCTTGCGCCGCTCCGTCTGTGTTCTGTCGTTGGTGCGGTGAATCAGCCGCTGGTGCTCGACTTGAACCAGCCAAGTGCATCCGCCAGCGGGGAATGGACACCGCGCGACTTGGTTCGACTTTGCGCTGGCAGCATGCACGCCGCCTGGGTTGCCATCGTCGGTGGAGCGCTCAAAGGAACCGTGTGGGGCGCAGATGAACCGCTGCCCGCCGACGCGGACCATCTGCTGATTTTGCCCGCTCAGCACGCACTACTGCGGCGCGTTCGGCTGCTGCGAAGTCCAGAAGCCCGCATTGCCAATGCTTGCCTTGGCTGTGACCTGTGCAGCAGCTTCTGTCCCGACGATCTTTTGCCCCACCAAGCGATGCGCAGCTTCGGACCCAAGGCATCTGGACCTGCGCTTTCGGGCTGCACCGGCTGTGGCTCCTGCTCGGTGGTCTGTCCGGCGGAACTTCTGCCCTCGCAGCTTCTTTTTGACCGACTGGGAAACACCGAAAGCCAACGGCGTGAAACAGAAACACCACCGCCGATTCGTCGTGGACGGCTGCGCATTCCGACGGAACTGATGTTGTCACGGCTCGGGCTTTTGCAATACCAGCGTCGCTGATTGACAGCGTGCCCTGACACGACGATTCTCCCCAGGTGTCCGAGACAACGTCCGCGCTTTCGTCGTTACAAGCGATCTTGCACGCCGTCGCCCAGACCCTGCCGTGTAACAGCGCCAGCCTCGCGCTGCTCGAAGAAGACCGGCACGTCTTGCGCATGGCCGTCGCCGTCAATCCACGCTCCGCCGGCGATCTGCTGCAAGTCGAGCATGCGTTGGGGTTCCAGGTCGGCGGACTGCACATTCCACTCAAGCTCGAGCGCAGCCTGCTGGTCCGGGCGCTGCGTGAAGAGCGCGTGCTGCTGACCACCGACGTCGCCGATCTAGCGGGTGGCGCGCTGCCGTCGGAGATCCTCGATGCGGTGCACACCATCGCGGGTCCGCGCTCGTTTGCGGTGGTGCCAGTGCTCGGTCGGATTCGCCCGCTCGGGGTGATGCTCGTCGACCGGCCCGGAAACAGCGGCTTTACAGGACACGAACGCGATCTGCTGATTTCCTATGCCGAGCGCGTCGGGGCCGAGCTGGAATCGGATGCACTGCAAAACACCGCGCTCCGGCTGGAACAACTGGGTGCGCTGGCGGTGCCGCCGCCGATTCTGTGGACATGTGAGCTTTCAGAAGGCGAAGGTCAGCTCATCTGCCACGACGCTCC
>DAORGN010000218.1:0-7958 GCA_035340095.1 Pseudomonadota bacterium | reverse complement strand
TTCGTTGAAGAAGCGGGTGGCCATTTCGGGGTTTAGGGCTAGCTCTTTGTGCAGGACTTTGATCGCGGCGCGGCTGCCGATGTCTTCGCGGACGGCCTCGTAGACGGCGCCCATGCCGCCTTCCCCGACCTTTTGCACCAAGCGATAGTTTCCGACGACCTGGCCAATCATGAGCTATGGCAACGGAGCCCGGCGTGCCTCGCGCTTACACACCGGCCATGGTCGCAGTGTCCCACGACGCGGCCTAGTCAGACAAAGCTTTTCTATCCGGGGTTTAGGTCGGCAGAAGGCGCTGTGCAAAAGATCACAACGCCGGGGCGGGCGCACAGGATGGAGGGGTCCGGTGCTAGACGCGATCGTCTTGGTAAAACAGCGTGATGGCCAGACAGTGGAACGCTTCGTCGCTCGACTGCGTGACGATGGTGTCGACGACGCGGAGCTCAGGTCGTTCTGCCAGCCACGCGGTCACTTTTTCGCCGAGCTGATCGCGTTCCTGCGCCATCGTCGCTGAGAAGACCTTCACACCGTTGAACTTGTTCTTGTCGCTCATTCGCCTGCTCCCCGGTGTCGCCGGTTCGCCTGATAGCCCGGTGGTTTTGGGCCGCAGAAGTTGCGGCAAAAGGCACTTTATTTCACTAGACCGCGGGGAGGGACGCGCCGTCAAGTCGATTGGCAATCCGTCGCTTGTACCACCGCAAGAATCTCGGCAGTCGAGAGCAGTCGATTGGCCGACTTTGCTTTTGCGAACACGCGCTTTACCGCGTCTTGCGACGCCGCGATCCCGTTGCGCTGTAGCCAGTAGGCCACATTCGATTCGCCTGACATCGGCCCGATTTCGATCTCTTGCCGACGACCAAACATCGCGGCAGGAACGCCCGAATAGATCCTGTCGGCCAAAAATGCATCGCCTTTGCGCTCGGCCTTGATGATCGCCGCCGCGTGTACGCCTGTCGCTGTCCGGAATGCATCGGTGCCGAACACCGGATAGTTGTACGGAATCGGCACCTGACAGGCGCGCGAAATCAGCGTACACAGCGCATCCAGCGACGACAGATCCCGATCGTCTGGCAGCGCGCCCATCAGATACAGGTTAACCAACAGCTGATCGAGCGCGGCGTTGCCGACTCGTTCTCCGACGCCGAGCACCGTGCCATGGATGCGATCTGCGCCCGCACGAAGTGCCGACAGCGAATTGATGACGGCGAGACCGCGATCGTTGTGTCCGTGCCAGTCGATGCCAATTTTCCCGTCGAGCCCCATTCCAACGATCACCGACCGGGCGAAGCGCACCAAGCTGTCAACGCCCGTCGGTGTTGCGTGCCCGACCGTATCGCACAGACACAGCCTGTGCGCGCCCGAGTCGATGGCGTTTTTGAACAGCGGCGCCAGCATTTCGGGTCGCGATCGGATGGTGTCTTCGGTGACGTAAGTGCAGGGCAGGTTGTTTTGCGCTGCGAACGACACCGCTTCCGCCGACATCTTGAGGATGCGTTCTTTGTCCCAGTTTTCCGCAAACTGGCGAATCGGCGAGCTGCCGATGAACGTCATGACCTCGATCGCGATGCCGGCTTTTTGCGAAATTTCGACGATCGGACGGACGTCGTTCAGGTGCGTGCGCGCGGCGCAGGCGGGACGGATTCGCAGCTTGCGATCGCGAATCTCGCAGGCCAGCCGCAGACCATCTTCGACTGCTCGTGGACCCGCGCCGGGCAGCGCAATGTCCACATACTCGACGCCGATTCGATCGAGCAGCAGCACAAGCTGAATCTTGTCCTCAATGCTCGGATCGTGGACCGATGGCGATTGGAGTCCGTCGCGCAGCGTTTCGTCGAACAGCGAAAACTTCGCTGGCCACAGTGGCGCGTGCGTATCGTGCAAGTTCCAGTCGTAGATGATGTCTGAGGCGGCTTGCTGGGTCATGTGGGCCTCTTCCTTGACCTTGGTCAGACGCTTTCGATGGCGATGGCGATGCCTTGGCCGCCACCGATGCAGGCGCCGCCGATCGCGCGCTTGCCGCCGCGCCGACGCAGTTCATGGAGCAGGTTGGCGGTGATGCGCGCGCCCGACGCCCCGAGCGGATGACCCAGCGCAATGGCGCCACCGCAGACGTTGCTCTGCGCAAGCGGCAGACCGAGCTCTTTGGCGACCGCGAGGAACTGAGGTGCAAACGCTTCATTTACATCGAACAGGTCGTAGTCCGAAACCTGCGTGCGCGTCGACGCCAGCAGGTTGCGAATCGCCGGCACTGGACCTATGCCCATCACCGTCGGGTCACAGCCCGAAATTCCCCAGCCGATCAGTCGTCCGAGCGGCTTATAACCCTTCGACTCGGCGTGTTCGCGGGTGGTCAGAATCAGCGCTGCCGCACCGTCGCAGATGCCCGAAGCGTTGCCTGCGGTGATCACGCCGTCTTTTTTGAACACCGTCGGCAGCTTGGCCAGTCCCTCGATCGTCGTCTGTGGACGCGGGTGTTCGTCTTGGGCAAAGCGCACCGTGCCCTTTTTGCTGGTGATCTCGATGGGCGCCAACTCCGCTTCGAAACAGCCGCTCGCCTGCGCTTCGCCCCAGCGCTTCTGCGAGGTCAGCGCAAACTCGTCACACTCGGTGCGGCTGATCTTGTACTGCTCGGCGAGCTTTTCGGCGGTCATCGCCATCGGCATGCCGGTAAACGTATCGGTCAGCGCGTCCCACAGCGTGTCGCTGATTGCCGGCGGCTTGCCGAGCGGCCAACCCCAGCGTGCGCCGCGCAGAACGTGTGGCGCTTGCGACATCGATTCCGTGCCGCCGCACAACACCGTCGTCGCGGAACCAAGAAGAATTTGTTCTGCCGCCGAGATCACCGCCTGGAAACCCGATCCACACAGCCGGTTGAGCGTCAGCGCTGGCGCCGGCACCGGCACGCCCGATCGCAGACCAATGTGACGGGCCAGGTACAGCGCGTCCGCCGAGCTCTGCTGCACGTTGCCGAAGATCACTTGATCGATATCTGCCGTGGCGACACCGCCTGCGGCAATCGCGGCTTTGGCTGCATGCACTGCCAAATCCGTCGCCGTGAAGTCCTTCAGCGTTCCACCGTAGGTGCCAAATGGCGTCCGCTTTGCAGCGACAAACCACAGATCTTTGCTCGTCACGTACATATTGTTCCTCTTTTCGTCGTCGCCACGGCGTTTTCGCAAATATTTCGCCGTCGGAAAACAAGCCGTGCAGCGACAGTCAGGGTGAAAAAAGCGGCGCCATCATAGCGGCGCGTCTCTCTTTCGGTCAACGATACGGGCCACATGCAGCTGAGACGATTTTTCGGCCTTTTGCTGCGAGAGAACTATGATATCTAGTTAGGCTACTTCGGTACCTTTTCCAACCCCGGCACCGTCACAAAATACGCGGTGCCGCAGGGTGAAGGAGCTTGGGAGATGGTGTACACCGGCGTGAAGGTCTTTTCGGCGACCAAAGCTCGCGAGAGAGAGGAGCTAGGCGAAAACATCTCCCGTTGGTTGCGCAGCAATCCGTCGTTGCGCGTCGTCGACAAGGTGGTCACTCAGAGCTCGGACCGCGAGTTCCACTGTCTGACGATCACGCTCTTTTACGTCAAAGAGCCGAAAGCCACCTAAGCTTCGTCGGACGCCTTGTGGGATGCCGCGCGACCTGGGTCTGGCGCAGTGTCGGCGCGACATGTCCGTGCATCAGTGCGACGTGCCGCGGCGCAGGGCTTTTTCGACGAACAGCAGGCGATCTTGGCCGAAAAACAGCTCGGCTTTGCCGTGATGCTGGGCGACGAGGAATGACGGCACGCCGAAACAGCCCCACTCTTCGGCTTGTTTGGTGTTGGCAAGCAGCTTGGCTTTGACCTCCGGCTCACCGACGCGGTCGATAAGCCGCGGATCGAGTCCGACCTCGGAAAGCGCCCGCTCCAGGACTTGCACATCGCCCAGGTCTTGATCCCCGACCCAGTACAGCCGAAACAGCGTATGCGTGAGCGGCGCAATGTTGTCCCCAGCCAAAAGCAGAAGCCGCAGCGCCGCTACCGTGTTTATCGGAAAACGCGACGGGAAATGAAACGAGACGCCATAGTGATGGGCCCAGCGACTCATGTCCTCCAGCGCGTGCCGCCGCTTGCTTTCCGGATAGGTCGAAATCGGAACCATCGGTGTCCCGATGCTGCGGAACAGGCCGCCAAGCAGGATGGGGAAGAACTCGACTTCTGCTCCGCAGGCCGCCGCCAGTTTTTCCACCTGGGTGGATGCCAGATACGCAAACGGGCTCGACAGGTCATACACAAACGTCAGCTTGCGTGCCTGATTGGCGACTTGGGCGCCGTACTCGCCAATCGGAGTCGGCGCTACCGCACGCGGGGGCCGGGTCGAGCCTTCGTCGCGCATCAGCGGATGACTGCGCAGCGCTTCTTCGACAAAGATCAGACGATCTTGTCCGAAAAACAGCCGCGGACCGCTTTCCCCTTCGACGATGAACGTCGGAACACCGAACACTCCATCGGCAATTGCAGCGTCGGTCTGGCGTCTCAGTTCCTGCGACACTGCTGGGCTTAGCAGTCCTTTTTGGGCTTCGCTGCGCAAAAGGCCGACCGATTCAGCGATGTCCAGCAACACCTCGACATCGGCAATGTCGCGGCCTTCGACCCAATAGGCGCGATAAAGTGCCGCCATGAGCGACGGGATGCTGAGCCGGGGGGCCCAGGTCAAAAGTCGCATCGCTTCGACGGTTCGTCGCGGATGCTCGGCGGGGAAGTGCAGCTCGACGCCAAAGTGCTGGGCCCAGCGCGCCACATCCACGCGCGTCATCGCCTGTTTGGCGGGCGGACCAGCTGCCGGCGTCGACGCGAGCGACTTGAGCACTCCGCCGAGCAAAATCGGGCGATGGTCGATGCGCGCGCCGAGCCTCTCGGCAAAGCCTTCCACCTGTGTCGATGCCAGGTAGGCATATGGACAGACGATGTCGAAGTAGAAACGAAACTCGGGACGGGCGCCGCCTTGGTGGCGATCGCCAAACGCCGAGTTGTGAGCAGGCAGCGGGATCGGCATGGCGGCTTACTTGACGCTGAGAGCGATGCTGACGGCGGTTTTTTGCGGATCGCAGGTGGTGTCGGTGCAGACGGCAAACTTTAGCTCGCCCGGCACGGTCTTTTGGCCCGCTTCGTTGCCCGTCAGTGTGACTTCAAAGCGGCACTCGTCTTTGCTCATCTTCGCGTCGGCTTTGCCTAGATCGGCCTTGGCCAGCGTGACCCCGGCGGGTGCCTTGAGCGACAGCTTGGTCGGGAATTCCTCATTTATGTGATAGCCAGCGCCGGGCTTTACCACCACCTCGGCCTTCACCGGCTGCCCCTTGGCTGCCGTCACTTGCGCGACCGTCACAGAAAACGGCTTGCCTGAAACCGCGCCGGCAATGCTGCCTTCGGCCTGTGCAAACGGCAGCGCGGAAAAACCACCGACGAAAAGCGCACCCATCATCATCCAGCGAGAGAATCGAACGCTCATGACATCCTCCGAATGGCCCTCAGTATAGGGACGACGTACCGCCATGCCAGTCCTTCATTTGATTTGCGGTTGACCGCGACATAACAGGTTCGTACCGTTCCCCACATGCTGGCACTTCGCGAAAGGAAGCTTGTTGCGTTGGCGTTTGGGGTTTGGGCGTTTGGGGCGTGGCCCGTCGCCGGATCGGCAAAAGATGCCGGGACGGTGATTGCGCGATCGCTGCCGGCTACGTCTGGCGTTCACACCGTCGCAGAAACGGTGCTCGAGGCGCCAGCAGCCAAGGTGGCGGCGATGCTCGCCGAGCCGAACAACTTCATCCCGCTGTTTCCGGCCCACAGCGTCGAGGTTCTTTCGGCGCATGCCGATCGGCGGGTGGTTTCCGTCGAAATGCGCAAGCCTTGGCCGATAGGCAGCGTCAAGTGGGTCGAAGAGGTCGTTTCGCTCGAAGATCCGCAAGATCATGCCTTCATCATCGAGCGCACCGCCCAGCCCGGCTACTTCCGCCGCCTGGTGTCGCGCTGGCGGGTCGAGCCGCTCACCGACGCGGAGCACACCCGATGCAAAGTCACCTACGATGTCACGTTAGAGCTTGCGCGCTGGGCGCCTGAGTGGATTTTGCGGCGCAACCACGTCGGGGGAATCAAAGAGACAATGGAGAGACTGCGGAGCCTGGTGCTAAAGGAAAAGCTGCCGGACACGGTGGCGGAAGCGAATCACCAGTAGCCCTGGAGCATCGCCGAGCCGCCGAGCGTGTTGATGTCGTCGACATAGTAGCGACGGCCCGGCTGGTTGATGACCGCCCGGTAGGCCGGGTTCCAGTCCATCGGGCACGACAGGTCGACGCGGTTCGAGTTGCAGACCGGGTTCGACGCCGGCGGTATCGTGATGACGCGGTTGTTCGCGTTGTTGCGATCGACGTTCGACGGATAGCTCGTCGTACCGGCGTCGTCGGTGGTGATCAGGTGTCCCTGGGTCCGCGCATAGGTAAAGCCAAGCCGCAGCCGCATGTGGCGGAACAGCTCGAGGATGACGCCCGCGTCGGCGGTAAACGTCATGTAGTTTTCGATCAGCGTGATGCCAGTGTACGGCTTCTGGTAGTACGGGCTGGCGTTCGGCAGTCGATAGCCTTGGTGCGGCGTGTTCGTCGGCGTCGCACCTGGCGTGCGGCAGGCCGGATTGAACGTGCCCTGCGTCACCGTACCGCCACTTGCCTTGCCGGGCTCGGGCGGCAGCGCATCATAGGCGTTGGCGTCCTTGTAATTAAACGCGGGCGGCAGCGCGGTCTGGTCGTCGCAGATCAGCGCGTTTGACGATGCCAAAAGTTCCCACGCTTCCGAATAACCACGACCCAGGAAGGTGAAGTTGAGTCCGCCTCGGAAATCGAGCGCGAGCCGGTGACCTTTGGCCTTCTGTTCCCACGGCGTCGCTTCGAAGCCGAAGACCATGTTGGCCTGCTGCTGCGGCGACGGACGCTTCTGCTGGAAACCGTAGTCAACCGACCATGGCGTGTCGGAACGACGCGCGATCGGCAGGATGTACGCCAGCGAGAAGTACGGATCGACATACTTAAACTTGTGCGAAAGTGCCGTGCGAGCGACCAAGCGATCCAGACCGTCGCTGACGCCGCGCCAGCCCTTTTCGCTGGTGTTCGCGTTCGATACCAGGCCTTGCGCTGCTGCCGACGGGCTTGCCGTTTCGTCGTATCCGAGATAGGCGCGCGTGTTGTCGTAGCCCATCACGTTGCCGATCGACAGTTGGTACTCGACGCCGATGACCCAAGTGGGCTTCGACGGGTCGCGCTTTTGCGAAACCGGGGCGCCTTGCAGCCACAGGTTGATCGTGTCAAAGCCGTCGAGCCCGGTCGACTTGAGACCCGTTGCTCCGCGGACTGGCGGCGCAAAAATCGTCGATCCGCGCAGGTCTGCCGGTTCAATCGGGTAGATGCCATCCAGATACGTCGACGACGCATAAGCGACGCAGTCCCAACCCGAACCGCCGCCCGAGCTGTCGCTCACCGGGGCTGGACAGTTGTTCCAACCGGCGTTTGGGTCCAGGTTGTACGAGCGCTCATCGCGCAGCACGATCGGCAGCCTGACGCCGATTTCCAGGTCGCGGAACACACCGATGGCAAGCTCGGCCATCAGCGTCTGGCGCTTCTGGGTGTACAAAAGGTCGGGGACTCTTTCGGTCCGCGCGAGTTCCGTACCGCCGTACTTGGTCAGCAAGTAGTTCCGAGTCGTCGGGCTCTGGAGGAGCGGCAGCGACTCACGGCCAATGCTGGCTGTCTTGTACGTGTAGTTGTACGTGGCGCCAGCGCGGAAACCGAACGGCTTCTTGTTTTCGAACTCGAACGAGCTGGCAACGTCGGTTGGTTCGGCAGCTTGAGCGGTCAGGCCTGCACAGGTGACCAACCCCCAGGTGCAGACAGCGGCGGCGAAAGAGACTCGCATAGCGAAACGGTACCGCTTG
>DAORGN010000217.1:0-7998 GCA_035340095.1 Pseudomonadota bacterium | reverse complement strand
GATGGTGACTTTGACTTTGCTGAGCGGGACTTGCAGCTCTTCGGCGACGACTTGGGCCAGGGGGGTTCGGATGCCGCCGCCGATGTCTTGCACGCCGGTCAGGACTTCGACGCTGCCATCCCGGTGAATGCGCACTTCGGCACTCGATTCGAGGTTCACCAGGTGATACCAGCAGCCCTGTGCGACGCCGATGCCGCGACGGATTTCGCCCAGCTTGCCGAGCCGTGGCCCTTGTCCAGCGGGTGTGCGACTTCCCCAGCCGAATGCCGCCGCCAGTCGCTTGCGCTCTTCGCGTCGCGCTGCATGGGTGTCGTTTTTGTCGCGCAAGACCAAGGGGTCTAGGTGCAGTCGCTCGGCCAGCTCGTCCATCGCTTGTTCCAGAGCGAAACAGCCTTGCGGATGTCCTGGCGCGCGGAATGCTGCGAGCGGTCCGCTGTGGGTGAAGACATCGGACTCCTCGACGTAGATCGCCGGGGCGTCGTAAAGCGACAGCGCCGGGCCGCCAAACCCGGCACCTGCACCAGCGCCGCCAAAGCCAAACCCTTTGACTTCGATCGCGGTGAGCTTGCCATCGGCGCTGGCAGACAGGGCAACGGTCTGTTCGGAGCCTGGGCGGTTGCCGACGGCGAGGTGTTCTTCCCGACGGTCGAGCATGATCCGAACCGGCGACTTGGCGTCCTTGGCCAGCAGGGCAGCGAGCACACCGTAGTTGCCCGCGCCGAACTTGGCGCCAAAGCCACCGCCCGTGTAGTCGGTGATGACCCGAACTTTGGTCGGTGACAAGCCCAGGTATTCAGCCAGCTCGTCGCGTACCGAGAAGATTCCCTGGGTCGATGCCCAGACCGTTAGCTCATCACCAGCGGGGTTCCACTCTGCCAAAAGGCCGTGGGTTTCGAGCGCCGAGTGGGTCTGGACCTGGGTGCGATACGTCGCCCGGACTCCCTGTGGCCCCGCGAGCAGGGCTTGGGTGACTTGGGCGGCTTGCTTGTCGGTGTCGCGACCGCGCGCCGTGCTGCGCTTGGGACCGCGGACGTTGCCTGTCTGGGGCAGCTTGTCTTTGCTGCCACCGCCACCTGCTGACCCACGCGATGTCACCGGCTGCTCGAAGACTTTGGGCGCGGACGGCTTGCGCGCTTCGCTTGGGTCAATCACAAACGGCAGCACGTCGTAGTCGACTTTGACTTTTGCGAGCGCTGCTTCGGCCTGGGCTTTGGTCTGCGCGGCGACCGCTGCGAGCGGTTGTCCGTAGTACAGCACGCGCGCCGCTTGGGTGCCTTTGGCGCTGCCATCATCGGCGACACCAAGCAGGCTGGGCAGCACGACGGCGGCTTTGACGCCCGGCTGCTTGAGCGCTTCGCTGACATCGACGCGGTGAACCCGTGCACTTGGATGCGGTGAGCGGAGCACCCGCCCGATCAGCAGTCCGGGCCGGCTGACGTCACTTGTGTAGCGCGCTCGTCCGGTGACTTTTTCGGTTCCGTCGATGCGTGGCGGTGACTTGCCGACCTGCGCAAGCTTTTGGTTTTCCGGCCACGCTGGTGGTGTCCCGTCCGGAACCTCACGCGGTTCGCTGCTGAGCCCTGCGCCGACGATGCCAACGGGAAGATCGATCCGACTCACTTGGCACCTCCCTTGGCACCAGCGAGGGCGGCACTGATGATGTGGGGATAGGCGCCGCAGCGACAGAGGTTGCCGGCAATCGCAGCGCGGACATCGGCTTCGCCAAGCTCGGCGAGCTTGCCTTCGGCTTTGGCTTTTTCGTGGAGCGCCGCGCAGCTCATCAGCATGCCGGACGTGCAGTAGCCGCACTGGAGCGCGTCTTTTTCGATGAAGGCCTGCTGGAGCGGGTGGAGCTGGGCCCCCTTGGCAAGCCCCTCGACCGTGGTAATCGCCAGCGCGTCCTTGCCGGCCATGCCTGCCACGTCGAGCGCCAGGGTCATGCAGGCGAGCTGCGGGCTGCCGGCGACATGGACCGTGCAGGCGCCGCAGCCGCCGCGATCGCAGCCCACCTTGGTTCCGGTGAGTCCGAGCCGGTCGCGTAGCACGGTGGCCAGCGTCTCGCTCGGCTCAATCATCAGCTTTTGGGCCTTGCCGTTGACCAAAAGCGTGACCGGGACTGCACCTGGGCCCAGCACAAGGGCCGGTCCAGCGGGAGCAGCGGTTCCCCCTGGGGCGGCAGCACCTGGCGTGGGCAGCGAAAGAAGCGCGGCGGCAGAAGCGGCGCCTCCGGTCTGCTTAAGAAAGCTCCGGCGCGATACATCGGCTGGAATCGCGACGGGCAGGGAATCGGCAGACAGACTCCCTTTGGGATCTGCTGCACCGGGGAGATTGGGAGCGCCCTTGCTCATAGAGGCGACAATACAAAAAAGCGAGTCCGGAAGGAAACGCCAAGACGATTGTTTGCGCCGGGGTTTTGCCGCTTGCCCAAGCGTAGCGGGCCGCGGGTCTGAGTGATTGGGAGGCACGACACATGAAGCGAGGCGCGATGGATCTTCTGTATGTTGGACTGGGACTTGGGCTGGTGTTGCTGATCGCGGGGGCGACGAGCTGTTCGGTTTCGTCCATCGAGCAGCCGGACCTTGCGCTGGCGTGCACGGCAACTGGGCCGACAGCCTGCAAAGCGGATCTGGCACCGCCGCCACCACCGGATGGGATGCCGCCGCCTGATGGGATGATGGCGGCTGCAGATGGCATGCTGGGACCGGCGAGCTGCACAAGCGACACCGACTGCAAGACAGCCTGTCCGATGGGTTCCAAAGGCTGCAAGTGTGCCCAGCTTTTGACGGGCACGAGCAAGGGCTGTTCCCCGACCTGCGCGACGACGGCTGACTGTCCGATGCCGCCGATGGGCACGGTGAGCTGCGACACCACGCAGGGCGCTTGCCTGGTCAAGCCGTGAGGCGTGATGGGGCCGTGGCTACGGGAACTCGGCGTAGGTGTCGCTCTTGGTCTGACCGTCGGCGGTCGCAGTCACCGCGACCGAAAATGGGAACAGGGCGGTCGCCATATTGGCTGGGCGTGCATCGGTCAGAAAGCCAAGCTTGGACACTTGGGGCGGCAGGAGCTTGCCAAGGGTCAGAATGGCTGGTGCCAGCTTGGGCGTGAAGTCCTTCAGATCGACGGTGATATGCGTCGTTGTCGCTTCGGAAATGCTCTTCGACATGTCGGTGTCATCCCAAGCGCTGCACTGGACCCCGAGTGTGCCGCACATGACGGTGTCGGGTCTGCCGCTGGCGACGCGGGCGCTGACGGTGGTTCCTTTTACAAAACCCCAGCCATGGATCTTGAGCCGACTGACCGCTGAACCCCAGGTGCCGTTCAGCTCGCGGGTGACTGCGGTGATGACGGGCCGCTGGATGGGATAGCAGCTCTTGGCGCTGCCGTTGCTGCCAACGGGCATGATCGGAACCTCTTCAAACTGGGGGGCCTCGCCGGCTGCTGGCTTGAGGTTCACGGTGTATTTGGTCAGGGCTCCGTTTTTTGTGCCACTTAACGGGACGGTGACGATCCGCTTGATGCATTTGTCATCGGCAAACATCAGCTCGGCCACACCGACGCGGCCTTGTTCATTTGCGTTGCTTGGGACATCAAGCGTGAGACCGAAGTCGAAGCTGCCGCTCGTGCCGTTTAGGTCAAATACCGTTTGCGTGCTGGCGTTGCCTGGGCCTCCCCCGCTACTTCCGTCGCTGCCTGGAGTGGTGAGCGTCGCGCTTACGTAGAGCTTTTTGTAGCTGGCATCGAGCCCGTCTAGCACCAGCACAAACTGTGGTCTGTCCCAGCAGCTCGTCGAAAGCAGCGGCAAAAGGAGCATGGCCTGGCGGATTGTGCGCGTTCCCATCTCGGTGGCTCCTTGTTCTAGTAGTTCACAGTGAGGGAGAAGGGGAGGTGCTGGGTCCCTCCCTTGGTCTGCGACTGCCGGTACTGATCCCAGACCGCCAGGGCGACGACGCCACCGCCGACCACCACACCCGAGACGAGCAGCCAAAACCAGGCTTTTTTGTAGAACGGCTTCTTGTACTTGCTCAGCTCCTTTTGGACTTCTTCGCGTCGGGCGCGCTCTTCAGCCAGTTCCTTTTCGGTTTTGCTCTTCTGCTCGGTGAGCGCAAGCTCGATCTGCTGCTTCTCTTTGACCTCGGCAATCAGCGCGTCCAGCGTCTGCACGTAGCCTTTGGACTCTGGCACCAGGGGATGGGACGGATAGTCGTCGATCAGCTTCTGGTAGGCATTCCGCGCTTCAATGGGCCGGAGCGCTTTGCGGTAGGCCTGTCCGGCGTTAAACAGCAGCACGGGCTGCGGCTTGGTTTCGTGTGCGGCCAGCAGATGCTCTCCCGCTTCGGAAAACTGCTGCTCTTTGAACAGCTTTTGTGCTTCCTCGATGTGCTGTTCCGCGGTGAGGCTGCCGCCGGATGATGGCGGTGCGGCGTGGACGCGGGCCGAAAGGAAGATCGCGGCAGCGACTAGAAACAGGCAAGCCAAGTGGAGTCTTTGCGTCTTCATCGGAATATCCTGCGCAGAGCAACTACGGATCTCGCCACACACCGATGTCCCCGCCAGTCTTCTCCGTTTTGCCGGTCGGTTTGGCCGTTTTTTCGACGACAGGAGGCGGGGGGGCCGCTGCTGCGGACTCTGTGCCCGGTGGCTTGACGGGTCTGCCGACCTTGACCGGCTTTTTCTTGATCTGCTTTGCGGCACTGTCTGCGGGCGCAGTGTCGGCGACTGGTTCGGCTGCGGCTTTGTTCTTTGGGTCCGCGCTGCTCACCGTCGTCTTTGCGCTGGTTTCTGACGGGGACGTGGCAGCTTGCGGGTTTTTTTGCGGCGGTTCCGGGGGGACCGGGGGCGTTTGAATCTTCGCGGCGGACTGGGGGGGGGCCGGGTTTTTCGGCGGCAGCGCAAAGATCGCCAGCAGCAAACCCACGAGCAGGACGCCTATCGCCCCGAGCAGGATGGGCACGCTTAGCTTGCTCTTTGGCTCGCTGCCTATCGAGCCCGTCTGGGACTGTGAAAGGCCGGACTGTGATCCGCTGCTGCCGAGAGGTCTGGACGAAGGCCCACTGTGGCGGCTGCTGTCTCCCACGGTCGCGGCCAGTGGATCGGCTTCGCTTATGCCGGTCTTGCGTGCCACCTTGGGCATCTGGACGCCTTCGACGAGCGGCGTGTTTTTGCCGGTTACGTGAGGAATCAGCGCTTCAAGCCGTCGCGCAATATCGGTCATCACTGGGCGATCGGCGGGCTCTTTGCGGAGCATTTCGGCGATCAGATCATCTAGTTCAGCTGGTGCCGTCTGTGCATAGTCGCGCAGCCGCGGTGCTGCCTTGAACATGTGCTGTCGCATCAGGGCGGCGGCGGTGTCGGCCTGGAACGGCAGCCGCCCGGTGACCATCTCGAACAGCATGGCGCCAAGTGCGTAGACGTCGACTTTGGGGCTTAGATCCTCGCGCCCTTCGCACTGCTCGGGTGACATATAGAGCGGCGTCCCGAGGATCATTCCCACCGTCGTTTTGCGCACGGGTCCATCCAGGAACTTGGCAATCCCGAAATCGAGCAGCTTCACCCGTTCCCCGAGCGGCGCCACCGTGTCCGGCACAATGAAAATGTTTTCCGGTTTGAGGTCACGGTGGACAATGTTCTTTTCGTGGATCAGACCGAGCGCCGTCGCTGTTTGTCGTCCTAGTTCGACAACCATGTGCAGCCCAAGCCCGGTGCCGTGTTCTTGGGCGCGCTCGATGCGAGACAGCAGTGGCTCGCCATCGAGGAACTCCATCATGATGTAGGCAGTCCCATCGTCGAGCTGCCCATAGTCCATGATCTTCACGATGCTCGAGTGCTGCGCCATGCTGATGGCGTTGGCCTCGTTGAAGAAGCGCTGCACCACCTTTTCGTCCTGCGACATTTCCTTGTGCAGCACCTTGATGGCGACGCGCTGCTTGATCTTGTCGTGGACTGCCTCGTAGACGACTCCCATGCCGCCTTGGCCGATCCGCCGCGTGATCGCGTAGTGGCCGATCTTGCGGCCTATCATCGTGTCTGCCGTCTTCGCCGTGCTCGCTGGAGCGGACATGGGTGCCTGTCCTTCGATGCTTCTGTGGATGGACGCAACAGACGTAAGCTGGGTTCCTAAGAGCCTATTGCGCCGCAAGCTCAACCTTTGAGAATACACGCCGGCTGGCCGCTGGGCCAAGCCCGAATGCCCGGCTCACATCAGGCTGTATGACCACCCCACCTGTTTCGGCAGTTCCGCGATATGATGGACTGATTTGCAATGACGCGCGTTGGGGGGAACATGCGCAGATCGTATTTGCTGGTGGCTGTGGCGCTTTTCGCCGCATGGTTTCTGAATCTGCCGGGCTTTGTCGGCGGGGGCGCAATCGGCATCCCCAGTGCCGCAGCTCGAGTGGCTGTTGGGGGGGCTCGGGGACCCCAAGGGGGCGAGCTTTCGGGGGGCGGTGATCCGGCGGCAGCCGCACTGCTGGCCGAGCTGTGGGCGGGGCGTACCCCGCCAGCGGTGCCCGAACACCTGCGACCGTGGATTCCTTGGGTTCTCCACGACAATGAACAGGCACTGTGCCCGCGGCTTTCGGCGGACGATGACGGCAGCGAACCGGTCTGTGCGTGGCCGTCGCGTCTGCGCCTGGAACTGCGCGACAAAGGGGGCGGATTTGTCCAGGTTGTGCGCACCTATCGGCGGATGGCGGTATCGCTGCCCGGTAGCGGCAAGCACTGGCCGCAAGATGTGCGCGTCGATGGTCAGCCGGCGATTGTGCTGTCGCAAGACGGCAGCGCTGATGAAGACGCCCAGCCGGTTATCTACGTGGGGCCCGGATCGCACATGATCCTGGGGAACTTTCAGTGGGACGAGCTGCCCGAATCGCTGGAAGCGCCCAAAGACGTGGGCATTCTAACGCTGCTTCTGCGTGGTTCGCAGATCCTGCATCCGAACCGCGACGACGACGGGCGGGTGTTTCTGCAAAAAGAAGACGCCGGCGAAGAAGAGGAAGACTCGCTGGATGTCACCGTCCATCGCAAGCTGACCGATGGCGTGCCGCTTGAGCTTACGACCCGCATCGAGCTGCGTGTGTCCGGCAAGCGTCGCGAGGTGTCATTCGAGCGAGCACTTCCCGACAAGTTTGTGCCGATGTCGATAAGTGGCCCGCTGCCGGCGCGGCTCGAATCGACGGGGACGCTGCGCATCCAGGTGCGGCCCGGCACGCATGTGGTTTCGGTGACGGCGCGCCATCAGGGCCCGGCCATCGAGATCCAGCGACCACAGCCGCCGGCCCGCTGGCCTGCCGATGAAGCGTGGGTGTTTGAAGCCCAGCCGTCGTTGCGGCTGCTGAGCATTGAAGGGGTCGAAGCGCTTGACCCGCAGCAGACGACCTTGCCGGCTGAATGGAAAAAGCTGCCGTGCTATGCGATGAAGCAAGGGGCGACGATGCGTCTGTCGGTGCAGCGGCTCGGCGACAGCCAACCCCTGCAAGACGAGCTGCGGCTGGACCGGCAGATTTTCCTCGACTTCGATGGCCGCGGCTACACCATCGCGGACCGTTTGACCGGCAAGCTGCGCCGCGCCTGGCGTCTGGAAGTCGGCGAGGGGACCGAGCTTGGCCGCGTGTCCGTCGAAGGCAAAGACCAGCTGGTGACGATTGGCAAAGAGAGTGGCCGGGCCGGCGTCGAGCTGCGGCAAGGTGCCCTGTCGATAAGTGCCGACAGCCGGATGCCGTTTGGTTCCGAGTTTTCCGCGGTTTCATGGAATGCCGAATTCCACGAGGTCCACAGCACGTTGCACTTGCCGCCGGGTTGGCAGCTCTTTTACGCAAGCGGTGCGGACGACATCCCCGACACCTGGCTGCGGCGCTATCACTTGATGGGGCTGTTCCTGTCGCTTCTGGCTGGGATGGCGGTGTGGAAGCTGTATGGACCGCGCTGGTCACTGCTGACGCTGGGAGGGCTTCTGCTGGCTTGCCCGGTGTCAGAGCAGCCCCATGTGGCGGTGCTGGCCGT
>DAORGN010000216.1:0-8152 GCA_035340095.1 Pseudomonadota bacterium | reverse complement strand
CCAATCACCAGCCGCAGGTCCGGCCACTCTTCCGGCGTCAAAAGCTGGCTGGCCAGCGCCGAATCGACTTGTCCCGGCGTCCCGACCCCCAGCACCGCGAGCCCGCCGAACAACGAACGCGCCGCTGATCCCGACCCTTGCCGCGCCAGGCTCGAAAGCACACTGCGCGCAAGCGGCGTCGACAGCGACTTTTCACCAAGCAGTGCACCATAGCCGGCCACCGTCAGCGCCGCAAACGCCGAAGCCGATGAAGCAAGCCCCGCTGCCGTCGGGAAGTTGTTGTGGCTGCGCACCAAAGCAAACGGTCGCCCCGCAAGCCCCAGGTGGCGCGTCAGCCGGTCCAGGTGCCGACTGACTTTGCGCAGCGGCTCGCCGCTCACGCTCTTGTCGTTTAAGACAAGTTCATCCGCTTGGCGACCCGGATCGAGCGTTACTTCGGTGTGCGTCGTAAGCCCGGCCAACGTCAGCGACAGGCTCGGCACCGCCGGCAGGTTCAGCTTGGGATCGCACTTTCCCCAGTATTTCACCAGGGCGATGTTGGTATTGGCACTCGCAACCGCATGCATGGCTTGTTCTGAAACGCTCCCTGTCTTTGCCGCCGGCCCAGCCGCTTTGGCCGTCTGGCCCGCACCGCCCACCTCGACGAGAAATGCCGAATAGCCCGCGGCTTGCCAAGCAGCCAGGACCGCGTCTTCGCACCCCGGTGCCAACGCCACCACGCAGCCCCCGCCGCCCCCGCCGGTCAGCTTGGCACCAAGCGCCCCTGCATTCCGCGCAATCGCACAGACCTGCTCGATTTCCGGACACGACACATCCAGCAGAGACAAAAGCTGCTGGTTTTCGTTCATCGCGTCGCCCAGTCGCGCAAAGTCATGCCGAGCCAGCGCCGCCGCGGACTCTTCGACCAGCGTGGCAATGCGGGCAAAAATGGCCGCCGTCTTGTCGGGCTGCTGCTTTGTCAGCTCAGCGACGCGCGCCACCCGGCCTTTGGTATCGCGGGCCCGTCCGGTGTGCCCGATGCACAGCCGCAACGCCGGTGTGCCCGTCAGCACGGACAGACCGTGGCCGCGCCGGTACAAACCAAAGCCACCGCGCTGCGCCACCGTGTGATCAAGTCCCGATGGCGAGCCGTGAAAGACTCTTTCGGCAGCAAACGCCGCAGCATCGATGTCCGATTCGGAAAGTCCCAGCTCCGCAGCGCGATCGACGGCGCGAACCAAGGCCACCGAGAGCGCGGCGGATGAACCCAGCCCAGCGCCCGTCGGAATCGCAAAGCGCGCAACAAAATCAACCGGCAGGTCCGCAGCCGAAAGCGGACGAGACACCGCGGCAAACGACGACTCGACGATCGCGACCAGGGCATCGGCCAAAGACGAGTGGCCATGTCGAGTGGTTGGGTCGAGCAGCGTAGCCAGCATCGGCGTCGCCACTTCCCACTCGGGCACGATCAGACGACCCTGGCCGGGAATGACCTCCACCTCGACGCCGCCTTGCAGCGCACCGCACAGCGCCGGGACGCCATAGACGACCGCATGCTCACCAAGCAGGATGACTTTTCCACAAGCGCTGGTTTTCAGCATCGGCCTAGCGAGCCCCTTCCTGCCAAGCCCGTAGCGTCGATCCAATCACCCGCGGCGCCGACGCAAGCTCTGCCGGCGTCCGGCAGCCGGTCAGAAACGTCACCGCTTTCACCGTTTCAATGACGCCGCGCAGGTATTCCACCGCTCCGTCGTAACCGCCGGCTTTCCACGCCTTCAGAACCGGGGCCGCCAGCCCGCCAGCCCGCGCCCCCAGCGCAATCGCCGCCGCCACATCGAGTCCGCTGCGCAGACCGCCCGTCGCGATGATTTGCAGGTTCAGATCCGACAGCAAAGACACCGATGCCGCCGTCGGCACGCCCCAGTCCCACAGCGCTTCGCCAACCGCCCGCGCGACGCCTTCGGCCCGGTGCGTTTCGACCCCGACCCATGACGTACCGCCCGCGCCGCTGACATCCACCGCCGTGATGCCGATCTCGCGCACCATCAAGCCGACTTGTCGAGACAGCCCGCAGCCGGTTTCCTTGACGACGATGGGAATTCCCAGCTCGCCGTGCAGCCGCCGCAGCGTATCCAAACCGCCGCGGAAGTCGCGGTCCCCGCCGGGCTGCACCAGCTCCATCCCGGTTGCCAAGTGGACGCACAGCGCATCGACAGACACCGTCTTGCACAGCGACCGGACTTCGGCGGTCGACATCCTGGCCGCCTGGACCAGTCCGATGTTGCCCAGCACCAGCGCCGTCTCTGCATGCTCGCGAACCTGAAACGTCCGGGTCGTTTCGGGCCGCACCAGCATCGCCCGCTGCGACCCCAGACCAAAGCCAAGCCCCAGCGTTTCCGCCGCGCGGGCCAGGTCGTGGTTTATCTGCTGCGCTTCATCGGTGCCCCCGGTCATCGCGCTCAGCACAATCGGCGCTTTGAGCACTTTGCCAAGCAGCGGCGTCGACAGGTCAATTTCGTCGTAGTGCCGTTCGGGAATCGCCTGGTGAACGAACTGAACTTGGTCGAGCAGCGTGCCCTTTTGGCGAAACTCGACGTCACCCGATGCACACAGCGCGATGTGTTCGGACTTGCGCTGGCTGATCAGCGGAAGCTGCGCCCGCTCGGGGTCTTGCTGACTCATGACAGGTACCTCATTGACGGTCTTGGCCGGAAAACTTTGGGCTCAGTGTGTGCCACAACTTGGCCCCGCCTGAAAAGGGCCGTGCGCATCCGCTGTAGTGCCCCGCCCTCGTGCGCATTCGCACCCTTACACCGCCGCTGGCTAAGGGTGCAAAAGAACAAAGTGATCTTCGCCGCTCGGCTGTGGCCTGCGTGCGACCCGTCCGCTGCTGACCAGCGCCAGCAGGTGGGCCAGCAGGGATTCCCGCGCCAGCGGATACAGCGCTTCCGGCGTGTCGTCGTAGGCCAGCGGCAGCAGCGCGTCTATCGTGTGAGCCGGCGACGACAGCGCCCGCACCACTTTTTCTTCGCGAAGCAGCCGGTGGTCCAGGTAGCGCCCAAGCAGCTTGTCCCCCTCTTCGACGGCCACCCCGTGCGCCGGCCAGACCCGCAGCGGCCCAAGCGAAAGCAGCCGTCGCAAAGACGCAAGATATAGCGCCATGTCGCCATCGTCCCGCGGTGACACAATGATCGTGCCCTGCGATGCCACCATGTCCCCCGCAATCAAACCGCCCCCCGCTTCATCCAGCAGGCAGACATGGCCTGGCGCATGACCTGGGGTGTGCAAGACCCGCAGCCCAGAAGGCCCAAACGGCAAAAGCTCGCCGTCGTGCAGCGAACGCGCAATCTCGACCTCGATCCGACCGCTCAGTCGCTCTGTTGTTTGGGGATGCGCCCACACTGGCAGGGAAAACTCACGCGATAGCTCGGCAGCGGCACTTGCGTGATCCAAGTGATGGTGGGTCAGCACGATCGCGCGTGGCACAAGACCCGCCGATTGAAGACCGCGCAGCGCATCCCAAAGCGGCGCTTGCGCGTCCGGCCACGGCGTCCCTGGATCGACAATCACCAAGTCGCTTTCGCCAATCACATATGCGTTGGTATGGGTCGCCGGAGGCAGCGTCGGGCTGCGCAGTGGAATCCGGCGAATCCACGGCGCCTGCGGAACCACTTGCGCAAGGTCTGGCCGCGCACTTTGCATGTCGGACATACCGCCCCTTACCACAAACAAAACCGCAGCGATCTTGCGCACTTACAACAATGTCTATGGAGCGGCGCAAGTCGAACCGTAAGATTGTCGGTCAGGGGCACCTGTTCGGATGGTTAACGTCACGGCACGCAAGATCCGTGAACATGGGCGCGACGCAAGGGAAAAGCCGAGCGCCTGTGCAGGCCGCGTATACCACGGTCTTTTGGTCAGCTATCCGACGGTGGGTCGCGGCATGGTGATCTTTCGCGATCCAAACGGCCATCGGATGGTGACCACGCCCGTTAGGCGCGTGCTGACCGACCCGGACAGTGACTCGGTCTACGTGGAAACGGAAAACAGCGTCTATCGGCTGACGTTCCACGCGGCCATCCCGCTTGCGGCGGCCTGCTAGCTAGTCTTTTTCCCACGGCTGTAGCTCGTCGTCAGGCGTCGCCAGCTCCGCCGGTGGTTCTTTGCGGGCGCGGGCAAAGCGGGCTTGGTTTTGCAAAAGCGACTGCCGCAGCGCTTCGCCACTTGCCCCTTTGACCTGGCCAAGCGCCTGGCCGGACAGCCGCAGCGCTTCTTTGCTGTCACCGCGCAGGTGGAAAATTTCTGCCAGCGTATCCAGGTAATACGGGCTCCTCGGGTCGATGCTCAGCAGATGCCGCGTCACCCGCTCTGCTTCAGGAAACGCCTGGGCGCGCAGCAGCCGATAGACCAGTTGGTTTAGCCGGTCGGGCGCCAGGGTCGGAAGGGCCCGATCGAGATAGCGGGCGACGGCACCCTGGGCAACTGCATCCAGCGGACCAAGGCGCAAAAGTGCGCGCAGCGCTTCGTCTTTGTGCGGTCCAGACGGAAACTGATCCAGGTGTTCGACAAGCTGCTGACGGGGCAGCAGAAGTCGCAGTCGCAGCCGACGCAGCTCCCAGTCGGCTTTGGCCTGGCTGTCCGCGGAAGCGGTCTTGGCCACGCGGGCTTTTTCCAGCCAGCCGAGCGCCGCCTGAAGATTGCCGGCTTTGCGCTGCCGCAGCGCGACAAGCAGCATCGCTTCCCCGTCAGCCGGGTTCTTTTTCAGCCGCTCGTCGAGCATTGCGCTCGGTTCAAAGTCAGGCGCCACCTGCGAGATCCAGTGCACAAACTCTGTCTCGGACTGGAAGCCCTGGACGATGCTGGCGACTTCCCCGTCCGTCCGCAGGGCCAAAAACGTCGGATAGCCTTCGACCGAAAGCGCCCGCGCGGCCTGCTTGCCGACCTCGGTTTCGGCATCGTAGCGAACGAAATACACCTGCCCGAGCGCCACCCGCACCGACTCTTTTGGCAAGACCTCGCTTTCAAACTGTTTGCAGGGCGTACACCACGCCGCGCCCAGTTCGATCACCAGCATTTTGCGCTGCTCGCTGGCGCGCTTTTTCACCACGTCGAGCGATTCCCGACTGGGTAGATCGGGCGTCGCCACAGACGATGCCACAGGACCTGCAGCGCCACGGCCCGCCCACAAAGGAGAAGCGACGGCAAGGCCGGCCAACAGCGTCCCTACGGCGCAGGTTTTCAGGCGACAAGCACGAACTTTCATGACCACCAAGTGTATCATCGGGCCCGGCTCCTGGCCGAACCCGCAATGGGAACCCCACCACCCAATACCGTCCCCTGTGCGTCCACGCAGACCGCGCAGCTTCTGCAGCTTGCCCACAAGCTTCGGCAAAGCCCAGTCGTCACCCACTGTGAAAAGGCACTGCTTGGGGCCGGGATAAGGCCGGGGGCGCGACTTGTGCTCGGCTGCTCGGGTGGGCCGGACTCGACGGCGCTGATGGTTGCGCTGTGGCTGCTTTCGCCGCGCCACCACTGGCATGTGCAGGTGGTGAGCGTCGATCATGGCCTGCGCAAAGAAGCGGCCAGGGAAGCGCAGCAGGTGGTTGCCGTTGCGACCCAGCTCGGTCTTTCCGCGCAGTCCGTCCGGGTCGCGGTTCCGCGCACAGCATCGATCCAGAGCGCGGCGCGGACCGCACGGTATGAAGCGCTCGAAAGCGTGGCCCGCAAGACCCATGCACAAGCGGTGCTGACGGCACATACGCTCGATGACCAAGCGGAAACCGTGCTGCTGCGGCTCACCGGGGGCGCGGGTCTGCGGGGTCTTGGTGGCATCCCCAAAGCGCGGCCACTGTCCCAGAGCTTGCCGGGCTGTCTGCTGCTGCGTCCCCTGCTGGCGGTCGAAAAAACCCAAGTCCTGGCGCTGATCGATCAAGCGGCGTCCGTGCTGGCACCACTGCCGCTGCACGATCCCAGCAACGACAACCGCAGCTTTCGCCGGGTCGCCGTCCGTCACGAACTGCTGCCGGCCTTGTCAGCCATCGCGCCCGCGCAGAAAACCCACCTGGCCCAGCTTGCCGATCAGCTGCGCGCCGATGCCGAGCTTCTCGATCAGCTCGCCGCCACGCAGCTTCCTGGCGTTTTGGCCGTCGAGGTACCCAAGCTCCCTGGCCAGCTTGCCGCCTTGTCGACAACCAAGCTTGCCGCGTTGCCACGACCGCTCGCGCTGCGGGTGCTACAGCAAGTGATCGGGCGACCGCTGGCGAGCGTGCACTGGCAGGCGATTTTGCAGCTTGCCAGCTCGCAACATGGCAGCCAGCGCGTGGATCTGCCGCATGGCCTCTTTGCCGAGCGACGCTACGAAACGCTGTACTTGCGGCGGCACCAGCCGGACACCGCGCCGATCATCGATTCAGCACCGGAACGTGCGATCGCTTGTGCCGGCGAATATTCGATCGGGCTGGGCCGCGTCCGGCTGCGCGTGCTCGCGCCCAACGAACACCCTGCGGTCGATGGCAAGTCCCAGGTCTTGATCCGTCTTGTGGCACCGGCTTTTCCGCTCGGTCTGCGCCGGGTGCGACCAGGCGACAGGCTGCGTCTGCCGGCGGGACATCGCAAAGTCAGCGATCTGTGGACGGATCTAAAGCTGCCCAAAGACGAGCGCGCCAAGCTGTGGGTGCTGACGAAAAACGACCAGCCGCTGTGGCTGCTCGGCGTGCGGGCCGGCCTTTGCGAAGACTTCGACCCGGCGCTGCCGCAGCTTCAGCTTTTCGGCGAGTTTGTCGCTGAACCTTTGCCACCGTGACGGCATCGAAGCAGATGAAGCCCAGTCGTTTGGACGGTCCCGCCGCAAGGTGGAATAATCTTCCCACTGGCTCGTTGTCGTCGATGTAGTGGTTAAGTATTTCCCCCTGGCTAGCTCAAAGAGGACGACTTAAGTAAGCTAGCGATTCCCAAACGCCGAGGTTCCTATTGCGGCAGTCACACAAGACACTCCTGGTCTGGCTCATGATGGGTCTGGCGTCCGTCGCCGCCTATCAACTCATCTCGTCGGCTCGTCTCAGTGAAGAGAAAAAGCCGAGCTTCTCTGACTTTATGCAAGAGGTCGAGAAGAACCCCGCCCACATCAAGTCCGTCAAAATCGACGGCCAAGAGTTTTTCGTAAGCTACAACGAGTCGCCCCCAAACGATCGGGCGCGCATCGTGGGGCCGTCCGAGCTGGCCCACAGCCAAGTACTTGCCGCGCTCGACAAGTCCAAGATCCGCTACGAGATTGAAAAACCCTACGAGGGCGGTCTCCTCACGCTGATCCTGTCGACAGTTTTGCCGATGGTGCTCGTCGTGCTGCTGTTCTTCCTGATGATGCGGCAGCTTCAAGCCGGCGGCGGCAAAGCGATGAGCTTTGGCAAAGCCAAGGCGCGACTTCTGACGGAAAATCAGAACAAAGTGACATTTTCCGATGTCGCTGGCGTCGAAGAAGCCAAAGACGAAGTCGAAGAAATCATCGCCTTCCTCAAAGACCCCAAAAAGTTCACCCGCCTGGGTGGCCGAATTCCCAAAGGCGTCCTCATGATGGGCCCGCCGGGGACCGGCAAAACGCTGCTGGCGCGGGCCATTGCCGGTGAAGCGGGCGTGCCGTTCTTCAGCATTTCGGGCAGCGATTTCGTCGAAATGTTCGTGGGCGTCGGTGCCAGCCGGGTGCGCGACCTGTTCGAGCAGGGCAAGCGTCACGCCCCCTGCATCATCTTCATTGATGAAATTGATGCCGTCGGTCGTCACCGTGGCGCCGGCCTGGGTGGCGGTCACGACGAGCGCGAGCAGACGCTCAACCAGCTTTTGGTCGAGATGGACGGCTTTGAATCAAACGACGGCGTGATCATGATCGCCGCGACGAACCGCCCCGACGTTCTTGATCCGGCGCTGCTTCGTCCGGGCCGCTTCGATCGCCGCATTGTGGTGCCGCGTCCCGACGTCAAAGGCCGCGAAGGCATTCTCCGCGTCCATGCCCGCCGGGTGCCGCTTGGTCCAGATGTCGATCTGGCGGTGGTTTCGCGCGGAACGCCGGGCTTTTCGGGTGCCGACCTGGAATCGCTGGTGAACGAGGCGGCGCTGATGGCCGCCCGCAAAGGCAAAGAGATGGTCGAGATGCGCGACTTCGAGGAAGCCAAGGACAAAG
>DAORGN010000215.1:0-8168 GCA_035340095.1 Pseudomonadota bacterium | reverse complement strand
CGCAAAGGCAAAGAGATGGTCGAGATGCGCGACTTCGAGGAAGCCAAGGACAAAGTCCTGATGGGCCCCGAGCGCAAGTCGATGGTCATTTCGGAAAAAGAGCGCCACATCACCGCGATTCACGAAGCGGGCCACACCCTGGTCGCAAGCATGCTGCCGGGGACAGACCCCGTCCACCGCGTGACCATCATCCCGCGTGGTCCGGCGCTCGGCGTGACCCAGCAGCTCCCGACGGAAGATCGGCTCAACGCGACCAAGGAGTGGGCGGAAAGCAAAATCGCCGTTCTGATGGGCGGACGGGTCGCGGAAGAGCTGGTCTTTTCGCATCTGACGACCGGCGCTGGCAGCGATCTCGAACATGCCACCGATTTGGCGCGCAAGATGGTCTGCAACTGGGGCATGAGCGACAAGCTGGGGCCGCTGACGTTCGGGCGCAAAGAAGAGCACGTCTTTTTGGGACGCGAGATTGGCCAAACCCAGAACTACTCTGACGATACGGCGCGGATCATCGACGACGAAGTCAAGCGCATCGTCATGGAACAGTATGGGCGGGCCAAGGATCTTCTGACCGCCCACCAGGCCGAGCTGCAAAGGCTCGCTGATTCACTGCTCACCCACGAAACGCTGAGCGGTGAGGATGTCGATCTGGTGCTAAAAGGCGGAACGCTGCCAGAACGTCCGCCGCGCGGGCTCAAGTCCACCCGCAGCGAGCCAACCCCGGCCAAGACGCAGACGCCACCACTTCTTGGCCCGTCTGTTCTGACACCCGAAAAAGCCTAACCTGCCTCCCTCGGTCGACCCGCGGCGAGGAGACAACCTGAGTGCTCAACGCCATGATGGGGAATGACCGCCAAGATCCAGACCGCGCGATTCGCCGCGCGGGCGATTCCCCCCGCATCCCCGGCAACACCGTAACGCTTCTGCGCGACGGCCCCGCTGTCTTTGCGTCCTGGCTTTCCGACATCGCCAAAGCCAAGCGCTTCATCCTGCTCGAAAATTACATTTTCCGATCGGACCGAATTGGCCGCCAGATCGCCGATGCGCTATGCGAAAGAGCCAGGGCCGGCGTCGAAGTCTACGTTCTGTACGACTGGCTGGGCAGCTTGGGCACCAGCCGAACTTTGTGGGTTCGTCTTCAGCGCGAGGGCGTCCGCGTCCGATCGTTTGCTGGCATTCGCTTTTCCGATCCGCTGCGGCTTCTGCAGCGAAACCACCGCAAGGTGCTTTGTATCGACGGCCAAATCGGACACGTCGGCGGCTTGTGCATTGGGGATGCCTGGGCCGGACATCCCGAGCGCGGGCTCGCCCCGTGGCGCGACACTGCGGTTCGTTTCGAAGGACCGGCTGCCGCCGAGCTGTGTCTGGCCTTTGATGAAACCTGGGGCGTGGCCGGATCGGCGCTGCCGAGTCGAATTCGCATTCCGGACGATGTGCTGGCCCCGCAGCCCATCCTCACGCCGGTCGCCGATCCGCAAGAAGACACGCCTTGCTGTGGCGCCCCCATTCGCGTGGTGTCCGGGCTGCCGGGCCGATCGCGGATCTACCGACTGACCCAGGTTCTGTTGGCCAATGCGGCGTCGCGGATCTGGATCACCGATGCCTACTTCCTGACGCCAACGACGATGTACGAAGCGCTGACGGCAGCGGCGCGCGATGGCGTGGATGTTCGCGTGCTGGTGCCGGGCCGATCGGACCTGCCGTGGATATCCTGGGCCAGCCGGGCCGGTTACGTTGGTCTGCTCGAAGCCGGCGTGCGGATCTTCGAGTGGCAAGGCCCCATGCTGCACGCCAAAACCACGGTGGTCGATGGGCAGTGGTGCCGCGTTGGTTCGTCCAACCTGAACCTGGCCAGCCTGCTCACCAACTGGGAACTCGACGTCGTCATCGAAGACGCCACTTTCGGACATGCCGCCGAGCAGATGTTTTTGCGCGACCTGTCCGAAAGCCGCGAGCTGCACCTGCGCAGCCGCAAGAGCCGCAACGCCAGCCTGGGCCAAGGCGAAAGCGCCGAAGCACTGCCGGCCACGAGTGTCGCGCTCGCCAAAAATCCGCCCGCCCCGCCGCCCGTGATGGTGTCCGGTCGCGCCGGAGCCGCCGTGGTTCGTGCCAGTGCCGCGGTCATCGGTGTGGCCCTGCGCAGACGCTACGAGCGATCGGCCTGGAGCATTTCGATTGTCGCGGCGCTGGTTCTTTTGTCATTTGGCGGGATCGGCTTTGTCGTCCCGCAGCTGTTCGGCTTTTTGATCGCAGGGTTCTGCGTGTGGTTTGGCATCGGCTCGCTTTTCCGCGGGATTTCCGACTTTCGCCACCACGCGCGCCGCAAGACCCGCCGTCCCCGCTGAAACAATCGACCCCCGCCCCAAACACGCCACCGCCCAGATGTCCGCGCAAAGGCCGCAATTCGCTGTCGCACACGACCTTTGACTTTGACGGCAAAACCCCCCTACTATCGCGCTGATGAAAGAAATCGCACGGCGCGTGGCATCCCCGGCCAGGCAAAAAAGCACCTCTTCAAAGCTGCTCTTGGCCGGTGTTGCGGTATCGATTCTGGCCGCAGCGGGTGGTTGCACCTCGCTGCTGTCGAAGCTGTCGCTCAGAGCAGCGTATAAGCCCAAGCCGCACAAGACGGTGCAGATGCAGGGCGTCTACCGCCTGTGGGCCGGCGACATGAACTTCCACATCAGCCCGCCGGACGACCCGCGCAAGATCAGGCGCACGCTCAAAGAGTCGGTCGATCTGGTGAACGCTTCGGGGCTCGATTTCGTCTTCGTGACACCCCAGATCCCGGCGCGCTTCTGGGAAAGTGCTGACCAGTTCGAGCGGGTCAAGCGCGACTGGCCTTCGTTGCAAGCGACGCTGTCATCGCTGTCCGAAAAAGGCCCGCTGATGATGGTCGGTGCCGAGTATGTCGACGACAAAAACGGTTCGGCGACGATCATCGGAACGGATATCCCCAAGGCGCTGGCTGACATCTCGCGCGATGACCTGCGGACCAACCCGACGGCATTTGTGAACTTGCTGTGGATGCGTGGCGCCCTGGTGTTCCTCAACACCCCGCTGGCGACGCCCGTGAAAGCCCCGGTCGATTCGCACCAGAGCTACTCGAGCACCGATCGGAGCTGGAAGCCGCTGACCAAGCCATCGGCGGGTTTCCCCAAAGACATCCTCGCGCTAAACAACATCTACGACGGCATGGAAGCCTATTCGGTGCCGCTTTCGGTGTGGCGCGATCAGTATGCGCTCGGCGATCCGGTGGCTTCGGTGGCGGCGGTGATGAGCCGTCTCGATCTGGAAATCATTCGCAAAAAGCGCCGGCTCATCCCGATTGGTGGCACCGACAGCCGTGGTTCGCTGATCCGTCCGACGGTCTACATCGCGGCACCAGAGCGAACGCCCGAAGCCCTGCGGCAAGGATTGACCAACGGTCGCGTCTGCGTTCGGTCGCCCACGCCGTGCGGCGTGCGGGTTTTTGCCGATGATCAGCCCGTCGCTGCGGGCGTCGGCGATCACATCGTCGCCAGTCAGCACATCGACATCCGCTGGGAAGGCGGCGAAGGCGAGCTGTTCCGCAATGCCGAAAGCATCGGAACCTTTGAAGGCCGCGCGCTGCAACCGACCAGCCGATCGGAATGTCACATCTACCGCTTGGTCGTCGACGGCGGCTACTCCGCTCCGTTCTTCGTCAACTGCCCTGCCCTGGCGCCTGCCCGACCGTAATCCACGCCAAAAGAACCCATCGGTCCATCCCCTCGCGTAAGCGATCGGGACGGGCCGGGCTTTTGTCTGCGGTGGAAAAAGAACATCCGAAGGCACCGCCAGAAGGAATCTGGCGGCGTAAAAAGACAGGATGCAGGCGGACTTGATTACGCCTTCTTGCTGGCGACGTCTGGCAGGCGGCCACTGATGACCGACCAGTTCAGGTGTTTGAGAACACCGGCCAGGTAGTCGGGCTTCTTGGTGCCGTAATCCAGGAAGTAGGCGTGCTCCCAGGCGTCGATCGCCGCCAAAATCCACTGGTTCGCTTGCAGGCCGATGTGGTGTTCGCCCTGAACCTGGCTGTTCCGGACCTTGTGGAAGTTGTAGTCGTAGGTCACAAGGCACCAGCCGTGACCCGAACCGACGATGCCCTTGATGTCGGCAATCCAGGCGTCCCACGAACCGAAGCTCGACTCGACTGCCTTCTTGAAGGCATCCGATGGGGTCTGGCCCGCTGCGCCAAGTCCCTGGAAGTACAGCTCGTGCAGGATGGTGCCGTTATAGGCCACCGGCTCCCGCCGCCGCAGCTCCGAGTAGTCGGAAAACGAGTAGTTTGCCGTCGTCGGGTCGGCCTTGCCAAGCCGCTCCTCGATCTCGTTTAGCTTCTTTACGTAACCCTGGTACAGCGCAAAGTGCGCCTTGAGCTGGTTTTCCGACAGGAAGCCCGCGCACTCGGCGATGAGCTGATCGTAGTTCTTGGGGGTATGAGCCATCTTTGCAGTTCCTCTCTACCGTGGGTAGTGGTCTATGGGTTTGGTTAGATGCCATAACTTACCCTAGGTCAGCGAGCAATTTTGGTGCTCGTGCGCTTGCGACAGAGAAGCCCATCGTGCCAAGTTCCCGCTGCATGATGCCGGTTCAAATTCGCATCACCGCCGATGATTTCGGCTGGACCCGCGCACAAAACCAAGCGGTAGAGCAGGCTTGTGCCGCCGGAACGCTCACGCATGCCTCGCTTTTGACAAATGGCTTTGCCGTCGATGATGCCGTGGCTGTGGCCAAGCGAGTTCCCCAGCTTGGCGTCGGCGTTCACCTGACGCTGTGTGAAGGGGCACCGCTATCGGACCCAGCGGCCCTGGCCGGACTGACGTCCGCAGACGGTCACTTCCACGATGGTCTTTCACCGCTTTTGTCTTTGTACCTGCGTCGGTCGCTGCCCCTTTCGGCGATTGAAACCGAGTGGCAGACCCAGATCGATCGCGCGCTGTCGCTGGGTTTTTCTCTCACCCACATCGACGGGCACAAGCATGTCCATGTGCTGCCGCCGCTGATTGAAATCGCGTGTCGTCTGGCACAGCGCTATCGCATCCCCTTTGTCCGCTCGCCCTATGAATCGCCGTCGAGCCGGATCATCCGCCGGCTGCCTGGTTGGCTTGTGCTGTCCAGTTTGGCGCTGTCTGCACGGCAGGTGATCTTGCGCCATGGGCTTAGGACCGCTGACCACTTTGTCGGTTTTTCCGTAAGTGGCGGCATGACCGAAGCCTATCTTCTGGCCGCAATCGCCGCTGCCCCGTCTGGACTTACCGAAATCATGGTCCACCCGGCAGAAGAATCCGAAGACCTCGCACCGCTGCGCGCCCGCTACGACTGGGCCCACAGCTATCGCTTTGGCGGTGAGCTCGCGGCGCTGTGCAGTCCGCAGGTGCGTGCAGCCCTTCTGCGCAGAGCGGCCTAACCAATCGCCCAACGTCCCCGCCACCCTACGATGGAAAGGATCGGACATGAAGACTGTTAGAAATTGTCGTCCCGCTGCCTCGCTGCTTTTGTCGCTGGCGATCGCCGCCTGCACACCCGCTGCTGAAAGTCCGATTCCCGATCCGACGATGGACCCGGTTCCACCCGATGGATCACCAACCTATTATCGCGATGTAAAGCCGGTCATCGTGAAGCGCTGCCAGGGCTGCCATGTGCCCGGCAGCATCGGACCGTTTCCGCTTGTGACCTACGACGATGCCAAGGGCAAAGCGGCATTGCTCGCAGAGTCGGTGCTGGCCAAAAGAATGCCGCCGTGGAAGCCGGGACCGGACTGTCAGCAGTTTGCACCCGATCGTCGGCTTCTCGATTCGGAAATCGCGCTGTTCCAAGCCTGGGCCAAAGCCGGCGCGCCCGAAGGAAACAAGGCCGATGACAAGACGACCGCGCCGACCGTGCTATCGCTGCCCAATCCATCGGCCACGCTCGATTGGGGGGCGGCATATACCCCGGATGCAACCAAGAGCGACGATTACCACTGCCTGCTCATCGATCCGAAGCTGACCCAAGATCAAGACTTGGTCGCCTACGAGTTTGCGCCCGACCAGCGGCACGAAGTCCACCATGCGCTCATCTATTCGGCACCGATGGCGGACGCCAAAGCCAAAGAAGATGCGACACCAGGACTTGGCTGGCCATGCAGCGGCAGCTCGGACGTGAAATCGGCGCAGCTTGTCGCGACCTGGGTTCCCGGCGAAACCTACAGCGAGTACCCAGCCGGCACCGGCATTCGCATCCCCGCGGGCCACGCGCTGATTGCGCAGATGCACTACAACCTGCGCCATGGATCAGCCCCCGATCGCAGCCAGCTCAAGCTGCGCTATGCCGATCGCCCGGTGCCAAACCGCGCTTCGATCGTCCCGATTCTGAACACCAGCTTCACCATCAATCCGCACCAGCAGGGCGCCACTGCGGTCGCGACATCAGGCGCGCTGCCGGTTGCACTGAAAGTTTGGGGCGTCTTCCCGCACATGCATGAGCTTGGGCGGTCGGGCAAGGTCGTGGCCGGGAACAACTGCCTCATCGACATTCCGAAATGGGACTTTCACTGGCAGCAGATGTTCTTTTACGCAGGCGGCGGGCTCACCGTCCCCAAAGGCACCGAGGTCAAATACACCTGCACATGGGACAATCCGACGGATCGCACGGTTCGCTGGGGTGAAGGCACCGAAGACGAGATGTGCATCGCGTTCTTCTACACCACGTTGCACTAGAGGCCGCCCCGATGAGCACTGAGCAAGCCATGCTGCCCTGGAAAAAAGCGCGCGAGCTTATCTTGGGGCTTAGCACGCCGCTTGGCCCCGAGACGGTCGAGCTGTCTGCGGCCAGTGGGCGGATTCTCACCACCGACATCGTTTCGACCCGGCAGCTCCCGCCGTGGGACAACTCGGCCATGGATGGCTACGCGGTGCGGGCCGCCGATGTCACCGTGGGTGCCAAGCTGCCGGTGAGCGGAACGATTGCAGCCGGTCATCCGGCAGAAACACCGCTTGTGGCAGGCACGGCGATGCGGATCATGACGGGCGCTCCCATGCCCGCCCTGGCCGATGCGGTCATCATGCGCGAAGAAGCCGACGAGGCAGACGGCCAGGTGTCTTTCCGCAAAGCACCGCGCCCCGGCCAGCACGTCCGTCGGGCCGGGGAAGATGTCCAGCCGGGCAGCGCCGTGCTTTTGGCAGGTGCGCTTCTGTCCGCGGGGGAAATCGGCATCTTGGCCGCGCTCGGGCGACTGCTGGTCAGTGTTCACCGCCGCCCGAGCGTCGCCATTGTATCGACAGGCGATGAGCTGGTCCGCGCGGACGAGCAGCCGCACAGCGGTCAGATTGTCAACAGCAACGCCCACTGCTTGCTCGCACTGGTCGAGCAAGCCGGCTGCCGCGGACGCATTTTGCCGATTGCCCGCGACACCAAAGAAGACCTGCAGCGCTGCTTTGCCGAAGCATTTTCCGCCGATGTCGTCATCTCGTCCGGCGGTGTATCCGTGGGTGACTTTGACTTCGTAAAGCAGGTCTTTGCGGAGCTCGGGGCCAAGGAACGATTTTTCCGTGTGGCAATGAAGCCGGGCAAGCCGCTGGTGTTTTCAACGGTTGAGCAGCATGGACGACTGACCCTTTTGTTTGGGCTGCCAGGCAATCCCGCGTCGTCCCTGGTGAGCTTCGAGCTGTTCGTCTATCCGGCCCTGCGAAGGCTGCTTGGTCATCCGGTCGCACAAGCGGCCCATCCACTGGCGATGGTGCGGATTGCCGAACCGATCCGACCGGACCGTGAGCGCACCCACTTCACCCGCGCACTCGTCACGCGATCCGCGGTTCCACCGTATGAGCTGTGGGCCAAACCGCTGACCCAGCAGGGGTCGGGGATGCTGCGATCGTTGGTTGGGATGAATGCGCTGCTCGAAGTCCCTCCCGGTGAAGCATCACTACCAGCGGGCAGCGAGCTGTGTGCCAACCTGCTTTCGGTGGTCTAGTCCGCATGCGTTCCCGTCTTCTGCCACGTTGGTTTTTGCCACCGCTACTCGGGATTTCCCTGGCGCTACTTGCTGGCTGCAACCGGGGCCCAAAACCCGCGCCACCCAAAACCCCATCGGCCATCACGACGGCTGGTCCTTCGGCTTTGACATCGCCTGATGGCGATCTGCGCGCCTGCTGCAAGCAGTGTAT
>DAORGN010000214.1:0-8207 GCA_035340095.1 Pseudomonadota bacterium | reverse complement strand
CTGACCTTCGACTTTTCGCACTTTTCGCCGCTGTCGGCCAAAGAACTGCAAAGCGTCGAGCGCAAAGTCAACGCCGCCATCCGTCGCAACGCCGCGGCCATCACCGATGAATGCAGCTTTGACGATGCGCAAAAGCGCGGTGCCATGGCGCTGTTTGGCGAAAAGTACGGCGACCGCGTCCGCGTTTTGCAGATTGGCGAGTCCGTCGAGCTATGCGGTGGTACGCACGTAGGCCGCAGCGGTGACATCGGCCTGCTGAAAGTCACGTCCGAAACCGGCATCGCCAAGGGCATCCGTCGGATCGAAGCGCTCACCGCCGAAGCCGCCGAAGAGTACCTGGGCAGCCGGGAAACTGAACTCCTCACCGCTGCCGAAACGCTGCGATCGGGTCCGCTCGAAGTGAGCGATCGGGTCGGCAAGCTGCTCGACGAAATCAAGCAGCGTGACCGTGAAATCCTGGCCCTGCAGAAGAAGCTCGCTTCGGCATCGAGTGCGGGCCTGTATTCGGAAGAAAAAGACATCGGTGGACTGCATGTGGTCGCGCGCCGGGTCGAAGTCGCCGATGGCAAGGCCCTGCGGGAACTGGCCGAATCGCTGGTTTCGGATGGCAAAATCCACGTCATCGCGCTCGGCAGTGCCGAAGGCGACAAAGTGTCGCTGGTGGTCGCGGTCGCCAAGGCGCACACCGGAAAAGTCCAAGCCGGGAAGCTGGTGTCGGTGCTGGCCGCGCAAGTCGGCGGTCGCGGGGGCGGCAAGCCGGAAGTCGCCCAAGCCGGCGGCACCGACGCAAGCAAGCTCGACGACGCACTCCGTTCGCTGTTTACCCACGTCTCCGCTGCGCCCTAATTCCCGTATAGTCACAGCATGTGTGGCGTCGCCTGCATCGTCGCGCCGATCCCTCGCAGCGAGCGCGAAGCCCTGTGCGCCGAAATGGTTTTGGCACTGGGCCATCGCGGGCCCGATGGCCAAGGTCTATGGAGCGCGCCGCTCGATGAACGCAGCCCGGACGGACCAGGGATTACGCTGGGGCACCGGCGGCTCGCGATTGTCGATCCGACTCCCGGTGGGGCCCAGCCGATGCAGCGCGGTGCCCTTGTGCTTTCGTGGAACGGCGAGGTCTACAATCACCGTGCCCTGCGAGCCCGCTTCAAACAGGAAGGCGCCCCGCTCTCTTCGGATTCCGACAGCGAAGTCCTTCTGACGGCGGTGGCCAAGCTGGGTCCGGTGGCGGCGCTGCAAGAGGTGACGGGGCCGCTCGCCATGCTGCTGTGGGACGGACAGACCCGCACAATCCACCTGGCGCGCGACCGCTTTGGCAAAAAGCAGCTCTATGTCTATCGACACGGTGAGTTTCTGCTGGTGGCGTCCGAGCCGAAAGCCCTGGTCCCCGTCATCCACAAGCTGGGACTGCCGCTTCACGTCGATAGGCTGACGCTGGCGCGTTATCTGGCCGATGTCGAACAAGAGGCCCATGACGCGACGTTTTTCGCGCAGATTCGGCGCGTCGGCCCCGCCGAGCTTCAGTCGTTTGCGCTGCCCAGGCGGCCCGCCCCGATTGCACCGCCAACGATCTCGACGTACTACCAGCTGCGCCCCGACCCGGCGCCACCATCGGACCAGGTGGAATTCCAGCGCGAGTTTCGCCAGCGTCTCTGCCTCGCACTGGACCTACGGCTCGACTGCGATGGAACGGTCGGGGCCTTGCTGTCAGGCGGGATGGATTCGTCTGCGCTGGTCTGTCTTTCGGCAGTGCTGGGCCACCGCCTGCCGACGTTTTCCGCCGTCCACCGGGCCGATGACCCCTGCGACGAAAGCGTCTTCATCGATGCGGTGCAGTCCCACACCGGGTTCGAAAACTTCCGCATCATCCCCGAAACCCAGCTAAGCCCCGACGCCTTTGCCCGCTTTGTCTACGAACAAGACGAGCCAACCGGCGGTGCCAGCGTCTTTGCGCAAGCGTGCGTGTTTCGACTGGTCCGCAGCCACGGCATCAAGGTCGTCATTTCGGGCCAAGGCGCCGATGAAGCATTGACGGGTTATGGCGGCGCGATCCCTTGGCTTTTGGCTGACCACCTGCGCCACGGCCACCTGACCCGCTTTGCGCAAGAGCTTTGGGCGTCCAAACCATCGCCGGGGCAAGCGCTGCCTGCACTTGCGCAGTCTGGCTGGCTGGCGTTCCGCGACGGCTTGCCTGCTTCGCTGCAAGCGCTGCTGCTGGCCCGCAAGTGGCAACGGTCATTCCACACGACGCCCTTTTTCCGCCTAGATGGGCTGGGTCTGCCGGACATCGTGGCAGGTGGGCCGCTCGCCGATGAGTTTGCAGCGCGGTCACTGCTGCATGGCTATCTGTATCGGCTGCTTTCTGGTTCGTCGCTGCTCGCGATTCTGCGTACCGAAGATCGCAGCAGCATGGCCCAGGGCGTCGAATCCCGCGCGCCATTTTTGGATCACCGTGTCGTGGAACTGTGTATGGCCTGTCCTCCCGATTGGCTGGTCACGCAGGGACGAACCAAAGCCCTGCTGCGCGAAAGTCTTTCGGACGTGCTGCCTGGGGCCATTGCCAACCGACGAGACAAGATTGGATTTGGCGCACCGGAAGCGCGCTACCTGCAAGGCCCATTGCGACCCCTTGCAGAAGAATATCTGTCGAAGTCTTGCCTCGGCGATGAAGGACTTGTGGATCTGCCAGCGCTCCATGCCGCATTCCACCAGGGACCACTCGAAAGCCGGCCAAGCCATGCGCTGTGGAAGCTGATTTCTGTGGAGCAGTGGCTGCGCACATTCGGGCTCAGCCTGTAATCGCGTCCGCTTCTGCCGATGACCCTGCCCCGTCCTGCGGGCGCATAGCTTTTTCGTGCGCAAAAGCCCAAGCCGCCCCGCAAACGGTGGCCCGATTGGGTCCATCGCGTGCGAAGACAGGTGGCCGCGCGGCCAACCACCGCGAAAAAGTATTTTCCCTGCTGGCCGCAAAGCAGACCCGGCCCAGAAATGGCAAACGGTGGTGTGCCCCGCTGCGAACCCGACCAAAACTTGTCGTGCCCGCTTGTCCGCGCGGCGGACCCGGTGTGAAACCTTTGCCGCCACCATGGCCCCGGTCCCCACCTGCCCACATGTTGGTCACACTCCGCGGCGCCTCCATCCGGCCAGCCCCCGGACGTGTGAAAGAACACGGGGCCCCTTTGCGGACAGCCTTTGGGGATTGCCTCTCCCTGACTGGCCGCCCGAACCGCGCGTCCCCAAAATTGCCAAGGAACCTGGGCCGAAGTGACGAGTCGCCACAAGACAAGCTGGCGGATCAGATCCTTCGCCCCAGCAGGGTCGTCGCCCGCACGCAGGCATCCGGCGGCCCGTCCGTAGACACTGGGCGGGTGTGCTTGCTAGCATGCCTGCCATGACGACCACCAAAGACTCGTTCTCTGCTTTTTCTCGTCTCGAAACGCAGTCTGGCGATCTTGGCATCTATCGCCTCTCCGCCCTGCGCTCGCTAAACCCCAACTTTGACCGCCTGCCGTTTTCGATCCGCGTGCTGCTCGAATCGCTGCTGCGCAACTGCGACGGATTCGTTGTCACGGAAGAAGATGTCCGGCGGCTCGCGACGTGGGATGCGGCCAAGCCGGCAGAAGTCGAGCTGCCGTTTATGCCGTCGCGCGTGATCCTGCAAGACTTCACCGGCGTGCCCGTGCTGGTCGACATCGCGGCGATGCGTGCAGCAGTGGCGCGGCTCGGTGGCAACCCGCAGCAGATCAATCCGCTGGTTCCCGTCGATCTGGTCATCGACCACTCGGTGCAGGTCGATCACTTCGGAACAAAGGACGCGCTTTTGCGCAACGTCCGACTCGAGTACGACCGAAACCGCGAGCGCTACACGTTTATGCGCTGGGGCCAAAAGTCGGTGCGCAACTTCCGCGTGGTTCCTCCGGCGACGGGCATCGTCCACCAGGTCAACCTGGAATATTTGGCGCAAGGCGTGGTCATGCGGGAGCGGGACGGCGTGCTGCTCGCTTTCCCCGATACCGTGGTTGGCACCGACTCACACACGACGATGATCAACGGGCTCGGCGTGCTCGGCTGGGGTGTCGGTGGCATTGAGGCGGAAGCCGTCATGCTCGGTCAGCCGCTGTTTATGCTGACGCCGCAGGTGATCGGCTGCAAGCTCAAGGGGTCTTTGCGGCCCGGCGTCACCGCGACGGACCTGACGCTGACGATTACCCAGCTATTGCGCAAAAAGGGCGTCGTCGACAAGTTTGTCGAGTTCTTTGGCCCTGGCGTGTCGGCGCTGTCGCTGTTTGATCGGGCAACGATTGCCAACATGGCGCCAGAGTACGGTGCCACCTGCGGTTTCTTCCCGTTCGATGGCGTGACGCTGGACTACATGCGCAAGACCAGCCGCCCGGCGGACGTGATCGACCGCTGCGAGCGCTACTACAAAGCGCAGGGACTGTGGCGGACCGACGACATGGCCGACCCAATCTTCACCGATACCGTCGAGCTGGATCTTTCGACTGTCGAGCCAAGCCTCGCCGGACCGAAACGGCCCCAAGATCGCGTGCCGCTCAAGTCGATGCAGACAAGCTTCCGCAAAGCACTGGCGGCCCCGGTCAAAGAGCAGGGCTTTGCCGTCAGCGAAACCGACCAGGGCAAGCAAGTCGCGACCCAGCTTCAAAGCGGTCAGGGCGCGCAGCTTGGCCACGGAGCCGTGCTGATTGCGGCGATCACAAGCTGCACCAACACGTCGAACGCATCGGTGCTGATTGCTGCGGGCCTGGTGGCCAAAAAGGCGGTCGAAGCCGGACTTGCCGTTGCGCCCCACGTCAAGACCAGCTTGGCCCCCGGCAGCCGCGTCGTCACCGAATACCTGGGCCGCGCCGGCCTTTTGCCGTATCTGGAACAAGTGGGCTTCCACGTCGTCGGCTACGGCTGCACCACCTGCATCGGAAACTCGGGCCCCATCGCGTCCGAAATTGAGCAAGCCGTCACCCAGAACGGCCTGGTCGCCGCCGCAGTGCTGTCAGGCAACCGCAACTTTGAAGGCCGCATCCACTCGGCGATCAAGGCAAACTACCTGGCGTCACCGCCCCTGGTCGTGGCCTACGCGCTGACCGGAACCGTGGACCGCGATCTCGACAAAGAGCCGATCGGCACAGGACGTGGCGGCCAGCCGGTGTACCTGAAGGACATTTGGCCGACGCCCGAAGAAGTCGAATCGATCGTCGCCAGCGTCATCACGCCCGAGATGTTCCAAGAGACCTACGGCCAAGTGTTCGACGGCGGACCAGACTGGAAGTCGATCGCCGGCAAGGCGGAAGGCGACCTGTACACGTTCGAGGAAAGCTCGACGTACATCCAAGAACCGCCGTTCTTTACCACCATGGGCCGCACGCCCGATCCGGTCCGTCCGATCGTCTCGGCACGGGTGCTGGCACTGCTCGGCGACTCGGTGACCACCGATCACATCTCGCCTGCGGGTGACATCCCCGAAAAGGGACCGGCGGGCGAATACCTGCGCGGGCACGGCGTCGGCAAGGTCGACTTCAACTCGTTCGGTGCCCGCCGTGGCAACGACCGGGTCATGGTGCGCGGCACGTTTGCCAACATCCGGCTGAAAAACCAGCTGGTTCCCGGTGTCGAAGGCGGCGTCACAACCCACCTGCCCAGCGGCGAGCGGATGTCCATCTTTGACGCCTCGGTGCGTTACCAAAAAGACCAAGTGCCGCTCGTCATCCTCGCCGGCAAGGAATACGGCACCGGCAGCTCACGCGATTGGGCGGCCAAAGGCACCCTGCTGCTTGGTGTGCGGGCCGTCATCGCCGAAAGCTTCGAGCGCATCCACCGCTCGAACCTCGTCGGCATGGGCGTGCTGCCACTGGTGTTTGAAGGCGGCCAGAACGCCGAAAAGCTGGGGCTCACCGGACGCGAGACGTACACAATTCAGACGCCGACGGAGCTGCTGCCGCGGCAGACGATCACGGTGGTCGCGACCCGCGAAGACGGCAGCCAGGTGACCTTCACGGTGCGCTCACGGCTCGACACGCCGGTCGACGTTCGCTACTACCAGAACGGCGGCATCCTCCACACCGTGCTGCGCGATCTGCTCGCCAAGAGCGCAAAAGCCTAGCGCCCACCCGCCCCTTCTTTTCTTTGCCGCAGCGAGTCCCCTGCTTCCCTACCCCCGCAAGTGTTGTGGTTCACCGTCTCTAACGTGGTGAACCTCGATTCGCGGGCGCTTCCAGCGTAGCATTTGCTACCAAGGGAGCATTCATGGGCAAATTCACCGTCACGCACGAGATCAACTGCGACGTCGAAACCTTCTGGAAGACCTTCTTTGACAAGGACTTCAACGACAAACTGTTCTTGCAGACGCTCGGATTTCCCGAGTTCAAGGTCATCGAACAGAACGACACGACCGCCAAGCTGACGCGCAAAGTCATGGGTCAGCCGAAAATGGACCTGCCAGGTCCTGTCGCCAAACTTCTCGGCGCAAACTTCCGCTTTACCGAAGAGGGCACCTGGGACAAGACCAGCAAAGTCTGGACGTTCAAGATGATCCCAAGCACGCTGGCCGACAAGCTGCGCCAGGAAGGCACGATGCGAATTGAGAGCATCGGACCGACCAAAGTGCGCCGCGTGGCCGAGCTTTTCATCGAGGCCAAGGTCTTCGGTGTGGGCGGTCTTATCGAGAGCACCACGGAAAAGCAGCTGCGTGACGGGTGGGACAAGAGCGCCGTGTTCATGAACCGCTACCTCGCGGACAAGGCCGGCAAAGCCTGATTCTCACAGCAAGAAAAGCGGATCTGCCGATCGCGCAAAAGCCAGCGTAGAGTATTATCGACAAGCTTGTTTTGGCCTTGATGAGCCGGTGCTGACGCTCCTGCCGTCGGGCCGTCACGAACATGGTTGGCTCGCGCATCGGTAAATATCGGCTGTTAAAACAGCTCGGCGAAGGCGGCATGGGTGTCGTCTACGAAGCCGTGCGTGAAGACATTGCCGCGCGCGCTGCCATCAAGGTTCTCCGTCCCGAATACGCCGCGAACCCCGAGCTGGCCGGTCGGTTCTTCAACGAAGCACGCGCCGCCAACCTGATCGCCCATCCGGGCATTGTTCGCGTCTTCGATTACGGTGCGGAAGAAGGTGGCATCGCTTATCTGGCGATGGAGTATCTCGAAGGCGAGTCGCTGTGGAAGCGGATCGAGCGGCAAAAAAAGCTGCCCGTGCCCGAAGCACTTCGCATCGCCCGCCAGATCGCCTCGGCTCTCGCGGCTGCACACGAAAAGCAGATCGTCCACCGCGACCTGAAGCCACCCTCGATTCCGTCGAGAAACGAAAACCGAACGGGACTGGGGAAAAGGCGTGAAAACCGCTCGTACAATCACCCACTTAGGAATGGCTGTCCAGGTTTTTTTGCTTGGGATGACCGCGCCGGTGGTTGATGTGGAGAGCCGGTTGCGAGGGCTCGCCACGGAGAGAGTCTGTAGCTTTGTTGTATCGGCGTGGGATCGGTGAGTGATGAAAGCGGGCCCGGCTGGAGAGACGGACTGACAAGCGCTTGGCGACGTGGTATAGCGCTGCACGAAGGCTCCCGATGAAGACGACGATCGACCACCTTCCCGAAGACCAGCAGCAGAAGCTGCATGCGATCACTTCTGTCTTTACAGACCCTGCGCTTGCGACTCCCATCGACATGCTGATTCTGTTTGGTTCCCGCGCGCGTGGGGACTGGGTCGTGGATTCCGAAACGGGCTATGTGTCTGATTGGGATTTGCTGGTTGTCGTCGAACATGAGAAGCAAGTAAACGATCTCGTGCTGTGGGGCGGGCTGGAACAGAAGGTGCGCGCGATCATCGGAGACACGCCGCTCACGTTCATCGTTCACGACATCAAGTTCGTCAACAAAGAGATTCGGATTGGGCAATATTTTTTTTCGGACATCGCGAATGAAGGTGTCCTTCTGTACGACAGCCGACGGTACATGCTCGCGAAACCGAAGGCGCTCAATGCCCAGGAACGGCTCGCGCTGGCGGAACGGAATTTTGAAAACTGGTACGACAGCGCGACGGAATTTTGGCGAGGATGCAGATATTATGCATCAAGGAATCTTCTGAAACATGCCGCATTCCTGCTGCATCAGGCGACGGAGCGGTACTATCACGCGGCGATTCTGGTTTTCACGGGATACAAACAGAGAACCCACGACATCGAGCTGTTGGGAG
>DAORGN010000213.1:1579-8208 GCA_035340095.1 Pseudomonadota bacterium | reverse complement strand
AACGCCAGCGTCGAGAAGAACACCGTGAGGAAGATGTTGAACATACCCTTTTGCGCGTAGACCGTGCAGATCTCGACGACCTTCTTCGAGTCGGTCACCGACGCTTTTTCCACGCCTTCGAGCTTGATGTTCTTCTTGATAAACTCCACTGCGCGGTACGCACCCGTCGACACCGCTTGCGTCGATGCGCCCGTGAACCAGTAGATCACCGCGCCACCCATGATGAGGCCGAGCAAAAACGGCGGGTAGAGCAGCGTCAGGTTCGACAGCGACTGTGCATCTTGCAGGTGGTTCGTGAGCATCATGATGATCGAGAAGATCATCGTCGTCGCGCCAACGACAGCGGTGCCGATGAGAACGGGCTTTGCCGTCGCCTTGAAGGTGTTGCCAGCGCCGTCGTTCTCTTCGAGGTATTCCTTGGCCGTCTCGAAGTTGGGCTCAAAGCCGAAGTCCTTCTTGATCTCTTCCTTGACGTTCGGCACCGACTCAATCAGCGACAGCTCGTAGACCGACTGCGCGTTGTCCGTCACCGGGCCGTAAGAGTCGACTGCAATCGTCACCGGGCCCATGCCCAGGAAGCCGAACGCGACGAGGCCGAACGAGAAGATCGCCGGCGCGATCATCATGTCGCTCGGGAACGACTGCGACACGTAGTACGCGACGCCCATCAGGATCGTGAACACCAGACCCATCCAGTACGCCGAAAAGTTGCCCGCCGTCAGACCCGACAGCACGTTGAGCGAAGCGCCGCCTTCCCGCGAAGAGGTCACGACTTCACGGACGTGGCCCGAGCGCGTCGAGGTAAACACCTTGATCATTTCCGGGATGATGGCGCCCGCGAGCGTGCCGCAGGTGATGATCGTCGACAGCTTCCACCACATCGATCCGTCGCCCAGGTCTTTGATGAGCAGGTTCGAGATAAGGTAGGTCACGCCGACCGAGACAAACGAGGTCAGCCACACGAGGAAGGTCAGCGGGTGCTCGAAGTCCATCTTCGCGGCATTGCCGTACTTGCCCTTCGCAATCGTCTCGTTGATGAGATACGAGATGCCCGAGACGACGACCATCATGATGCGCATCGCGAAGATCCAGACGAGCAGTTGAACCTGGGTCTGTTCAGACGCCACCGCGAGCAGGATGAAGGTGATAAGGGCAACGCCAGTGACGCCGTAGGTCTCGAATCCGTCCGCAGAGGGACCAACCGAGTCGCCTGCGTTGTCGCCCGTGCAGTCCGCGATAACGCCGGGGTTTCGCGCATCGTCTTCCTTGATCTTGAAGACGATCTTCATCAGGTCCGATCCGATGTCGGCGATCTTGGTAAAGATTCCGCCGGCGATGCGCAGCGCTGCCGCACCGAGCGATTCACCGATGGCAAAGCCGATGAAGCAGGGGCCGGCGTAGTCACGCGGCACAAACAACAGGATGCCGAGCATCAGCACCAGCTCGACCGAGATGAGCAGCATGCCAATCGACATACCGGCCTTGAGCGGAATCGCGTAGGTCGGGAACGGCTTGCCACCGAGCGACGCAAACGCCGCGCGCGAGTTGGCAAAGGTGTTCACCCGAATGCCGAACCAGGCAACGCCATAGCTACCGAGGATGCCGACGACCGAGAAGACCAGGATGGTGATGATCTTGGCCATGCCCAGCTTTTCGAAGACGCCGAAGTAGACCGCCATGATCGCGGCGATGAAGACCCACAGAAGGGCGATGAAGCGGCCCTGCGTTTCCAGATAGGTCTTGCAGGTTTCGTAGATCAGCTCGCTGATTTCCCGCATCGAGCGGTGAACCGGCATGTTCTTGAGCTGGTTGTAGATGGTGAGACCGAACACCATTCCGAGAATGCAGACGAGAAGGCCGCCCATAAGCAGCGCTTTGCCAGACATTCCGAGGAACTGCACCGACGCGAGATCGGGCAGCACGAGCGTCGCCTCACTGACGTGCTTGGTGGGATCGGTGGATGCGGCCTGCGCAACACCGCCGAGCAGCGTCGCCAGTGCCAGCGTCCCCGACAGGGGGCGCAGCAAATTCTTGACCATGTCTTTTTGGGTCCTCCACATGTAGGTAAAAATGCTTTCGCCGGGTTATAGCCACGTCGGCCTCCCAAAGTAAATAGGGTCGGTGGGGGCGTTCCGGACTTCTCGCCCAGTGCTTGCCGGTTGCTTGGGCCGGTCTGCGCAGGGTAGGCTCGCTGCCGATGGTCGGTGCGCCTGTTTCCAATCCCTCGCAGACGTTGGCCGAAGCGGTCATCGATGGCTTTTTTTCGCAGCCGCTGCTGTCGCTGTGCCCGCAAAGCATGCTCTTGCCGGTGATTCAAAAAGCGCTGCTGCTTCACCTGGGCTCGCCGCTTGCTGCGGAGCAGGCCGACGCGCTGTGGCAGTGGATCAAGATCCGCTTGTCGGTCCCAGGACCGCTGCGCCAGCTTCTGCCGCTGCCGCTTGTGACCCTTGTGCGGACGGTTTTGTCGCGCCCCTACAGCGTGCCCAAGCCCCTTGTGGTGGCGCTTTTGTCACGTCCGCCGCTAAGGCGGCTCCAGCGCGAGCTGATGCTGGCCACGCTCATCGACTACAGCCGCAAGGTGCGCAGCCAAGTCGGCGAAGCATCGCAGTCGCGCGGCGGCATGCTGGGACGGCTCGCGACCGAGGCGGTGAAAAAGAGCACGTCGGCGATTGGATCGCTTGCCCCCGGCGTGACCGCGGCGGTGTCCGATGAACTGGAACGCCAGTTTCGCGCCCGCGCCAGTGAGTTTGCCGATTCTGCCGTTGATGATCTGCTGTCGCGGATGGCGCAGATCCTGACCGATCCGACCCGCCAGACCGAACAGCGTGAGCTTGTGCTCTCGATACTCGACTTTGCGCTCGACCTGCCGGCAGTGACATTGCGCGACGAACTATCGCGGCTTGACCCTCTGGCTGTCGCCGCGGACATTCGCAAAGCGCTGCGCGACTGGCTGTCCCGTCCCGATGCCACCGAAGAGCTGGCCGCCTTGGCCGCGCCGCTGTCGCCGCTTTTGCAAGACCAGTCGCTCGCCTCGCTGCTCGGCCCGGCCCAGCCCCCCATCCGCGCCCTGCTTGTCGAGCTGTTGTCGACGCAGCTTGCCCGCCACTTGCAGCCCCCAGGCTAAGTGCTACGGTTCGCGCATGCCTTCGCTTTCGTTTCTGACGCCCAAAGTCCAGCTTGCGACGTTTGCCGACTTGCTGCTCATCCCCGAAGCCGACCGCTTCCACGAAATCCTCGATGGTGAGCTTGTAAAAAAAGCGCTCCCCCGCGGCGAGCACGGCGTCTCGCAAGCCCAGGTCGTGATGGTGCTGCGCGACTTTGCCCGCAGGAAGAACGACCCCTTCCGCCCTGGCGGCTGGTGGTTTGCCACCGAACCAACCATTCGCCTGTCCCTGCACGAAGTCGTCCAGCCCGACCTCGCCGGCTGGCGTCGCGACAACCTGCCGAACCGCCCGAGCGGCTATCCCGTGACGACCCGCCCCGACTGGGTCTGCGAGATCATGTGCGATGGCGACGCCCGCCGTCGTGACGGACTCCAGAAGCGCCGCATCTACGCCGACCACGGCATCCCCCACTTCTGGCTGCTCGACACCGAGCGCGAGACGCTGACCGTGCTCTCCCTGACCGATCGCGGCTACGTCGAAGTCCTGTGCGCCGAAAAAAGCCAGCAAGTCACCGCCATCCCCTTCGAGCTTCTCCCCCTGCAAGTCGCCGTCCTGCTGGGCGAAGACGAGCCGTAGTGATCTGCTTTTCTTCGCGTTCCTCTTTCGAGCGGAGCCGCGGTGGTTCTTTGCCGTTTTTGCTGCCGCCAAGTTGCCAGCCTGTAAGCGAAGGGGTTAGGGTCCGTGCATGAGTGAGAACGAGAGCACCGTTTCTCCGCAGCGTCAGCATGCGGAACTGCTCGCGGTGGAAGTTGGCGATTGGGCCCCGCTCGGCGGTGATGTGCGATTGGAACTGGCCGGGCGGCGCACGGTGTTGGTAGGTCGAAATGGCTCTGGGAAGTCTGCGCTATTGGAAGGGATTTTGCTGAGCTGTGCCGAGATGCCGGAACAGCTTCTCTTTGAGTTCTCTCCTTACGAGCGCAGAAAGTCGATCGAGAAAACCCGTCTGGCCTTGCTTCCCAAGCAGGCTCGCTTCGAGATGCGAGATTCGTCGGGCAAGCGGCTGTTTTATTCCTGCAAGCCAGGAATGGATGAGTCGCGACATTGGCGTCCAGACCATCCGCACGAAACCGAGATTTCCAACGGCTTGCTAGAAGAGTGCATGGTCGATGTGCTCGGGATGCACCGGGTGTTAGCGGGTGTTCCTCGGCAGACCTCTTTGCGTGGAAAGCAAATCGTGACGGTGCCCAAGGGGAATGGCTACTGTCGCTACCTGAACCGAGACGAGCCTCGCATTGGCCGATTGGCGGAGCAGCTTGTGTCTCGCTATTACCAATTCTCTGATGGAAAAGACGCGCTGGCTGAGATCGACGAACTCGGAAAGCGCATCGGCGCCTGGGAGACATTGCGGATTGATTCCTATGAGCGCGCCGGCGATCCGGAGCAGCTTGCTTCCGTATCGGTCGATGGTGTCGATTTGGGACTATTGGCTGATGGCACGTTGCGCGTCGTCGAGCTGCTGTGGGAGATGATTCGTCGCGAGCGGCAGGGCTTTCGAACGCTGCTCATCGAGGAGCCGGAGACTGGGGTTCATCCGGGGCTGCTCGCTGGGCTGCTGGATACGATTGATGCGTATACGGTGGACAGGCAGGTGATCATCTCGACGCACTCGCCGCAGGTGGTGAGCTGGGCCCAGCCGCAAGAACTGCGGGTGGTGACGCGCCAAGAGGGCAAAACGCAGGTTCGTCCGCTGTCGGAACAGCAAGTCGCTCTGTTTCTGAAATACCTGCATGACCAGACGCTGGGTGATTTTGTCTATTCCGGGGCGCTCGACGATGAAGGATAAGCGCAGCGTCAAGATTGGCATCTTGGCCGAAGACCAGACCGACTGCAAAACGATCGAGGTTCTGGTCGGGCGACTTTTGTCAGCCAGCGGAAAGAGCGCTTCGTTTTCTCATCGTGGCAAAGACGGCTGCGCCAACCTGCGACGCAAAGCCAAGGCCTGGATGGGGGAACTCACCGATGTCGGCTGTGCGGCGCTCATCCTGATTCACGACCTGGATCGCAATCCGAGCAATCACACCCTCAACGACGAAGCCGAGCTACGGGGTCGACTTGCGCAAATTCCGGTGCCGCGCGGCGTGGCCCATCACATCTGCATTCCGGTCGAAGAAGTAGAGGCCTGGTTTTGGTCCTGTCCGACCGCGCTCGAGCGGGTGGCACCGGGGCAAGGGAACTCGCGGGCGAAGCCGTCCCCCCACCTTCTGCCAAAGCCCAAAGAAGCGCTGATCAAGTTGTCTGCCGCACAGCACGGCGGCAAAGCACGCTACACCACCGGGCAAAACCCCGAATTGGCAGCACTTCTCGATTTGGAGTTGTGCGCGAGTCGCTGTCCGTCGTTTCGCGACCTGCGGTCGTTCGTCATCGATTCCGTGGCTTCCGCAGCGTAGCGTTTGGGTCCACGCGATAGGGCGCTGCCCAAAAAATCACCTTGGACCCCTGGTCAGCGCGAATTGGGCTGCTATACCCACAACATGACCAAGAAAAAAGCTGCTCCCAAGTCGTCCGCCAAGGCCCCGTCTGCCACCACCAACCGCCCGCCCATTTCCGAGCCGGTCATTGCGAGTTCGCCGGCAGCCGTCAGCCCCGATCCGAGCGTCTTTTTGGGCGAAGCGGCCCTGGAAAAGCTGCGCACCCGCCTGGCTGCGGTCCCCGTCGAATCGCAGGAAAGCCCGCGCTATAACATCCGGCTCGGGGCGACGGCGGCGCTGCGGCTCGCCGAGGAAGTCGAGCGCGCTCTGCTGCTCGACCGTCTGCGCAAGCTCCACTCGATTGGTGAGTTTGACCTGTCGCTGTTGCCGCTGTTGCCCGATCTGGCGCACGCCGCTTGGTACATCCGCCACCGGCTCGACCAGGCGAGCGCGCTTGCGACGGAAGCGCGGGTGCCGTCATCGCTGGTCGAATCGGCGTCGCAGCTTCGCCAAAACATGCTGCGCGTGCTCGATTTCCACTTCGGCGATGACCCCGACATCGAACCGCAGCTCGCCCACATCCGTCGCGGCGCCGGGCACCAAGACACCGCCGATGACCTGGTTGCGCTGGCGGCGCTCTACAAGCAGCACGAAAAGACCCTGGCCGGCACCCCGCGCTACTACGACAAGCACCAAGCCGCCGATGCGCAGAGCCAAGCCGCTGCCATCCTGTCTGCGCTCAGCCAAGACCTGGGCCGCGATGCCGCCGAGTGGGTCGACCTCCAGCGCCGCATAAGCCCGCTGCTAGAGAAGTCCTACGAAGAAATCGCCCAGACCGCCCGCTACCTCACCCGCAAAGACCCCCAAAACGAAACCCGCTTCCCGCGCCTGTTTTCCATCTCGCGCAATCGTCCCGCCAAGAAGCAGTCGGCCTCTCCAGACCCCATTTAGACCTACTCGAGAAGGGGAAAGAGGGGGTGGAAGACGCGATAGGGTCTACTCGAGAAGGGGAAAGAGGGGGTGGAAGACGCGATAGGGTCTACTCGAGAAGGGGAAA
>DAORGN010000213.1:0-1479 GCA_035340095.1 Pseudomonadota bacterium | reverse complement strand
GAAGACGCGATAGGGTCTACTCGAGAAGGGGAAAAGGGGTGTGAAGACGCGATAGGGTCTACTCGAGAAGGGGAAAAGGGGTGTGAAGACGCGATAGGGTCTACTCGAGAAGGGGAAATCCGGCAGTTACTAATACGACAGGGACAGTACGGGGGCGGCGTCGGGAAACACCGACCGCGGGGTCGGCGTCAGTTGAAGCGTCGAGGACACGCTGTCATCGGAGACAGGCACAGAGCGGGCACCGGCCACCAGCATGGCCAGCCCGGCAATCTGTGCGGCAGCATCAATGAAGATCCATGGGGCTGCCCATTCGAGACTGAGCGAGAGACCGCCACTGAGGAACGGACCGGCAATCGGGATGAGGAGCGTGCCGCCAGCCCCTTGAACCAACGACTTGGTGGTCGACGAGCTAAAACTCACGGCATTGCTGCCAATCAGAATCATCGAGCCCACCACTACGGCGGGGACATACGATGCGCCCCATAGCACGCCGCCTGCTATCGCGGTCCCTGAACTTGTCGCACGGGTCCGCGGTCGAGGTGGGGCCTCTGCGCTGTCTTCATCGTCGTCCGCTTCCCGGCTTGGGCGGCGCGGCTCTGCCACCCAGCCGCTTGGAGCTGGGCGTGCCTCCCCCGCTGGTTCAAATGGATCGGTGGTTCCCCGCCGACTGCTGGCTGGGGCTGGCCACATGTTTGGATTGGTGGATGCGACCAGCCGACCCCGCTTCGGCTCGCTGACTGCCCCTGTTGGGGTGGCTTCGCCAAGCTGTCGCAGCGAGTCTTCGACTTCGTGCTTGCGGCGCGCATCAATGTTGTCGCCGGCGCTCAGGTATCGCTTGTAAAACGCCTTGGCTTCCTTTGTGTTTCCGAGCCGATGATGACAGCGTGCAATCTGATAGAGCAGCGTAGGCGCTTGCCTAAGTGCATAGGCTGCCTCGAACTGCGAAAGGGCTGCCGAATATTCCTCGGTCCGAACCAGGTCCTGGCCCCGCTTCAGGTGCTGCTGATACTCATCAGCCGCGCGAACAGGCTGCCCGTGCAGACCAAGCCCGAGCCAGACGGTGCAAGCCAGGAACCAGCGGACGGACCTAGACTGCTGCATGCGTGCTTTCATCGAAGCCTCCCTTTGCCGAAGCTGCAAAACGCGCACATCTGACCACGCCAGCGGTTTTCACCGCAAGCGCCCCAGCCGATTTCAGCTGCTTGTGCTGCCGCGACCGATTTTTCCACCGCGCCCCGACGTGCTAGGGTGCGCCATGCTTCGTGCGTTTCTGCCTGTTGGGTATCGCAACCTGCGAACCGACGCGAAAAACCTGGTGGGGCTTGGCCGCATCAACCTGCTTGTCGGGCCGAACAACTCTGGCAAGAGCAACTACATCCGGGCACTCGGTTTTTTGCGCGACATGTTGCTGTGTGACGGGGGCTCAACCTCTTTTTTGCAGACCGTCGAAAAGCACGGCAGGGCCGAGGTGGTCAACCG
>DAORGN010000212.1:2347-8570 GCA_035340095.1 Pseudomonadota bacterium | reverse complement strand
GGTACAGCTTCTGGCCGATCGGATTGATGTGTTGCGCGGACTCACCCGCGAGCCCAAAGATCAGACCGATTTGCCGACGGATGTTGCCGATCGAGTACAGGCCACCCACCGCAAAAGTGAGACGTTTTTGCTGCTGATCGGGCGGGTGCAGCAGGACTCGGCGCGCGGCGAAAAACCGGCCAAGGATCTGCTGGCGGCGCTGCAAGAAATTGCCGATCGGCTGGGCAAGCTAAACCAGGAAGAAGCGACGCTGCTTCAGGATCTGCGCAAAGCGATCGCCAAAGGGGCGCCGCGTCCGACGCGAAACTTTCTCCGCGAAGTGCTTTTGGAAAACGAACGGCATGTCGCGGAAATGGAACGCGATGTGCTGCATCTGGACGACCTCATCGGGCGGCAAAGGCTCGAAGAACTGCTGTCGATCGGCGACGAAATGGCACAGCTGCGCGATCGGATGCGGCAGCTACTTGCCGAACACAAAAAACACCCGACCGACGCGCTGCGCAAAGAGCTGGAGCGCGAGCTGCGGGCGTTTGAGCGGCGAATTGCTGAACTGGCGGAAAAAGCGCGGGCGCTTTCCGACGAAGTTCCCGACGAGTTTATGAACCGCGAAGCGCTCGGCCAAAGCGACATGCAGAGCCGCATCGACAAGCTGCGCGACATGCTGCAAAAAGGCGAGCTTCAGCGTGCGCAAGAGGAGCTGGAGCGGATGTCGCAGTCGCTCGATCAGCTGGTGCGCGGCATGGAACAGAGCCTGCAAGGCTATCGGCGTGAGCGCTTCAGTGCCGAGGAGAAAGCGCTTTCGGAACTGGAAAATCAGCTTGCGGACCTAAACCACGACCAGCAAAAGCTCAAGCAGCGGACCGAAGAAGTGCGGCAGAGCGCGAGTGCGCGGGCCCGACAGCTTTTGCGCGATCGCGCCGATTCGCTGTCGAGACGACTGCTTCCCGATGTGCAGAAACTGCGGCGGCTGCTCGAAGATGTCGACGTCGATCCGCTTGGGCCGTGGGGCAGCGACGAAATGGCAAAAGTTCAGCAGCGGCTCGACGACGTGCTGCGCATGCTGGAACAAGGCGACGTCGAAGAAGCCAAAGCGATGGCGCAGGAAGCCGAACAGTCGCTCGGGCGCATCGAGGAAGAGCTTCGAGCCGAGGAACAAGCGGCGCGCTGGGGACAGAGGCAGCGACTTGCGAAGTCACGCAGCAAAGCCGAGCAGGGCAAAAACATCGCGCACGAAATGGCCAGCGAGCTGGATCGCGCCCTGCCCCGCCCGGAAGACCTGATGAACCCGACGGAGCGACGCCAGCTCGGCGAGCTACGGGCAGGCCAGGAACAGCTCCGCAAGCGAACCCAGGACTTTCTCAAAGACCTGCAAAAGCGGGCGCGCGACACCAAAGATGCGCCCCAGCTCGAGCGGCTCAGCGAGGATGCAAACGGCGTGGTCAAAAAAGCGGGCGGGTTTATGGAGCAAGCCGAAAGCGAGCTCAAAAAACTGCAACCGCGCAGTGCTTCGTCGTCGCAGGGTCAGGCGATGGATCAGCTTTCGCAACTGCGCAAAGAAATGCAAAATGCGCGACGCCCACACAGCGACGGCATGGGCATGCGATCCGAGCGCGAGCCGGTCAAGATTCCGGGCGCCGATGAATACCGTCCGCCCAAAGAGTTCCGCAAAGACATCCTGGATGCGGCCAAGCGTGAACCACCGACGGAATATCGCGATCAAGTCCGGCGCTACTACGAGGAGCTGATCCAGTGACAGGACGCGCGTGTTTGAAAACCTTGGTTTTCGCGGTGGCGTCGCTGATTGGCTCGTTTGCGGCGGCGCGACCTGTCGATCCGTCGCTTGTCAAAGTCAGCCGGCTGCTCTACGAAAATCGCATCGAGGAAGCCGACGACGCCCTGCGACCAATTGAATCAAGCCGCGCGACCGATCCGTCGGTGCAAGTGCTGCGGGGCGAAATACAGTTTCAGCTTGGCAGCTATGACGATGCGGCCAAGACGCTGCGCAAAGCCGTCGCTGACAGTCGCTTGCCGACGACAGAACTGGCCGATGCGCGATCACTCCTCGATCTGGCGACGGCGACGGCGGATGCGACCCGCGGGCTGAGCGAAAAACCGTCACCAAGCGGTCATTTTGTCTTCCGTTACCGTCGCGGCAAAGACGAAGTGCTGATTCCGTATGCAAGTGCCGCACTGGACCAAGCGTGGGCAGCGCTTGCGCAAGACTTTGCCGATCCCGCCGATCCAGAAGCGGCGGCGCCCAAGCATCCGATCCGCGTCGAAATTTACGAAGAGATTGCCGATCTGGCGCGGGTGTCGACGCTGACGCTGCGTGAAATCGAAACCTCGGGGACGATCGCGCTTTGCAAGTGGAACCGGCTGATGATTGTGTCGCCCAAAGCGCTTCTGCGCGGCTATCCGTGGCTCGACACACTGACGCACGAATACACCCATTACATCGTGTCGCGCGTCGGACGCGGCCAAGTTCCGCTGTGGATTCACGAAGGCCTGGCCAAGTTCGAAGAAAAACGCTGGCGCGGCGTTTCCGGCGGCAGCCTGAGCCCGGCGATGGAACAGCTTTTGTCGACGGCGCTCGCGAAAAAACGGCTGATCACGTTTGAACAAATGTCGCCGTCGATGGCCAAGCTGCCGTCGCAGGAAGACACGGCGCTGGCGTTTGCCGAAGTGTTTACGTTTGTCGAATATCTACACAGCCGCGGCGGTTTTGCCGGCATTCGTGCGCTCGTCAAGGGACTGTCGGAAGGTCTCGTCGATTCCAAGGCGCTGCAGACCGCGTTTGGCGTGTCGTTCGACGAGCTGGATCACGGCTGGCGTGCCTCGCTGCGCAACCGCAAACCCAAAACCAAGCTGGGTCCATTTGCCGAAAAGCTGCGCTTCCAAAAATCCGGGAGCAAAGCCACAGCAGCCGAGGAAGATGAATCGGGCGACATCAGCGATCCCAAAGTGCGCGGCTTCGTCAGGCTCGGAGGGCTTCTGCGTTCACGCGGACGACTTCCAGCGGCAGCGTTTGAATATGAAAAAGCCGCGACGCAAGCCGGCACACCGCATCCGCTGATTGCGCTCAAGCTGGGACGGACGTACCTGGACCTAAACGACGCGGAAAAAGCGGTCTTGGCGCTGGAACCGGCAAGCGAGCTTTATCCCGAGTGGGCCGGTCTGCAAGCCGCGCTTGGCACTGCCTATCTGCGCAAGGGCGACTCCGCCAAAGCCGAAGCGGCGCTCGAAGCGGCGATTGCCACCAGCCCGTTCGATCCGAACGTCCACTGCGGGCTCAAAGCGATGTACGAGCAGAGCAAAAATCCCAAGCTTGCCGAGGCCAGCCAAGCCTGTCTTTTGCTAAGCGGTCGCTAGCGACACAGTTCGTCGAGCGTCACCGCCGAAAGACCGCGCGCAGCCAGTTTTGGCAGAAGAACTGCGAGCACCGCGGGCGCAATCGTCGGACGAGATGGCAGCTTTGCCGACAGCTGTTCGCCAGCGTCGTGTAAAAGCAAAATCGCCCCCGGTCGCAGCGCCCGGACAAGTCGCCTGCATGCTGCATCCACCGACGTACTCGCCCAGCCGTCGCGGGCTTTGGCCGTCCAACCGACAATCGTAAGCCCCAGCGTCTGCGCCGCCGCGACAACGGGTGGCGACAGGATGCCAATCGGCGCCCGGAAAAAGCGCGGCCTCTTCCCCGCCGCATCGAAGATCGCCGTCTGCGCCAATCCCAGTTCGCGCACCAGTTTTGGAGTAGATCCAAACGCCGTCGCCCACGAATGTCGGTGCGAGTGATTTTCGACTTGGTGACCTGCGGCAACAATCCGCTTGATCAGCTCGGGATGTCGCTGCGCTCGCTCGCCAATCACAAAAAACGTCGCGTGGGCCCCATGCTGGCTCAAAACGTCCAGCACCTGCGGCGTCGTCTCTGGATCAGGTCCGTCGTCGAACGTCAGCGCCACCTGCGGTTTGTCGGGCGGCCCCGCGAGCAGCACGTTGCCAAATACACCAGCGGCGGCGACGAAATTGCCAACCACGGTGACGAGCAAGAGCAAAGCGCTCACCAAACCGAACCACAGCGGCGAAACCAGATGCAGCAAAAAGCCCAACAGCAAGAGCACAACCAAAAGCCGCAGCAGCAGAAACAGAGCCCGCCCCCACGACGATGAAAACTGCCCGCGCATCGCCAATCAGATCACGCGCAGCGCATCGCGGGACCGCAGGTCACGCTCGATCCGCGCAAGTTCGCTGCTGCTGGCCGGTACAAGCCGTCCGGAAAGAAGCTGGAGCTTGGCCACAAGCTGCTTCGCTTCGTCGATTTGCTGGTCCGCCAGGCTTTCGCGAACCTGGGTGAGCAGCCGATCGGCCAAGTCCGGGTCGGCCTTGGTCGCCGCCTCCACCAGAGCCGCTGCCTTCGTCGGTGCAAGCTGCGCCGCTTCCAAAAAGCGCATCGCCCGCAGCGGATTCGACAGCGCCGATTGCGCCGCGCGCAGATACGACTCGTGGGCGGCAAGCTCATCGCCGGCCTGCCGCTGAAGCGCCGCCAGAAGTTCCCACGCCGGACCCGCCGGACCGCCGGACGACACCGCGCCTTCAAGCAGCTCCCGCGCTTTTCCGTCGTCGCCGTCTTCTAGCGCCAGCTCGGCCAGCTCTAGCAAAAAAAGCGACGCTTCCGGATCGCGTTTGCGTCCGATTTGGGCCCGCTTGCGTCGCACTTCGGCTCGCAGCACACCGTCTTCTTCCTCGAAGACATCGCGAAATTCACCGTCGCGGTCGAGCAACAGCGCTTCTCGCGCCATCACCACATCGATCCAGTCCGCAAAATGTTGGCCGGCCAACATCGGATCGGGTTCTTCTGGATCGACGCAGAGCACCCGGCCATCGCGATCCAGCCACAGCGTCCCGTCGCTCGATTCCCCGATCAGAAAATGACCCGACGGCAGCGCTTCGATCTGGGCAGCAGGCCGCAAGACAAGCGACTCGTGGAACATCGACCCACCGTTCCACGTCGACAGAAACTCGCGAAAATCGGCAGCAGCGAGCGTCGGCAGCCTTTCGGCAAGTGCCTTCAGCACAGAAGGAGAAGCGCCGGCAGCCAGGTCATGAACGCCGACCGGATGTCGCGACAACGCGAGACGAACAGACTCGAAAAAGGGCATGGGAAGCGGGAAGGCTAGCGCAGAACGGGGCGCGAAGGCTACTTGACGTGTGGGCAGGGAGCCGGGACTTTGGCGCGCTTTTCGGCGTCTTTGAGCAGCTTGACGGTGTTGGCGTTGAGCTTCTCACCACCGAGACGACCCGCCGCGCAGAGCGCATCGAAACACTCGCGGTACAGCTTCTTGCGGCAGAACTCTTCACCACCGGGAATCAGCTTGTTGCGCAGCGCCGATCCCAGCTCCGTCCGCTTTTTGCTGTCGAGCGACATCGAGTCATAAATCCGCAGCGCCGCCGTGAAGCCGTCTGGATTGTTTTTTTCCAGCTCGGTGACGCCTTGGCGATGCTTCGATTCGTCGTCGATCGCCCGGCTGGCCTGGGCGCGAATGCGAATGCCATCAAGGTTCGCCGGGTCGGTTTCCAGACCTTGCTCGGCCAGATCCTTGGCTTTGGCAAAGTCAGACTTATCGAGCGCATCTTTGGCCGCGGTGATTTTCTCGCTGGCCTCGGCTTCTTTTTGCTTGAGCGCCTTTTCGACGTCCGCTTTCGACGCGCCGCCGGGCACTGCCAGTTTGAAGATCCACAACAGCCAGACCAGCGCCGTCGCACCCGCGAGCGCAAAGAACACCGGCTTGGCCCACGGAGGCGCCGCCGCAATTCCAGCACCGCTTTCGATGCCTTGCCCGGCGCGACTGCTGCCACCTGCCCCGTCGATGCGGAACGACAGCTCGCCGAAACGAACGGTGTCCCCTGGTCCACACTGCGCCGTGGCGATCTTGCGACCGTTGACGTAGGTGCCATTCGAGGAGTTGAGGTCTTCCACCTCAATCCGTCCGTTTCCGAGCCGCTTGATCTTGGCGTGCTTGCGCGACATCGACTGGTCATCAAGCACCAGATCGTTGCCAACGCCGCGTCCCACCGTCATTTCTGCGACGGGAGGTAGATCAAAAATGCGGCCATTGAACTGACCCCCTTCGGCGATCAGACGGACCAGATCAACCGACGGAGCCGGCGGCCCGCCCATCGGCATTCCACCGACGGGAGCCCCCGACATCGGCATCATGCCTGGCATCCC
>DAORGN010000212.1:0-2247 GCA_035340095.1 Pseudomonadota bacterium | reverse complement strand
CCCATGCCTGGCATACCCATCATGGGCTGCCCCATCGGGGCCATGCCTGGCATGCCCATCATCGGTTGCTGCATCATCACCGGCTCGACGGTGATTCGAAATTCAGCAATCTCGACATTTACACCAGGGCCGATCGGCGTCGGAGAGTTCGGCGCCACACGTACCCCATTGACGAGGACGCCGTTGGCGCTGCCTTCGTCCATGATGGTCGCACCGGTGTGGTCGACGCGGATTTTACAGTGCCGCCTCGACACGCTCGCCGATTGCAGCACAAGCCCTCGGTCCGCATCACGACCGATGGTCACCTCGCCGACGTCGATCTCCTTGCGGGCGATCTCGCGGCCTTCACGGGTATGGGTGGCGATGATTCTCCACACAGAAGCTCAACCTAACAGAGGGTTATCCCGCAAAAGCGGGCACATGACCAGTGGCTACAAATTGTCCGTCGCCACCCTCGGGTTTGAACGTAAACACAGGGATCAGATCGATGCCACCCTCTTCAGCTAGTGTGACTTCGGAAATCTCCATGACCCGATAGGCTCCGGCGGCGGTGCGTCCGACATGTACCGCGAGGTTTACTGCGTTTGCAAGTTCCTCGCGCAGGGCCTTGCGGCTCGGCGATTCGCCGGACAGCCGCGCCAGTGATTCGATCCGACCGAGCGCCTCACGCGCCGACGCTGCATCAACACCCACGACGACGCCCTGGCCGCCAGCCAAGCAGGCCGACACTTCAAACGCTTCCGGCCCCCGCACGTCGGTGATCAGCAAATGATCGGGATGCATCCGCACGGCTTGGCCGATGACTTGGCGCATCTCGGGACCGCGCGCGAAAAGACCGATCCACGCCGAGTTTGTACCCGACAGATCCAGTTCGCTCACCGGTTCGACGGTGATCACGCGCGAACCCGCCGCAGTCGCACCGCCGAGCGCCCCGAGCATCACCAAACGACCATAGCCCGAAACGATGAGGTTGCGACGCTCGCGCATGCAGACTTCAAGAAACTCGGACATCGCCGCCGACAGCACATTTTGGCTGACCAGATCGCCCAGACGTCCGCCCGACTTGCGTACTCGCTTGAGCACCAGCGACGGCACCCGCGCAAACGGCGGCAACGCGGCCTGTAGCAGCACACCGTTTTCCAGCCGAATTTCGAGCAGGCCTTGGTCGAGCTTGCCGTGGGCCTTGCTGACCAGTCGATGGATCGCACGATGAACAGCCGCCGGCGACGTGAACAAACGCTCGCTGAGGCTTTGCCCGGTGCCGCGATCGACAAAAATCCGATCGTGACCAGCGACGGCAACTTCAAACACGCTCTCATCATTGAGCAGCTCATCGAGCGGACCGGCACCCACCAGTTCCGCCATCGCCTGCTTGGCCAATCCGTCGGAATCGAGACCGATCGGCAGCGGGAAAATTTTTTCGGACTGCTCTTTGACGACCCGTTCCAGCCGTGACGCTGCGTCGGCAAGCTGTTCCGGCGTGGCATGTTGGAACGACAGCTGATCGAGCGCTTTGTTTACAACCTGACTCAGCGCTTCAAAGTGACGCTTGCGCTGCGGATCGTCGCTCGACGGACCCACGGTCGCAGCCGCCCGGACGGGAGCAGTCGACGGACGTGGAAGCGGTCGGGCAGCCGCCAGGGGCGACGACGCAGGTGCCGCAGCAGGAGCCGGACGTGACAGCGGTGGACGCAGTGGCGACGGAGCCGTCGCAGGAGAGGCCGACGGCGGCGGTGCCGAAGCTGGAGCCGCACTCACCGGGGGCGGCGACACCGGGGCTGCCGGCAGGGGCGGATTGGTCGAAGCGCTCGGTGAAACAGCCGCCGGAACCGGCGTGTCAGCCGACGGTGAAGCGGTCACAGCTGGGGGCGGCGCTTTCGGGGCCGGTGCTTCACCACCCATCATCGTCGCTTTGTCGGAGATGCGATCCTGCGGCACCACCGGGCGATCAAGCGGGCTGAGCCCCCCTGGTTTGTCGCCAAACAGACGCGCCATTTTTTCTTCGCGCAGCGCTTCGTTCGAAACCGTCGGACGTGCCGGAGCATCATCCAGTGCCGGCGGTTTCACCGACAAGCGACCCGGAGGCGGCGGCAGCGGCGGACGCGACGTAGGCGAAGGAGCCGGCGGGGGGGGTGCCGCGGCAGGTTCCGCTTTTTCGCCGTCCCCCATCGCATCGCCGCTGGGCATGTCCATGCTCGTCGGTTCTGCTTTCAGTGGCATCGGCGGCAGCGGACGGCCTCCACGCGG
>DAORGN010000211.1:5648-8658 GCA_035340095.1 Pseudomonadota bacterium | reverse complement strand
TCGAGTTCGGGTTGCTCTGGGCGCGCGTGGTGAGCTGCACCGAGCAGTCGTCTTCGTCGGTCACGAAGATCACCGCGAGCACCGAGTTCTGGCGCAAGAAGCCCTGATTGATGGTGCTGTGACCGTCGAGTGCGCGCTTGGCGGCTTCGAGCGGCGATTCCAGACCGCAGCCCGCGTCACCGATGGGGGCGATGCACTTGAACGTACCGATGATGTCATTGCTCGGCGCGTTGGTCTGGCCGTCCTGCTTCCACAGGTACACGTCACCGTTGGTCGGCTCCAGCTTGGTCTTGCACAGCGTCAGGTTGCAGGCGTCTTTGGCGGCCTGCGACCACTTGCTCTGATCACGGCTGGAACATGCCTGCTTCTGCAGCTCACCGTCGTTGCCCTTGTAGCTTTCACAGCCCGAGATGTTCAGGTTGCCGGGCTGAAATGCGGTGTTCGGCGCCTGCTGCGCACCGATGTCCGTGCTGGTGACACCGACGTGGTAGTTCGATCCACTCTGATCAATCTTTTGAATGAAGCTGTCGATGGCGCTCGCGAGCTGTTTCTGCTTTGGCGACATCGAGGGCGAGTTGTCGATAACGAACAGAATGTCAACGTCCTGCTTGGCGCGGGTGTTGACAGGAATGGCATCCATCTTGCCAAAGCAAGAAGACAGAATCGCAGCAGCTTCGGCTGGTGTTGCACCAGGAGGAATCGGACACGTCAGTGTCAGGTCTGGCGCGGAACAAGCCGAAATTGAAAGAGAGACTACGGTGGTCGCTAGTGCGCGTGAAAGCGTCGAGCGGATCATTTGATTCTCCTTGCCCCCATAGAAGTCATCGTTGCAGAGCCCTACGGCACTCCCGTAGGAACCACTGCACATGGTCTAGATACTTTGTCCCGATCGTATCAAAGACCTTACAACGTCTATCGCAGTTGAATCTAGATTTTCCGTACTGCCCAGAGCTGTTCTGTTTCGCGCACTTAGGAAGGCATGGTCGTCGTCAATTTTGGCGATTTTCCGTCGGAAAATTTGGCGAATGTCTGCATCTGTAGGGATGCCAAATCCGATCTGGGATGGCATCCTACAGACACCTTCCTTCATGCGTTTGGGAGCCCTCTGTTTGGGGTAGGAACGGGCTAGGAATCACAAGGGAAGACACTCCATTTTCGTCGGAAATTAGGCCCACGGACACAAAAATGGCGTCTTTTCGCTGATTTGCCTGTACGAGCTTCCGCGCCACATGACAAGATATGGCGATCTGACAGTTGTACAGATTGCTTCCCAAAGACCCCTAAGACCCACAAGATCAGGACCACTGGAGACGATGATGAGTGAGGAAACTGCGAACACGACTGAGGCTGCACCGCCACCTCCATTTGTTCTGGAGCAAGGAAAGCGCTTCTCGCAGTCCATCATGTGGAAGCTCACGCGGGACTTCTATGAGCAGCGGGGAATCAGTGCTTGGGACTCCGGAATCGTTCCTTCCTACGTCACCAGCAATCCTTTTATCGCGCAGTCCTATGCCCAGGTCGTCTGGCAGTATCTGCGCGACTGTCTAAGTGATCGCGGAAGCTGCCGCATCGACCCAAGCCAACCGATCTACATCGTCGAGCTTGCCGCCGGTCACGGGCGCTTTTCCTATCTTTTCCTAAAGAAATTCCTGGCGCTAAAAAATGCGTCTTCGCTGCGTCATCTCGACGTCCGCTTTGTGATGACCGACTTTACAGAGACCAACGTAAAGTCGTGGGCGCGGCAGAAATTGTTCCAGGACTACGTCGATCAAGGCGTCCTTCACTTGGGGCTCTTCGACCTCGAGTGTGATGACTACATCCGGCTCTATCCATCGGGGCAGCTGCTTTCGCAGGAGTCGATCAAGAATCCGCTGATCGTGCTAGCGAACTACATTTTTGATTCGCTGCTACAGGATTTCTTCCGCTTTGAGAGCGGGAAGATAAACGAGTGCTTGGTCACGACGCGCCATACCGAGCCGCTTTCGGAACAGCCGGTGAATCCGGAAGTGATGTCGAACTTTCATCTCGATTGGGAGATGAATCCAGTCAGTCCGGAAGGCTATTACGGAGACGCGCTCATCGAGCAAGTCCTGGCCGGATACCAAGGTCGACTGAGCGATACCACGCTGGTATTTCCCGTCGGTGCGATGCGGACGATTCGCCGTCTGTCGCGGATGTCCGGCAATCGGCTTCTCATCGTATCTTCCGACAAGGGATACACCCACGAAGATGAGCTGTTTTACATAAATGGACAGTATGTGCAGTTTCACGGCGCACTGTCCACGATGTCTAACTACCACGCGATGGGACAGCTCGTGCAGAAGCTGGGTGGACACTACCTGGCGACGGCGCAGCGGCAGATGAGCCTGAAGACGGTGGCCTACCTGGTCGGTGGATCGAGCGAACAGTTTGCCGATACGATGGCGGCTTTCCGCACGTCGATGGATGTGTTTGGACCGTATGATTTTTATACGCTCCTAAACAGTGTGCGGACGGCGGCTCCGAACCTTCCGCTGGACGGTGTGATGGAGCTTATGCGGCTTGCGCAGTACGATCCGCAGGTCTTTTTTGACTACGAAAAGATCATCCTCGATAACGCCCACACGCTCAGCGAAACCCAGCGTGTGGAGCTGACGATGAGCCTGGATCGGACCTGGGCCAACTTCTATCCGCTTGGTCGGGATCTTCCGTTTGAGCTGGGGCGTGTCTATCTGTCGCTGAAGCGTCCACGCGAAGCACTGCGGTACAACCAGTTGTCGATGGACATGTTCGGCGAACACCCGGTCACGTACTGCAACATGGGAATCTGTTACTACCAGGCCGAAGACACCGCGAACGCGATCGTGTGCTTCGAAAAATCGCTCCAGCTCAATCCTGATTATGGCCTGCCCAAAGCGTGGCTTTCGCGAATCGTGGCAGAGCAGCAGCGTCACGGCGAGCCGCATTCCTAAGCGGTTCCCAAGCGATTCCTGAGCGACTCCCAAACGAATCCTAAGCGACTCCCAAACGA
>DAORGN010000211.1:0-5548 GCA_035340095.1 Pseudomonadota bacterium | reverse complement strand
TCCTACGGACACTGTGGCGCGTTTGTGTAGACCGCCACAGATGACAGTCGTAGCTTGGCGTCGAGCGTTCGGTAGTTCGCTTTTTCTGCCACAAACCAGTCGATGTGGGCACCGATGATGGCACCGCCTGTGTCATCGGCGGACAAACATCCGTCGTGGACAAAACCATAGCTGCCCGGCATTTGGACACCGGAAAGCGCGGGGACATAGACCCGAGTTCCGTAAGGAATGAAGCTTTTGTCGACGGCAATCGAACGATACGGCTTGAGTGCACGACCACCGACGCCCTGTCCAAATGGATACTTCACCGGATCGAGCACGGCGTAACAGGTTCGCATTCCCGATACACAGCTACACGACGCTGCGATGTTCAGCAGTCTGCCGTCCGTAAGCCGTCCGGTTCCCTCGATGGCGAGCGCATCTGCAAACGCGCGTGGAACGGTCGCAAGCGGCTTGGCCTGGGCATCACAGAGCACCGTATCGTTTGCACCGGAATAGTCGCTCTGGCTGGCGACATAGTAGTACGTAAGCGCCGCGGTTCCTTTCAGTGTTCCCTGTCCAGCGTCGACGGCGGCATCAAATGCAGCGTCGGAAACGGGACTCATTGCATCCGAAGAAATGCCTGCGTCGTCTGCGGGTTCTTCGGTCACTGGATCGTCCGCCGAACCGCAGCCGGAACAAATGGACAGTGCAAACAGCAGGTGGAATGCCTTCTGGCACGACATGGCCGCCAGCCTACACCAGGCGCGAAGGAGGGGCGCTCGCTTGGTGCTTTCTTGCGCCCGCTCACGTAGGATGGATCCAGCCTGTCGACGGAGTGTTTTCCATGAGTGACGCCGCCAGCCGTTCGGTTCGCACCATCGTGTCCCACTGGGCACACAACATGACGCTTTTGCACAACCTCGGGATTAGCTATCCAGGGTTTGGCTATACCGACGATGAAAAGAAACAGCTTGGCGCGCTGGCCCAGTCCGTCAGCTCGCTGGGACACATCGGCTTTGGTTTTGTAAACGCGATCTACTTTTGTGCGCTCGCGGGATTTGTCATGGGCTATGGCGCGATACCGCTCGCGTTCTTGCTCGACCCGACGCACCAGTCGGCGGGCGTGTTCTTTGGCTGCATGGGCCTGGGTATCGCGATTGGGATTGGTTTTGGCGTGCCAGCGTCGATGGGTCTGACGGCGCTGACGTTTCGGCTGCTGGGCAAAGAACCGCAATCGCCTGATGTGAGCGATGACGTGGTGGCGGCGCTCTATCGCAAAATGCATCGCCAGCTGGTGCGGGCGGGCATCGTGACCGGCGTTCTGATCGGGCCGTGGGTGCTGTTTGGCATGACCAAGACCGGCGGCCATGTCATCGAGTTTTTGACCCGCGTGGTGCTGACGCTGGCGCCATTTGCGTTTCTGCTTTTGGTGCTGTCGGCGTTTTTGCGGGGGGCCAAAAAGTAGCCAAGCGGGGCAGGGCGCTCACTGCGCGTCGGGCGGGCTGGGCGGTGTGAGTCTGGCTTCCAGTTCATCGACGCGCTTTTGCAGCCGCGTCACCTCTTTTTCGAGCGCGGCAAACGGCGACAGACTTTCGACCACGCCGTGAACCCGATCATCGACTTTGCGCTGCCAGTCTTCGAGCGCAATCTGCCAGCGCTCGAGCAGCTCGCGCACTGCCGACGGATTGTCACTTAGCATCTGACGACGCAGCGGATCGCTCGATTCGTCCGCTTCTAGTGTTTTGCCGTCGACATCGCCTTTGCGAAAGACACTGCGAACACGCGCCTGCGCTTGCTGGGCCAGCTCTGACAGCGACGCACCGCCCGATTGAATGAGCTGCCGCATCGCGCCAAGCGAGATGAAGTTCTTCTGCCGCTTTTCTTCTTCAAAGATGATTTGCGCCAGCGTCACCGACGTCAGGTCTTCTTTGCTGCTGTTGTCGAGAACCTGAACCTCTTCGCCCTGGCGAATCATCAGAGCGATCTGTTCGAGCGTCACATACTGGCTGCTCTGCGTGTCGTAGAGCTTGCGGTTACTGTATCGCTTGATGATGCGCGGCTCTGCCATCTTGGGACCTAGGCCTTGCCTTCGACCTTGCTTTCGGGCTTGCCTGCGTCGCCCAGCTCTTTTTTGGGCGTGACGTCGAGTTCATTGCCAGTGTCGGCAGCTTTCTTGAAATTTTTGATGCTCCGTCCGAGTGCATCGCCAATCTGGGGCAGCTTGCCGGCGCCAAAGATGATGAGGACGATCACCAAAATGATGATGAGTTCCGTCGCTCCAAGACCAAACATATGTGTGCTCCTTGCCGGGCTTTTATACCCGGTCGGCTCAAAGTGAGCCAGTAACAAAGGTCACGGGCCAGGCTACCGGCTCGCTTCAAAGGCTCCCAAAGACAGCTTGGTCGACGAGCGTGCAGCGCCGATGATGTCGGTGGTTGGGATGATGTTTTTGCCGCTTTGTGAGTCGAGGAGCTGCACAAGACCACCGTCGCGAACGCGGGCATCGGCGGTCATCTTGAGCGTCATGTCACCAAGCGAGACCGGCGCCGTAAAGACATCGGACATCACCAGATCGGTCGCGTTGCCTTCGCCGGTCAGCGACGTATCGTCCGACCCGATGTATTTTTGGTTTGGACCCCGACACGCGGCATGGACATAGGTATTGCCGGCGAGCGGTGTGCTGTTCAAAAACAGGCTGTTGGCGATCGTGATGTTGGTGGTCGCCGGGTTGCAGTCGAGCACCAGCGCTTTGCGGGCCGCTGATGCGGTTTCGTGACGCACAAAGCTGGTGTTCACAATTCGCCCCGGCGTCGATGCGGTCGCGTTGCGGACCAAGATGCCGCCGAACTGCCCCGGCGCTGGCGAGTTGTGGTTAAACACCGAATTGGTGATGTCAAACTTGGTGCCGTCGAGATCCAGGGCGAGCAAGTTGGCCGAGTTGGCGAGCCCGGTGTAGCGCTCGCGCGGTCCTTCGCCGATCCACGACTGATCAAGCGATAGCTCACAGCCGGCGCTGGTCTGGATGCCGACGTTCGATTGCGCGATGAGGGTCCGCTGGACGCGAACGCGGGTTGGGTTGCCCGATCCAACACACGCGATCCCCAGCTTGCTGTCTTTGATGAGCAGTCCCTCGATGGTGACATTTACGCCACTTTCGACGCTGACCGCGGTGCCGGTCGGGTTTGTCAGAAAGGCGTTTGGCGCTTTGTCTTTCGCCGCAGGGTCGGGCGGCGAGTAGTCGGCCAGCGTGCTCATCACATGCAGCTCGGGCAGACCCGGCACAGGACGCAGCGTGACCGTCGCAGACGACGTAAACGGCCCGATTCGCAGGTACGGTTTGTCGGCGGACACTTCGGCCAGCTTGTCTTGCAACACGCAGCTGCCAGAGCAAGTTGTCATGTCGACGCTGACGACGCGGCTCTGCGGCACACACATCCCGGCGCTCAGCGCTTGGGTTCCCGGCAGGGTCGCCAGCGTGTCGTCTTTGACGCAAACACCGTCGCGGGCGCTCGGGGTCGAATCGCACTCATAGTGGCGCTTGCAGGCGCGGCAGCTGCGGGTTTGGTCTTCGCAATATGGGCGGCTCTTGTCGCTGCAGTCTTTGCTGGTCTTGCATTCGACGCAGTGGCCGACGTCGCAGATGCCGGGGTTGCCATTGCGGGTGCAGTCGCCGGCGTTGCCGCAGGCATAACAGCGTCCGCCCGATCCGCAGTTTGGTCGATCCGTGGGACAGTCGCTGCTCTGCATGCACTCGGTGGCTTCGCATTTTCCAACGGAAGCGCCGAGCGCGACTTTGCAAAAGCGACCATCTTCGCAGGGGAGGTCGGGGACTCGGCAGGTATCGAGATTCCGCCGTTCACAGCCGGACAGGGAAACGAGCACGGTAGCTAGGCCAATCAGCGCACGTATGTGCATTTGCGTATCCTCGACTCAGTCGAGCCTGCCGCTGATTTTTGCGCCCGCGGTAGCTTCGCGCAAGGATCTTCGGCTGGGCTCGCCAAAACGCGCCAACTTGCCGGCATCCACCAGGCCGGGTCTGCGGGGGCCGGACCGGTGCCTACGCCGGTTTGCCGCTGCGTCGCTGCGTCGTTAGGGTGGTCCACGCCGGATCATCCCCGAGCATGTCCGTGAGCCGCTTGCGCACCACCTGTTCAATCTGGGCCGCACTTGGCAGCTTGAGCACATCGGTCGCGAGAGCCCGCGCTTTTTCTGCCGACAGCTGACGCAAGAGCCGTCGCAAAAGTGGCAGCGACGCCGCATTCATCGACAGATCATCAAGTCCAAGCCCCAGCAACACCACCGTCAAAAGGGGTTCCCCCGCAAGCTCGCCGCACATGCCCACCCGCTTGCCTGCTGCGTGCGCTGCGTCGACGGTGAGCTTGACCATCCGCAACACCGCCGGGTGCAGCGGCTGATACAGATAGCCGACGTGTTCGTTGAGCCGATCAAGCGCCAGCGAGTACTGAATCAGATCGTTTGTGCCGATCGAGAAAAAGTCGACTTCCTGCGCAAGATGATCGGCCACCATCACTGCCGACGGCATTTCGATCATGATGCCGATGGGAATCGACTCCGAAAACGGAACCCCTTCTTTTTGCAGCTCGCGTTTGCACTCGGTCAGCAGCTCTTTGGCTTGGCGCAGCTCTTCGACGCCGCTGACCATCGGGAACATGATCCGCATCGTGCCGTGGACCGACGCTCGCAGCAGACCGCGAAGCTGGGACTTAAAAAACGTCGGTTCTTTCAAACACAGCCGCAGCGAGCGCAGACCGAGTGCCGGATTGGGCTCGGCTTCCCCGACGCTGGTGTGCGAAAACGCCATCCGATTCAGAAACGGTGCAACTTTGTCGACGCCCAGATCAAACGTCCGGAAGGTGGCCTCATACGGCGCTACCCGTCGCAGGACACCGCGTGCGTGCATAAAGTGTTCAACTTCGCGCGGGAACTCCTCGCGATCGAGGAACAGAAACTCTGTCCGATAAAGCCCGATTCCCTCGGCACCATATTCCAGCGCGAGCGGAGCCTCGTCGGGAAGTTCAATGTTTGCGAGCAGCCTGACCCGCACCCCATCGACCGTTTCGGCTGGGGCATCCCGCTCGGCGAGCAGCTGCGACATCCGCGCGTGCTCGGACTTGGCCTGCTGCTTGTAATCGTCGATCATCCCCGGACTTGGGCAGAGGATGACTTCGCCACGGTTTCCGTCGACGATCAGCAGATCGCCAGTGCCCACCGCTTCGGTGATGTCGTCGAGCCCGACCACGGCAGGAATGCCAAAGGCCTGGGCCAAAATCGAAGTGTGCGACGTCCGTCCGCCCGCGTCCGTGACCAGCGCCGCGATCTGATGCCGGTGCAGGTGAACCGTATCGGCGGGCGACAAGTCATGCGCGACGACCACGGCCCCAAGCGGCGGCTGCCACGTCGTGCCACCGCTTTGATCAAGCAGGTTGCGCAACACCTGTTCACCGACGAAGGCGACATCGCTTTTGCGTTCCCGGAAATAGGGCAGGTCGATCGCATCAAAGCGCTGCTGGATTTCGGCGACGGTCTTGCGCAGCGCCCACTCGAC
>DAORGN010000210.1:0-8750 GCA_035340095.1 Pseudomonadota bacterium | reverse complement strand
CAGTTTGCCACCAGGATCTGCACCCGTCCGCGCCGGGTCGCGACTTTCAGGATGTCTTGCAGCGCTGCGCCACTTTGCGACGTTGCCACCCCAATCACATTGGGAAACTTCGGCAACGGACGCTTGCGCGCCTCTGCAAACAGACCCTCTTTGGCGAGCCGCGCTTTCAGCTCCTCAAACTGCAAAAGAAGCTCGCCTTCCCCTGACAGCACCACCTCTTCGATGTAGAGCTGAAAGCGCCCTTGCTCCTTATAGATCGTCAAGCGACCGCGCACCCGGACCTTGAGCCCATCGCGGAGTGGAAACGACAACGACTGCGCCACTTGCCGCCGCAGCATCGCTTCGACCCGTGCGCCCGTGTCTTTGAGCGCGAGGTAGCAGTTGCCCGACACCTGGTGGCGCTTGAATCCCTCGATTTCCCCTTCGATCCAAACGCTGGCAAAGTTTTCGTCGAGCAGCCGTGCCGCCCGTCCGACAATTTCACTGACCGTACAGACCTTGACCGCTGATGCAGCAGGTTCCGCGTCCGACCGATCCGCGGCGGCGGGTCGTGGCGAAGCCGGCGCACGCTCAGGCGAAAGTCGCCGCACCGCAAGCGGAGGCAGCGGAGGATCGGGCGGCGACGGTCGGGGGTCTGGCGGTGGCGACTTTCGCACCGGCGGACGCGGCGCCGAAAACGCAAAGCTCGCCTGCGGACTGTCACCGGGCACCGTCTTGGGAGGCTCTTTGGAATCGTCGCTTGGACCCTTCATCACCCACCTTGCCGATCTGGTTTCGGGTCGGGACTTGCGCTCTTGCGCAGGGCCAAAAGGGCAGACTCGACCTGTTCGATGGGCACGCAGCCGATGAACAGTTCGTCACCCACCGCGATGCAGGGCGTTTTCCAGACGCCTTGCGCAATCGCTTGCTCGGTATTGTGCTGAAGCAGCGCCGCCACTTCGGGCAGCGAGCAGCCGTGCAAAAGCTCATCGGCTGGCAAAGACAGCGACAAAAGCAGCCGGCGCAGCACGTCCTGATCAATCAAGTCCAGATCGTCGACGCAGTACGCCTTGAGCAGCGCCAAAACCAGCCGCTGCTGCTCGGTTGGCTGTTTCTGCGCCACTTGCACACACAGCCGCAGCGCCCAAATCGAGTTCATCGGGAAACGCGACGGAAAGTGGAACGGCAGCCGCAGCCGACGAGCCGAGCGCTGCGCATCCAGCTGAAGATACCGACGCTGCGCAGGCCCCAAAACTGTCGACAGATCATCTGCCGCAGCGAGCCTGCCACTGACCACCGGAACAAACCGCACGGGCTCCGCTAGCCGCTCCGACAGCGCCACCACTTGCTCGGCCATCAGGTAACAGTAGGGCGTTCCCAGGTCATAAAAAAACGTCAGCCGCGAAGCGGGCTGCTTTGCCAAGACCGCGTTCGCTGCGGACGACCCCTCGGTGCCAAGTTCCCCCATCGCGCGCCGCAGAAGCGACTGCACCTCGCTCTGCACCGATCGCAGACGGAGCTCGCTCTCTGCTTCAAAACGCAAACCCACCGCCGGCTGGGTGTTGCTCGCCCGGACCAGCGCCCAGGCGTCTGGCCACGTCACCCGCACCCCGTCGAGCGTCAGCACGTCCGTCCCCGGCAGGGCCGTCAGCGCATCGGCGACTTTTTTCACCACCGCAAACTTCTGCTCGTCGGGAACCGCGATCCGAATTTCCGGCGTGCTGTACAGCTTGGGCAGCCCATCGACCAAGCTTTCGAGTGGGACATCCTGGCGAGACAAAAGCTCCAGCAGCCGCGCCGCGGCATAGATCGCATCGTCAAAGCCCAAATAACGATGCGCAAAGAACAGGTGCCCGGACATCTCTGCCCCAAGCGCAGCCCCGCTCTCCTCCATCTTCTCTTTGATGCGGGTGTGTCCGACTTGCCACATGATCGGGTGGCCGCCCGCCCGCCGGATCTCATCCACCACCGTGCGACTGCACTTGACCTCGCAGACGAACGAAGCCCCTGGCTGTTCGGCCAAGATGGCACGCGACAGCAAAATGAGCAGCTGATCGCCCCACAAGATCCGGCCCTGCCGGTCGACAGCAACCAGCCGATCGGCGTCGCCATCCAAGGCAAAGCCGACTTCTGCGCCCGTGCGCCGCACCGTGTCTTGCAGCAGGCGCAAATTTTCCGGCACCGTCGGATCGGGCGGATGCAGCGGAAATCTGCCATCGGGTTCGCAGCCAAGTCCCAGCGTCGGAAAACCCAGCGATTGAAACAGTGGCAGCGCGACGCTCCCCCCCGTCCCATTGCCCGCATCGAGTACGACCGGAAACCGCCGCGCGCCGATGGCCAAGCGCTGCTGCAAAAACGTCAGATACTCGCTCTCCAGCGCAAGCGTGCGCACGCTGCCCTGCCCTTTGCGAAACGCTTTCGCTTCCACAAGCTGGCGCAGTTTTTGGATCTGCTCACCACCTTGGGATCGTTTGTGCAAAAGGATCTTCAGACCGTTGTCGCTGGGCGGATTGTGGCTGCCCGTGATCTGCACCCCGCCGTGGACATCCAGCGTGTGGGCGCCAAAGTACAGCATCGGCGATGGAACCACGCCCAGATCGACCACGTCGGCCCCGCTGGCCACAAGTCCGGCAGTCAGCGCGGCATGCAGGCGCGGCGAATGCAGTCGACAGTCCCGACCGAGCGCAATCCGCTGGCCGCCGCTGTCGAAAAGTAGCGTCCCAATCCCCTGTCCCAGATCGAATACGACATCGTCGGGCAAGTCGCGATCGGCGATGCCACGGATGTCATACTCTCGGAACATGAGCGGGTTCATAGGAATTCGGTCCGCCCTTCCTTTTGCAGCAGCGTGACCGCGTCCTTGACCTGCTGCGCCCGCTGCCGCGGCATCACCAGCACCGCATCATCCGTCGTCGCAACAATCAGGTCTTCGACGCCAATCAGCGCCAGCAGCCGCTTGCCGTCATTCCACACCAGGTTGCGTGCAGCATCGACCAACACAGGTCGTGGCGTCGTCGCGCTGCTGGCAAACACATGGTTGCCTTTGTCATCGGCAGGATGCAGTGCGTCGAGCGCAGCAAATGAACCAACATCATTCCAGCCAAAATCGCCCGCCAGCACGCGAATCGCCCGCGCATCCCCGGCCTGGTTTTGCCCAAGCCTCTCCATCACTGCATAGTCGATGGAAATCGCGGGCGCTTCGGGATAGCGGACCGCGGTTCGCTCGGGGTGATTGCCAAGCTCGTCCAGGATGTCGGCCAGCGCCGGAAGCTGCGTCCGCAGTTCATCCAAAATTCGCTTGGCCGGAAAGAAAAACGTCCCCGAGTTCCACAGGTAACGTCCCGACGACAGGTACTCTTCGGCCCGCTGGCGATTGGGTTTTTCGACGAACGCCGCCGCCACCCGCTGCCCGTCAAGCTCGGGCCCCAGCTCGATGTAGCCGTAACCCGTCTCTGGATGCGTCGGCAAAATGCCCAGCGTCACGACGTGGCCAGCATGTGCAACCGCCAGCGCTTCCGTCAATGTGGCGCGAAAGCCGGCTTCATTTGCGACGTAGTGATCGGACGGCAGCACCGCCATCACCGCCTGTGGATCTCGCTTCCACAGCACCATCGCCGCAAGACCAATGCACGGCGCGGTGTTCCGACCCGTCGGCTCGACCAAAATGTTGTCGATCGGCAGGTCGGGTAGACAGCGCCGCAGCTCCGGTACTTGTTCAGCCGTCGTGACCACCAGAGTGCGATCGATCGGTACGACGTCACTTGTGCGACGCGCGGTTGCCCCGATCAGCGTTTCTCCGCCGGGCAGCATGGGCAAAAACTGCTTGGGCCGGCTGCGACGACTGTGCGGCCACAGGCGAGTTCCCCCGCCGCCCGCCAAAATCACTACATATGAATGTGCGTCGTTCATCGGCGCTCTCCTTCTTCGGAAACCAATCGCCCAAAAGTCGAAAGCCCCAGAGGGCATAACACCCTCTAGGGCTCGACGACCAGCCACCCGGAACACCGCGTGGCTTCTAAGCACATCCGGCGAGCAGCCTAGAACTTGGCCGAAACGCCAGTGAAGCCGATGCCCACCGACATGCCGTTGTACTTCTTGCCACCAGCCACCGGCGCCCAGTTGCCGTTGTCGTCGAAGACCTGGACGTCCGAGCTCAGCACGCCACCGACTGCCGAGTTTTTGACTTCCGCCGGCAGGATCTTGCAAGTCGTCGGGTTCGTCTTGCAGCAGTCCTTGGCGTTGTCCATGCACTTCTTCTTGGTGACCGCGTCGTTCTGGTTCTCGAACAGACCGATGATCGTCTTGGCGGTGTCGCTCATCGGATCTTTGTTGATCATGTCGGTCAGCAGGTTGGCGACGAGCGGAACGATCTTGTCGTCGATGTCCTTCTGCGCCAAAACGCCGTGCAGCACGCCGTCCTTGATGCGGATCACGCTGCCGTCCTTGACGACCGTGCCTTCCAGGTGTGCGCCGTGCAGCGCGAGCGGCAGGTTTTTGCCATCACCAAGCGGCAGGTTGACCTGAATCTGCTGCTCGGTCTGTTTGTCGCTGCGCTGCTCTTTGCTGGCCAGCGTGCTGAGCTTGCCACCATCGATCTTGCCAAACAGCGATACGGGCGTGATGTCCGGCAGCATCTGGAACGTGTCGGAGCCATCGAACTTCGGTGCCGGTGCCATCGGCGCCGGGCCTTTCGCCAGACCCATCGTCACCGATGCACAATCGGCCTTCATGATGTCGCCGGTCTTGAGGTTCATAAGAACGATCGCATCGCCCGACTGAACGGCCTTGTTCACCGAAGCCTGGATGTCCAGACCCGACAGGGAGATGGTGTTGATCAGGTTCTTGAGCTGGTTTTCTTGGCGGTTGTCGCCGTCGAAATCGTAAACGTAGGTCTTGTTGCCACTGACGCCCGGAAGCTTCAGCGCGTCGGTTGCAGCCTTGTTGTCGGTGCCCGTCACCGCTTTGGCATCACAGACCGGAGCCGGCGGCATGTTGTTCGGGTCCATCGTCCCGTCATCACCGCCGCAGCCAGCGCCTGCTGCCGACAGCAGAAAACCACAGGCCGCTCCCAGAAACATTCCTTGAACGTGGGTGAATCGACGCATCAGCGAAACCTCCGACAGTGTTGAAACGATTTTTTTGGCACCCAGTCGGGCGCGGAAGCCATCGTTCATAGCGAAAACCTCACCCTAGGTGCAAGAGGCAATGTGCGCACAAGTCCACAGGACACCTACGCGCCGGGAAGACCACGCGGTCCAGCGATTGACCCCGCCGAAGCGATGGCGGTAAGCTCTCAGGGGGTTGTCTTTACATGTCGCTAGCTTCTTCTGCACAGAGCGCGTTTCGCTGGTCTGGCTCTCTCAAAGAAACGTCCATCCGTCAGCTCTATGAACGCTGTCAGCGCCTGCGGCTGACCGGCAACATGCGCCTCCAGCAAGGCGATCAGACGCTCGATCTGATGTGGATTGGCGGTGAGCCGATCGAAAACGAAGGCGATCAGGGCACCCGATCTTTGCCGCTGTGGACCAACGGTGAATTCATCGTCGAGCAGCGAATTCCCGACTGGAAAGGGCGCCTGACGCCAGGCATCGAACTGACCGGTTCGCTGCGATCGGGCCAAGTGACGGCCATTTACAAGCTCTGCGCAGACAACCAGCTATCGGCAGACGTCGAGCTGCTGCGAACCAGCGGCGACGTTGCACAAGTGCGCTTTACGCTCGGAAAAGCGGAAAGCGCCGTGATCGCGGGCCAACCGGAAAGCGCCATTGCGGCGATGTCCAAGCTCGGCGGCTGGGTCGAAGGCACGTTTCGGGTGGTGCTAAGGCCCGCATTTGGCGACGAAAAAGCAGCCGAAGCGCCCGTCTTCAAAGGGCAGCCCGGCGACAAATTCGATGTAACCGGCAACGTCGATCTGAGCAAAGACCAGATCAACTGGCCAACCGCAGCGGGAGCATCTGGCACATCGAACCCGCCCCGGCCCGCCAGCGCAAGCGCATCCTCTCAGCGCAACGCGACATCCAATCCACCCAAGGCGGCGCCGTCTTCGACTTCGGGTGGTGGTGCAGCGGGAAACTCCTCGTCAGCCATTCCCCCGCGGCTGGCCCAGACGCTGATCAAAGCGCCGGCCCCTGCCGGTCTGGCTCCGCCCAGCACCGCTGCGACGGTGCCAATGTCGACCGCGACCAAAGAACAAATTGCTGCGGCCCAGAAGTCAGCCAGTGGATCATCAAACAAGATGGTGGTGATCATCTCGGTGGTCGTCATCACGCTTTGCCTGGGTGGCATCGCCGCCGCACTGTTTTTGCGCTAGACCGTCATTCCACCCGACCCGCTGCTTGCATCTTTCTCTTCCGCCGGTCCTTGGTAGACTGCGCGCGAAATGAGCACGCTGACCCCACTTTCAACGTCCGCGCCCAGCCCGGCTGACCCAACTACACACAGCCCGTCGTTACAAGGCACGCCGATCGAGCTTCGGGCGCAGACCTACGACGACCTGACCGCCTTTATGCAAAGTCTTGGGGAAAAACGCTACCGGGGTGAGCAGCTGTTCCGCTGGATTCATGCACGGGGCGTCACGACGTTGGATGCGATGACCGATGTCAGCGCAAAGCTGCGGGCGCGGCTGCAAGCGGAAAACTTGGTGCAAGTGTCCGAGCTCGACATCGACAAAGTGCAAATCGCCGCCGATGGAACCCGCAAGCTGCGGCTGCGAACAGCGGACAATCGGCTGATCGAAAGCGTGCTAATTCCCGACGACGATGCGCGCCAAATCATTGCCGGGCAGCTTCAGCAAAGCCGCACGCTCGATGCCTACGATGACGAAGAGGAAGCGCCCACCTGGGAACGCAAAAAGATGACCCAGTGCGTGTCCTCGCAAGTCGGCTGCGCCATCGACTGCGATTTCTGTGCGACCGCCAAGCTGGGATTTGGTCGCAATCTGTCCGCGGGTGAAATCGTGACCCAGATTTATCAGGCAGAGTCGCTTTTGCGCAGCCTGCCCGCCGACGATCCGACACGGCTTGGCGGCGGCGATGTGGTCACAAACCTGGTGTTTATGGGAATGGGCGAGCCGCTGCACAACTATGACAACCTGGTCCGTGCGCTGCGGATACTGCTTCACCCGCTGGGCCGCAGCTTTTCACGGCGGAGGGTTACGGTATCGACATCGGGACTTGTGCCGCAGATTGAAAAACTCGCGAGGGAAGGTCTGGGCGTTAACTTGGCCGTTTCACTGAACGCCACCACCGATGAAGTCCGCGATGTGGTGATGCCGATCAATCGCAAGTATCCGCTGTCTGTCCTGCTTTCGGCGCTGCGACGTTTCCCGCTCGATCGTCGGCAGCGCATCACGGTGGAATACGTGCTGCTTGGGGGCGTAAACGACAGCATCGAAGATGCGCGGCGACTGCCAGAGCTTCTGCGCGGGATTCCCACCAAGCTGAACTTGATCCCGTGGAATCCGCACCCGCACTCGTCCTATCGACGTCCGGAACAAAAAACCGTCGCCGCGTTCCAAGCCGAGTGCATGCGTCTGGGCTTTACCACGTATGTACGCAAGACCCGCGGCGATGACATCGACGCCGCATGCGGTCAGCTTGCCGCCGAAAATGATCCCCGCGCCGGTCGTCAACGTCCGGGCAGTCTGCCGGTCCTTTCCTAATCCCGCCGCGGCCCGTCTTCCGTCACCTGATCGACTTTCCCATCACCACTTGGGCCGTGTGACCCAGCCCCAGTTTTCCCTTTTGTGCAGGTGGCCGCCAGCCGGCCTTGGCTGCGTGGTGTCGTTCTGACCTGTCCGGACTGCGGACCCAGCAGCTTTTGCAAATCCAAAAGAGTCCGCCCATCCGGACCGCTGTCCGGTCTGCCGATTGTTGTCCGGCCCGCCGGACGGCCAAATGAGCCCCAAGACACGCTGTAGGACCAATCTTTCGGTCCATTCCGCAAAGAAAAAATCGCGTTCAGCAGGCCCGCAGAACGAACCTGCCAGAGCATTTCTTTTCGTCGCTGGCCGCGTGACAGCACGTCCGTTTCCAATCCCCTGAATCGGCGGATAGGTTCCCATTCCCAAACCACAAAAAGGGGCGGCTCCGTGGGTTGGTATCCCAGTTGCAACAGGCCGCAATCCGCAACCCGGCCAGGTGCATCCACACAACCAACAAAAGGAAAGAACGTGCAAATCCCAACTTTGTCTTCCCAAATGAGTCCATCCGCCCTGCGGCGCGAGCTGCGCTATACGCTGGTTCGTTTGCGAACCCCGGCGTGGGCGACGACCTACCGCACCACGTTTGAATCGCTGCTCACGCTCAGTGAGTCCGCCATTATGGAACACATCAAGCTGCGCGACGCCGCAGAAGATGCCGATGCCCAGCTTGATCAGCTTGACTCGGAACTGGATGAGTTCGCGCTGTATCTTTTCAAGTTCATGATGGCCGAAACCACAGGCACAGGTCGCGCCACGCTGCGGCAAGCGCTCTTTGGAACGGAAAAGCCGAGTCGTTTTGTCCGCCCGCGGCTCGGTGACAAGCTGGCCCGGATGCGAAATTGGCCCACGGTGCTAAATGGGGCCCCGCTTGCGAAACTGGTCGCCGTGGGCAAAGACGTGGATGCGCTCATCAAACGGTGTGACAGCGCGCTGTCGGCCCATGCGACGGCAACGGCCAACCTGCAAGCGTTTGAGTTTAATACCTGGACGCCGTTTGTCGCCAAAGTGAATGGCGAGCGGCAGCTACTCGGTGGCGAAGCGAAAAAGCAGTACCGATTGGATGGGAGTG
>DAORGN010000209.1:0-8770 GCA_035340095.1 Pseudomonadota bacterium | reverse complement strand
GTTAAAGCTTACGCGACCGCGCTGGACGATGGACATCAGGAACCCGGCGGCAATCAGCGGCCACGTCATCCGCGCCAGTGCGAGGGAAAACGCGAAAAAGCCGCCTTCGGTCAGGCTGCCGTTTAGAAGCAGCGTCGATCCGTACCAGAAAAACAACAGCAGCCCGAGCGCCGCCACCGCACCCGTCACCGGGAACATCAGGCCGCGCAGCCGCGCCAGATCGAGCGACGTCGACAGATAGCGCTGGTTGAGTTCCTCGAAGCGCTGCTCGATGTTGGATTCAATCCCAAAGCTGCGCACCACCCGAATGCCGGCGAGGTTGCTTTGGACAAACTCGGTCAATTTGCCGAGCGTTTCCTGCACTTTCTGCGTGCGCGAAAACATCTTTCCCGAAAATGTCCGGGTCAAGAGCATCAGAAGCGGCACCGTCGTAAACGACACCAGCGTCAGCCGCGGCGAGATCGACAGCATGACCTGGAGCGCGCTCACCAGGGCGAACACGATGTTGATCAGGTTCATGACGCCAAAGCCGGTGAGAAGCCGCACTTGCGTCAGATCCGAAGTCGCCCGGCTCATGATTTCGCCCGCGGACAGCCGACGGTAAAACGAAAAACCGAGCCGATGCAGGCGCGAAAGAAGCTGGCCCCGCAGCTCGTATTCGATGTCGCGTCCGGCGTTAAAGCAGTACATCCGGCTGGCGACGCGGACGATAAACGCAAACACCGCCAGACCGAGCATCATCATCGCCGGCCACATCGCATCGCTCGGCGCGCGGCTGGGAATCCGACCAAAGATGGTGTCGATCGCTTGCTTCGACAGCCAGTCGATGCGGTTCATCGCCACCTGAAAGCCGAGCAGCATCACGCCGCCAACGATGTGACGGGGGGCATAGCGCCACAGATACGTGGACAAAGACGAGCGCGGACCGTTTGGCAAGATCGGCGCTTTCGCAGGGTTTCCAGTCATTCCGCTTGTTCTTTCTGCGCCGCGCGGGAAAGCGGCAACGCCAGACCGAGCCAGAGCCCGACAGCGACGATGCCAACGCCCGCATAGGCAAGCTGAGAAAACACTACATGGGCAAACTGAAGCAGCGTCACCAGAAGCGAAGCCATGCCTTTGCTGACGCGGTTGCCGAGCACGTCGATGACTTCCTTGGCTCGATAACGTGCGTCAAATGGCAAAGGGACATACAGCAGCTCTTTGGCGGCGCGAAACAGGGAGTAATCGAGCGTCTTGAATACGCCGTAAGCAACGGCACTGCCGATGAGCGGCGGCGCCCACAGCATGTAACCGAGCGCCAGCAGATTGCACAGCGGCACCAGAATGTGAATCACACGCCCCGGAAACACCGATAGCAACAGCGGCGCACCGATGAACTGGAAAAACATCGCGGCAAAGTTGACCAGCGCGTAGTAGTTCCCCGAGTACGCATTTTGGACATCGGCACTCGGCAAGTGGTCTTGAAGCGCGCTCTTGAATGCCAGTTCCAGAATCGTCGATAGCACCTGCGTCGAAGCGATCAGCGAAATCAGCAGCAACAGCACGGGTTCGGTTCGGAACAGATGCAGTGCCAGGTGGCCTTTTTCCGACTGTTTTTTCTTTCCTTCCGTCGGCGCGCCAAACTTTGCAAACAAAAGCTGCAAAAGCGGCAACGTCAAAAGCGTCGCTGCCGCCGCCAAGAGCAGCATGCTTTGCGTTCCCAGTGGCTGCGACAGCTTGCCCAAAAGCAGCCCGCCCGCGACGGCACCAATTCCCGCCACGCCGCAGATCGGACCGTTGAGCCGTTTGGCGGCCTTCGGTTCGAGCGTGCTGTCGATATACGACCAAATCTGCTCGATGAGCAGCACGACGTAAGACTCTTTGAAGATGAACAGCACGATGAGCGCCGGCCTAAGTCCCAGCCGAATCGCGCCCCAGCTTGCGACCATCGTCAAAATCGCCAGCGCCGTCGTGGCTTGCAGCGTGTGCCGCGGTCCCAGCCACGACAAAAGCCGCCCGTAAATGAACGTCAACAGGGTCACTCCGACGAGCGTCAGACCCAGCGCCCACGGCAGCGCTTGTTTTCCATACGCCTGCACAAACAGCGTATTGGCAGACGAGCGCAGCATTTCATAACCACACAGCACCGCGCCAGCGACGAGCGCCGCCAAGAGCCCAAGCCACAAGGCCTGCCGTCCTTCGACCAGCGGGCGCGACGATCCAGGCTGCGTGTTTGTTTCCGTAGGTCCGCTCTGGGTCGACATCCGCGCTGTTCCGCCAAGCTGCCGCCCCATTTGCGAGCGACAGTCCGATCACCCTAGCGAAAACCGTCCCCGAGGACAAACGGATTCGCGGGACAGCGCATGCGCGGCGGCGGGAAGTCGAGTGATTCCGTCACCAAGCGGCGTGTGTTGGCAGACCGCGGAATCGGTCCGCAGGCCGGTTGCGCGTTCGCCCGCGCTCGCTTTTTTACCGGGCCGTGCTCTGCCCGCAAAGCGTCGCAAGATCGGTTGACACCCGTCGAGAATCGTTTTACCCAAGCAAAACGTATGGAAAAGGACGGTTTATGTCTCGCTTGACCTTCGCTTCTTGTGCTCGGGTGTCTGCTGTGGGGTTTTTGCTGTGGGCTGGCTGCAGCAGCGGCGGGGCGCCGCCTTTTGATGAATCGTCCGCTGTCGATTTGTCGCAGCAAAGTCCCGGTCGCGATGGCGGGACGGTCGACATGGGAATGAATCCGGGTTCACTTTGTGAACCGCCCTGTTGGTTGAATCCGCTGCCGCAAGGAAATTACCTGGAAGATGTCTATCGCGATGCCAAGGGAAATGGCTGGGCCGTCGGTGGCAACTCGCTGATTCGCATCGAGGGCGACCGCACCACGCTGGTTCGTCATCCGGTGGCAGACAAACAGAACTTCCTGTCGTCCGTTTGGGGTTGTGGTGAAAACGAAGTCTGGGTCGCGGGCACCGCGGTCTTGCATTACGACGGCAAGACCTGGACCGACCTGCCCGAGTTTTCGTGGAAAGGCATCGAAGATGTCTTTTGCACTGGCCCAAGCGATGTCTGGTTGGTGGGAATCAGCGGCCAGATCCATCACTACGACGGCAAGACGTGGCAGAAATCCACAAGTGGGATCACCACCGCGCTGCGACAAATCAGCGGCAGCAGCCCGTCGAATATTTGGGCCGGTGGCGACTATGGCGTTCTGCTTTTCTACAACGGCTCGACGTGGCAAAAGCAGACAAGCCCTGTCACAGATACGATCGGATCGCTGTCCTGTTCCGATCGCGGCGACTGCTGGATGATTCCGTTTCCTGGCGTCATGTACCCCGGAATTTCCGGCAGCGATGTGTATCGCTTGGAAGGCGGGCGCTTTGTCAAACAGACTGTCCCAGCGAGCATGATCTATTACGGCGTCAGCGCGGTATCTGCGTCGGAAGTCTGGCTCGCGGGGACGTTTGATTACCTGCTCAGCAGTGGAAGCTGGCAAAAAACCACGCCGCAAGTCTATTCGCTGCGCAGCATTGCCGGGCAAGGTCTGCCGTCGGGACGTGATCAGATTGGGGTTGGCGCAGCCGGTCTTATCGGGCGCTTTGATGGCACGGCATGGCGAACGTTGTCGAGCGGTCGTACCGAAGAGCTGCGCGGCACGTACAGCAGTCCGCAAGGCGAGCAGTATTTCGTGGGAAGGTCGGGTGCCGTCGGGCGGATCAAGTCCGGACAGATCGAGTGGCAGAGCCTCCAAGGCGGTTCGTCAAGCTACTACGCCCTGTGGGGCATAAGCGGCAGCGACATCTGGGCCGTCGGTGAATATGGACATCTTGCGCACTTTGATGGCAGAGACTGGACCCAGCTTCCGGAACGGTTTGGCGGTTCGCTGGAAAAATTGCTCGCGGTGTCGGGCAGTGCCGCGTCTGATGTCTGGGCGGTCGGCGATCAAGGAACCATCGTGCATTATGACGGCGCGCGCTGGTCAACGGTCACAAGCGGTCTGGCGATCAAGTCGCTGGCCGGGGTCTATGCCGCTTCTGCAAACGACGTGTGGATAGGTGGCGCCGATGGCAAGCTCGGTCACTTTGATGGCAGCAAGTGGACGCAGTGGCCAAAGACTTGGTCCAAAGACATCGTTGCGATGTGGGGCGCTTCCGCTTCTGACATTTGGATTGCGGGCGGCTGGACCACGACCAAAGATTTTTTCCTGGCGCGCTGGAACGGCAGTGACTGGATTGCCCAGACTACGCCTGCGGGCCTGACCTATCCGGCCTCGATATCGGGAACGGGACCGAAGGATGTCTGGGTCGGGGGCCACTACGGCGAGCTGGTTCATTTCGATGGCACAAGCTGGGCACAGTTTCCGCTGGCAACAAACTTCACCATCTTTGGCGTTGGACAGAGCCAAAAGACACACTACGCGATCGGGGACACCGGACTCATCATCCAGCTTGATCGCAGATAGGTCTGGCCGCGCGGACCACAGGCTGCAAAAAAGTTACGGCAGCGCGGGCCGCGCGGACTCGGAAAGGAAATACCGTTCCATTTCCTGGGCCGCGGGTTTGTGGCGCATCGTGTAGCCGCGGGACGCGCGCCCACCAAAGCCGTAGTAGTTCCAAAAGTAGACACCGGACAGCGCTGGTTCGCCTTGCCAGACCTGTGCAAAGGCTTCATACGCTCGACGCTGATCTTCCAGATCGACCGGCTTTTCTGCGCCTTCTTCCCACGGCCACGCGCACGCGCCACGCTGGCTTAGGTAGCCCACTTCCGTGAGCAGCAGCGGACGATTTCTTTTTTTGGCAAACGTGACCAGCTCATCGCGCTTTTTTTGCCACGCCGACACCATGTCTTCGACGGGAATGGGCGGAATCGACAGGCGACTCGCCAGCGGAAAATACGCGCACATCCCTGCGGTATCGCAAAGCCCGTAGATCGCGACTTTGTCGAAGTGATCCCAGTTTCCGGAATAGGTCAGGCCGGACTTGCACGTCGCGCGCACTTTTTCGACCAGGCTCTGCCACTGCGGAAGATCGCGCTCGCCATCGAGCGTCGACAGCTCACTGCCGATCGAAAACTGCGCGACGTTTTGCGCTTTGCACAGCTTGGCAAGATGCAGAATCAGCCGCTCGTAGCTGTTCCACCAGGCCTTGCGATCGTCGGGCTGTAGCGTTCCGCGCCACTCGGAGTCACTGCGCGGCGCCGCCAGCCGGACAATCGGAAACAGCATCACCTTGAGTCCCAGCGCGTGCGCTTCACCCACCGTGCGCACGATGGTTTCGTCAGGAACACTGAAGCGCGGGTGGCTGTAGATGCTGGTCGATGCGGCGTGATCTTGGTAGTAGGCCGGCACCAAAGAGACATGGGTCGCGGACAGCTCTTTGATTTCGCGCAGCAGGCCCAAATACGACCACAGCGGATCTTCGTGAAACAGACCGAGCGCCACACCGCGCTGAAGCGGCATCGCGGTCTTTGCAGAAACTGTCGACGGGAAAAGGAGTCCTCCTGCCGCCGAAAGCGCAAGTGTCTGGACCGCTTCCCTGCGCGTTATCATCGCCCGAGCTTCCAGATCACCGTGAGCCACGAACGACCCAAATACATCGTGTGCGCAGCCAGATAGGGGAGCAGAAACCACTCGATTTTGCCGAAGATCGCAGGCAGAAAAAACCACGCCGGATAGTGCAGGGTGATCTTGCCAAACGCTTCCAGAAGTCGAATCGGCAGACGGACCAGGGTTCCCACAAGCGACGTTGGTTTGGCCGCTTCCGGTTCTTTGAACTTGGTGTAGCCGGCGACGCGCTCGCCTTTTTTGCCGTGGACCGCTTCAAAGTATTCCGGCCTGCGCATAAACGTCGTGGTCGAAATCCCCGACGCCGCGATGCAGACGCCGACAAGTCCAACGGCCAGCCAGAACACCTGCGGCGCAAGCGGAATCCCACACAGCGGGGCACGGGATTCAATCGCCAGCCGCCCGGCACAGCAGGCAATCAGCAGCACCGCTTTGATTTCATCGACCAAAAAATCGAGATACGCCCCGACGGGCGAAGACTGGCCTTTGATCCGTGCAAGCTGTCCGTCTACGCAGTCGAGCACAAACGCCAGGTGCAGCACGAGCGCCGCCGCCACAAGTCCAGTAAGGCCCGGACACAAAAGCAGCGTCGCCATGCCCACAAGTGACACGACAAGTGACAACAGCGTCACTTGATTGGGCGTGATCGGCGTCGGACGCAGCAGATAGACCAGCAGCGCTGCTTTGGGCCGGGCGATGTAGCGGTTAAACCGGAGGTCTTCGGCTTTCACACTGCGCCGATAGATCTCGACCACCGAAAGCGGACCGGTCTGCACCGGTTCGGGCGGGGTGGTCTTTTCACTCATCAGCTCGCCTCGGGTTCGTCGCTGCCGCCGTCCGCTTCGGCCTCATCGGTGATTTCTTCTTCGCCTTCGCCATCGTCCAGCACTTCAATCGGGCTCGCGGCCAGTTCTTCGCCTTCGGCTTCACCGGGCTCGCTGCCGTCTTTGCCCGGATCGCTCAGGGCTTCGACGGCGACCACGCGCTCGCCACTTGCGGGATCGATGCGGATAAGCCGCACGCCTTGGGTGTTGCGACCGCGGGTTGGGATGTCGCGCACGCGAATGCGGATGACGCGACCCGTGTCGGTGACCAGCATCAAATCTTCGCTGTCGACCACGGTGAGCACACCGACAACTTTGCCGTTGCGATCGTTGGTCTTGATGGTGATGACACCCTGGGTGCCGCGGTTTTTCTGCGGATAGTCAGAAGCCGGGGTGCGCTTGCCAAAGCCCTTTTCGCAGACGGTGAGCAGCGTGATGTCACTGCCCAGATCGCGGCTTAACACCTGCATCGCGACGACGCGGTCGGTGCTGCTCTTGAGCGTGACGCCGCGAACACCGCGTGCGGTGCGGCCCATGGCGCGGACTTGCTCTTCGCGGAATCGCACCACATAACCGTCGCGGGTACACAGCGCAATGTCGCTTTGCCCGTCGGTGATGGCGGCGCCCACCAGATCATCGCCTTCATCGAGATCGACCGCGATGATGCCGGTCGATCGAATTGCGGAAAAAGCATCCAGCTCGGTCTTTTTGACGACGCCTTTTGCCGTCGCCAGCATGACAAACTTGCCGGCGTCAAAGCTCGGCAGCGGCAGCATTTCGACGATCCGTTCGCCGGGCTGAAGCTCCAAAAAGTTCACCATCGCTTTGCCTTTGCCGGCGCGCGACTGCGATTCCGGCAAATCGAACACGCGCTTCGAGTACGCGCGTCCGGTGTTGGTGAACATCAGCACGTAGTCGTGGGTGCTGGCGACGAACAGCTTGTGGATCAGATCCTCTTCTTTGGTCGAAGCGCCCTGGACACCGCGACCGCCTCGGCCCTGCGCCCGGTATTCCGACAAAGACACGCGACGGACATAGCCTTCGCGCGACAGGGTGACGACCATCGGTTCTTCGGCGATCAGCTCTTCGAGTCGGATTTCGCCCGCGTCGTCGATGATTTCGGTGCGGCGCGGTTCGGTGTACTGACCGCGCAGCTCGGACAGCTCGCCGGCAATGACTTCGCGCAGCCGCACTTCGCTGGCGAGGATGCCTTCGAGATCGACGATGGTTGCGGTCAGATCCCGATACTCTTCGGCCAGCTTGTCACGTTCCAGTCCCGTCAGCCGCTGGAGCCGCATGTCGAGGATCGCTTTGGCCTGCGGTTCGCTAAAGTACAGCACGCCGCCTTTGGTCCGCGCCGCGATCTCGTCTTCGGGGCGACCCGCTCGCCGGAGGAATTCAGCCAGTCCGGTCAGCGGTTCCGCCATCAAGTGCTCTTTGGCTTCGGCGGGATCTTTGGCAGCGCGAATGATCGCGATGATCCGATCGATCTGATCAATCGCCAGGCCCAAGCCTTCGACAATTTCCCGTCGTGCCCGCGCCTGTTTGAGCATGTAAAGCGATCGCCGCAGCACGACTTGCCGACGGTGTTCGAGGTACTGCCCAATCGCATCGCGCAGCGACAGAATCCGCGGACGCCCGTCGACAATCGCCAGCATCATGACGCCGAACGTCACTTGCAAGCTGGTCTGCTGAAACAGCTGATTGAGCACGACCTGCGACACCGCATCGCGCTTGAGCTCGATCACAAGGCGCATGCCTTCGCGGCTCGATTCGTTGCGCAGATCGGAAATGCCCTCGATCTTCTTTTCGCGCACGAGCTCGGCGAGCCGTTCGATCACGCGGTTCGGGTTCACCTGATAGGGAACCTCGGTGACGATGATCTGCGACTTGCCGTTTTTCAGTTCTTCGATTTCGGTGCGGGCGCGCAGCGTCAGCGATCCGCGTCCGGTTTCATACGCTTGGCGAATCCCGGCGCGTCCGTAGATAAAGCCCCACGTCGGAAAGTCCGGACCCGGAACCAGCCGCATCAGGTCGGCGTTGGTCGCGGTCGGTTCTTTTAGAAGATGCAGCGCCGCATCCAGCACTTCGCCCATGTTGTGCGGCGGAATGTTGGTTGCCATACCAACGGCGATACCGGCGGCCCCATTGACCAAGAGGTTTGGCAAAAGCGCTGGCAGAACGGTCGGCTCGCGCTCTTTGTCGTCGAAGTTCGGGACAAAATCGACCGTCTCTTTGTCGAGATCGGCCAGCATCGACGCCGCAACCCGCTGCAGACGACACTCGGTGTACCGATACGCTGCCGGGGGATCGCCTTCAATCGATCCGAAGTTTCCTTGCCCGTCGACGAGCGGATACCGCATGTTCCAGTCTTGCGCCAGTCGAACGAGTGCATCGTAGACCGATGCGTCAC
>DAORGN010000208.1:0-8797 GCA_035340095.1 Pseudomonadota bacterium | reverse complement strand
GGGGCGGCTGCGCTGCGGGCCGCGCAGTTTCGGAATGATGCAGAAACCGCACGGACGGTCGCAGCCTTCGGCGATTTTCACGTACCGAAAAAAGTGCGCCTGCGACGCGGGCCGCGGCGTTGTGTGATCGTAAAGATACGCCGGAACTTGGGCGACATCGACCGCCGGCTCGCTGCCCCTTATCGCTTGCGCGACTTTGTCGACTTCCCCCGAACCCAGGATGTGATCAATTTCCGGAATCTCGCGGTGCAGCTCGTCCGGATAGCGCTGCGAAAGACAGCCCGTCACCACCAAGCGACGACAGCGACCGGTCTTTTTGAACTCCGCCATTTCGAGGATGGTATCGACCGATTCCTCTTTGGCGGCACCGATGAAACCACAGGTATTGACGACAATCACGTCGGCATTTTCGGGCTCGAGCGTGATCCGGTGGCCCGATTCATCCGCCATGCCAAGCATGACTTCTGTGTCGACGCGATTTTTGGGACATCCGAGGCTGACAAAATAAACCGAAGGAGCAGGCACGGCGGCAGCATGCTCAGCTTGCCCGGCGCTGTCAAGCCGTCCTCGGAATTTGTCTGATTTGTGGCGCCAAAATGCAAAGAGCCCTGGCCGGCTTAGATGCCGTCGCCAAGGCTCTCTTGCTTGGAAAAGCAGGCCGAAGCCAGGTTCGACTACTTCTTGTCGCCCTTGCCCTCTTCCTTCTTGTGCTCTTCCTTCTTGCTTTCGCCCTTGCCTTCGCCCTTGTGCTTGCCTTCGTCCTTGTGCTCTTCCTTCTTGCCCTCTTCCTTCTTGCCTTCTTCCTTCTTGCCCTCTTCCTTCTTGCCTTCGCCCTTGCCCTCTTCCTTTTTGCCGCCTTCCTTCTTTCCGCCCTTCTTGGCGGCCTTGGCAGGCTTGGCGGGGGCTTCGTCAGCCATCGCCGGAACCGAGGTGGCAAGCGCGAACACAGCAGTCAGACCCAGCACGAGCTTTTTCATGATGACACTCCAGGACAAAAAGGTTGTTTGTGAGTCAGCCACTGTGATGTGACCGCTCTGCGCCGCGTGGTGTGGCGCCTCGCAAACAAGGGATTGCATTCCCTGTGCCAAACAATGGGAATCTGAGCGGCCTCGCTGGTTGCACAAACCGCCCCCAAATGCGACCGCATTTGCGGCTTGGGTGGGGCGGCTTGGCGCCAATTGTGTGGCTATTTTGTCCGACGGAAACGCGACCCATTTTTCAATGAATGGAGCCGCCCAACCCACCGTCTTAGCGCGCCTTACGGACCCACGCTGCCTGGGTCGTCGACCGAAGTCAGCTGTCCGTTTGCGATGCGCAGACAGCGTGCGGACAGTGCCTGCGCAAATGGCGTGTCATTGGTCGCCACAAGCGTCGCCAGCCCCTGCTGACGCCTCTGTCGGATAAGATCCACCACCATCGCGACGCCACCGGGATCAAGGCCGTTGCTCGGCTCGTCCAGCAAGAGCAGCAAAGGATCGCCAATGAGCGCCGCCAAAAGACACGCCCGCTTGCGCTGTCCAAACGACAGGGAAGACAGCCGCTGCGCCAAATACGGCTGCACGCCCAGCGTCTCGAAAAGCGCGGGGGACGGTGGCTTCGCCTGCTTGAGCCTGACCACAAGCGACACAAACTCTGTCACCAACAGTTCCGGAAGTGGATCGGAGCTATCGGGAACGTAGCCCAACCGGCTGCGCGCCGCCGGATTCCCATGTTGCAGCGGACTGCCGTCGATCGTGATCTGTCCGGCATCGGGTTCCCAGATTCCTGCCGCCAGCTTGAGCAGCGTGGATTTGCCGCTTCCGTTTGGCCCCAAAATCACCACCACTTCATCGGAACGAACCGAAAGCGATACTCCGGACAGAACCTTGCGGGGGCCCAGGTGTTTGTCGATGTTGCGTAGCTCAAGGCTCACTGTATCCCTCGCTGTTCTCGTTCACGCAGAAGCCGCTGCCAGCGTCCTTTGGGGGACGCCTGCCTTTCGGCGCGCAAATACATAAACGTCGCCAAAAGCAGCAGAAACAAAAGTCCCAGTTCGTGAAACATCCACAAAAGCACCGGACCCAGCGGAATCAGTCCGCACAGCCACAGGAGCAGCCGGTCAGTGTCCTTTTCATTTCCACGCAGCGCAAGCCGCACAAAGCTTCCTGTCTGCACCGCCACAAGCAGACCCAGCGCCGCGCTGCTTGCGCAGACTGGCAGCCACCGCGCACCGTCTGCCCCCACAAGCAGCACCAGCAAGATCCCGTGAAGGAGTCCCAGCGTCACGCCGCAGATCGAAAGCGCACAGACCTCCGCCAGCAGGCAAAACCTTCCGTCGCGCTGACAGACCTGGAACAGCCAATCGGCATGCTGTGCACAGCGCACAACCGGACCGGCCAGCCCAGACAGACCCAAAAGCAGCGTCACTGACAAGACACCGAGCGATATCGTGTTTTGCAGCGATGCAGAGGTGATCTGGTTGTTGCGCAGCGCCAAAAAGGAAATCAGGGCGCCGCACAGCAGAAGCAAGCACGCGCGCACAAACAGCGCCGCATGGGCTCGCCAAAGGGTCACAAGATACGTAAGCGCCAGCGCCAGCAGCGCCGGGCCCAAGACCGCCGGTCTGTGCGTGACCAACAGGTGATGCGGAGCCGCCAAAAACGCCCGCGGCAAAGACCAAACCACACAGAGCAAAGACAGCGGCAAAAGAACTGGCAGAGGAAGCGGCAGACACACTGCGAGCGGCAGTCCGAAAAGGACAATCCACGACGGCAGATCGCGCGATCGGGAAACCCACAGGGAGTGCAGGCTCATGTTCACACAGAGCACCGCGATGCCAGCCAGCGGGCGTTCGCCGCGCGCATACAGAATCGCAAGTGGCAGCTCGGCAAGCGCGAGCACAAGTCCCTGCGCGACATAAAAGTGAAGCCGCGGAATCGGCAAGCTCCGCCACCAAAACAGCGACGGTTCACACAGCACCGCACGCGCCGCCGGAGTCGCCGCCAGAAGCCACACAGACCACAGCACGATGCGAAAACCAATCGATGACTGGGCCAGGTCGGTCACATCGCTGGCCATCATTGCATTTGGCGCAAAGACGATCATCGACACCATCGCAATCGCCAGATACAAAAGCGCCGCGCGCGCAAACGCAGCCCGCCCTGCCGTCCGCAACACCAACACAAAGAGGGCGAAAAACCTGTGCGCCATGTCCGCCGCATCCTACGGGCGGGTCCGCGGCCAAACAAGTTTCGCACGGCGCATCATCCCAAGCGCCGCCGGTTTGCTGATATGCTCGCGCACATGGCTCGTGCTGCCCTGGTCGTCATCGGCAACGAAATCCTGTCTGGCAAGATCGTCGATACCAACACCCCCTTTTTGATTGGCGAGCTGCGCGGTCTGGGGGTGGCGTTGCGCGAAATTGTCGTCGTTCCCGATGAAGTCGATCGGATTGCTGAAGCACTGCGCCGCGTCAGTCCGCGAAATGATCATGTGTTCACATCGGGCGGCGTGGGACCAACGCACGATGACGTAACAATGGAAGGAATCGCGGCGGCGTTTTCGGTCCAGGTCGTGCGCCATCCGCGGCTCGAAGCGCTGCTGCGTGGCTACTATGAGCTGCAAAAGCTGCCGCTTTGCGAAGCCAACTTGCGGATGGCAGATGTTCCGCAGGGCGCGGATCTGCTGGAAGGACCGGACCTGCGCTGGCCGGTCGTAAGGATGCAGAACATCTACATTTTGCCCGGCATTCCTGAAATCTTTCGCCGCAAGTTCTTGGCGATTGCAGAAACATTCCGCGACACCCCGTTTGTGCTGCGCAAAATCTACGTGCGAAGTGAAGAAGGGATGATCGCCGACGATCTGTCCGCCATCGCAGCGCTGTTTCCGGATGTGGCAATCGGTTCCTATCCGCGCATGCAGCCCGATGAAGATGGCCATCGGGTGCTGCTCACGCTCGAAGGGAAAGAACCAAGCCGGGTCCAGTCTGCCGCGGACCAGCTCGTGTCCCGCATCGCTTCGCACGTACTCCGCTGCATCTAGATCACGTCCACTTTCGCTGCGGCAGCGCGACAAAAGCCAAGCGGTCAGACAAAACGGTGCGGGAAGCGCTTCCGCACACGAATGTACAGAACGAAACTGCGCTGGCAGCGCTTCCACACCGGTTTTGGCGAAAAAACGTGCGGGAAGCCAAGCTGCCAACCTCTTTTTGCGCAAAAACTGCGCGGGTAGCCAAGCTGCCAACCTCGTTTTGCGCAAAACATGCGCGGGAAGCCAAGCTGCCAACCTCGTTTTGCGCAAAAACTGTGCGGGAAGCCAAGCTGCCAACCTCTTTTTGCGCAAAAACTGTGCGGGTAGCCTGCCTGCCAGCCTGTTTTTGCGCAACATGGCGTGCATGGCAGCGCTTCCCGCACCAATTGGACCGATCAAATCGGTGTGGACAGCGCTTCCGCAGCAACACGCACGTTTTCGCTGCGATGGGACTTTCTGTTGGTCTGGCCCAAGACTCGGGTTAGATAGCAGGCCATGAAGATTCTCATCGTCGAGGATGAAGAAAAGATGGCGCGCCTTTTGCGCCGCGGCCTGCAAGAAGAAGGGCATCAGGCCGATGTCTGTGCCTCGGCAGATGAAGCCGCGCAGCAGGCGCTCGACATTCCTTACGATGCGATTTTGCTCGACTGGATGCTGGCCGAACAGGATGGCGTGTCGCTTCTGCGAAGCTGGCGGCAAAAAGGGCTGCGGACGCCCGTGCTGATGCTGACCGCGCGCGGGACGACCGGCGAAAAAGTCACCGGACTGCGCGCGGGGGCCGATGACTATCTGACCAAGCCGTTCGATTTTGATGAACTGCTCGCGCGGGTCGAAGCGCTGCACCGGCGCGGCGGCAACCACGAACCCAGCTTGCAGATCGGATCGCTTTCGCTCGATACCCGCAGGCGGGTGCTGTGCGGAACTGCGGGCGAGCTGCCTTTGACCAGTCGAGAGTTCGAGCTGCTGAGCGAGCTGAGCGGCCACCGCGGCGATGTCCTTACGCGGTCCAAGCTGCTTAGCACGGTCTGGGGCACCGACTTCGAGGGCGCCCCCAACATCGTCGATGTCTACATCGGATATCTGCGCGCCAAAATCGATCAGCTTCACGGCTCTGGCGTGCAGATCCAGACCGTGCGCGGCATCGGCTACCGACTGACCGTCGATCCCCCCCGCAGCGGAGAACGCCCATGAAGCTGGCCACCCGGATGTGGCTTTTGGGTGCATTGGTGCCCGCGCTCGGCGTGCTGCTCGGCGTCGCGGTGTCCGGTCGCTGGTTTCGCTATCACCTGGAAGCGGCGGTCGATCGGGCGCTGCTTGCGCAAGCCGCGGTGGAAAGCGTCAGCCTGTTTGATGGTCCTGGCGGGCGCGTCCACTTGCACATGGCGACATCGCCGCTGATTGACAGTGTGCGGCTGTTTGCGCCGACGGGCGATCTGTTTGGCCCCGATGGCCAAATCGTCATGAGCTATCCGCCGCGCGTCGCTGTCAAAGAGCAGCCGCCAGAAGTTCTGTTGCCGGGTGTGCCCGGACAGCCGCCCCGGCTCTACACCCACAAGCGTCCCGATGGCGTTCGCTGTCGCGAGTTAACCGTGACGGTCGCGGCACCGCGCGGGGGACTTTATACGCTGCGGCTGGCGGCATCGCTTGAACAGCTCGACGGATCGGCGGCAGCGTTTTATCGCACGACGCTAAGTCTGGCGGCGCTGTTTGGTGTCGTGCTGTTTGCGCTGCAAGCGGCGGCGGCGCGTGGGCTGCGGGCCCGGCTCGGACTGCTCAGCAGCCACATCGCGGCGCTGCGCGAAGGACAGCTCGATCAGGATCTGCCCGATGATCCGCACCGCGATGAAATTGGCGAGCTGCATCGGGTGCTCCAGCAGACGACGGCCAAGCTGCGGGCGGCACGCGCGGCGCAAGAACGACTGCTGGCCGACGCGGCACATGAGCTGCGAACCCCGCTTGGGCTGATGCGCACCAGTGTGGATCTGGCCTTGCGACGGGAAAGACCCAAAGAGGAGCTGGTCGCGGCGATGGAAGAAGTGCGCAGCGAAGTGGTGCGGCTCGGGGCGCTGTGTCAGCAGCTTCTCGATCGATTTGCGCTCGAACAGGCCGACTGGGCGTGGGCGCAGGTGTTGCTGTTCCAGGTCGCCACCGCGGCGGCACAATCGGCGCGGGCCGAAGCCGAGACGCGCAGCGTTCTTATCGAAGTCGAAGGATCGCCCGATGTGACGACGAGCGGTCATGAACCGGCGCTGCGGCAGGCTGTCGACAACTTGCTAAGCAACGCGCTCAAGTTTGCCCCGCCGGGCAGCAGCATTCGGATTTCCCTTGAGCGGAGCGACAGCGTGGTCCGTCTGGCGGTCCAAGATGAAGGTCCAGGGATTCATCCCGCCCGTCGCGCCGAGCTGTTTGCCCCCTTTCGTCGCACGCCACTTCCGCACAGAAATCCCCAGGAGCGCGCCGGACACGGGCTGGGACTGCACATCACCCGCGAAATTGTCGCGCGCCATCAAGGACGGATTTTTTTGGACGAGACCGTGCCACAAGGAACGCGCTTTGTGATCGAGCTTCCGTCGATGGGAAGCCTTTCCTAAGAAATTTCTTACTTGGCATTCATGCACAAAGCCACAGCGCCCGTGTACCTGTTTGGGCATGCGGTTTTTGGTCTGGCTTGGTTTGGCTTCCTTGTGCTCTCTCGGTCATGCGTCGATCCTGCGGGCGCATCCAGCGTCGCAGCCGCTGACCTTTGCCCAGTCGATTGCGCAGGCGGAAACGGCCCCGGCGGTCAAAGAAATCGAAGCGGCGCAGAGTCAGCGAAGGCTGGGGCTTTCGACCCTCAGCGCGATGACCCACAATCCGCAGCTCAGCGTTGAAGCCGGCTATCGCGACGACACCGGCGGTCAAGGCGCCGTGGTGCAAGTGGCGGTTTCGCAGGGCTTCCACCTGTCGGGCTATCGCGCGGCGCGGAAACAGAGCATCGAAGAAGAAAATGCGGCGCTTGCGCACGAGCTGCATTCCGTCAAGTTCCGTCAGAAGCTCGGGGTGATAAGGCTGTGGATGGCGCTGTGGGCCCAAGAACAAGTCGAGCAGCTTTCCCAGGAAGAAGTCGCACTGGCGACACAGATCGTGGCCCAGACCGAGCGGCTGTTTCAGGCGGGCGCGGCAACGCAGGTCGATGTCACCACGGCGCAGACCTATCTTGCCGAACAAAAGGCGCAGCAGCTTTCGGCGGAAGGTGAAGTCGTCGAGCAGGGCCTTGTCCTGGGACAGTTCATCGGACAAAAAGAAGCGGTTCATGCGGCAGGAGATCCCGATCCGGTGACGTTGCCGCTTGTCCAGCCGTCGCTCATCGAGGAAGCGCAGCGGCGTATCGCCACGCTTCCCGAGCCGCAGCACAAGTGGTCGCAGGCGCAGGTCGACAAAGCGCATGCCCACGAAGCGGTGACGCAGCGCGGATCCCAGCTCTGGCTGGGTGCTTTGGCACTGCGCGAACCGACGGCCCCGTATGCGGTGTTTGGCACGCTGGCGCTGAGCATTCCGGCGTTTGACCGCGGTCAGCGCGAACAGACCGAGCTTTTGGCCAGTGCGGCGCGACAGAAAGTGGCGGCGCAGGCGGCAGAACACAGCGCGCTCATCGATCTGAAACAGACGCTGCACGATGTCGAACACTACGGCCAGCTCCACAACATCCTTTTTGCGCAGCTTTTGCCGGCGGCACAAAGACAAGTCGAGCTGCGGCAACGGCTGCTTCTGGCGGGCGACGGAACCATTCTCGAAGTGCTGATGGCGCGACGAAGCCATCTGCAAGCCAAGGCCCAAGCCGCGCGCGCCAAAGCGATGCTGGCCAGCAGTCAGCATCGACTCGCTTTGTACCTAACGGCCCTCGGGCTTCGGAATGCGGAGAGTGCACCATGAACGCGGTTTCGTTTGGTCGATGGGTGTGGGTCTGTCTTGCGCTGCATGCTGGCTGTGGTCCACGCGATGCGGTCGCTCCGCCGGCCCCGTCTGCCGTTGCCGATGCCGGAACACCGCGCGCGGCGACCGAAAGTGCGCCGGTTTCCAGCGCGTTTGCCAAAGTGCAGAAGGCCGAAGGCGCAACCCTTGTGGAAGTGCCGGCGCAAGTGCTCGGATCGGCGACACAGCGCGCCGAAGTGATGCCCGCGTTTCGTGCCCAAGTCGTGTCGGTGCAGGTTGAACCCGGACAGCAGGTCACGGCAGGAACCCCGCTTGTGGTTGTGCGAATGCCGGAAGTGGTGCGCGCCGCGGGTGCGTACCTGGCGGCGGGGCTGCGGCAAAGCGCCTTTTTGCAGCGGCAGCAGCAGCTCCAGTCGCTGCGCGGCGAGGGTCTGGCGCGACTTTCGGACATTGCCGAAACCGCCGCATCGCTATCGGAAGCGAGCGCCGCCCAAAAAGAAGCGCTGTCGACGCTACAGGCAGCCGGTCTGTCGGCTCAAGATGCCGCCGCGATTGCCGATGGTGGGGGCCGGGTGACGCTGCGCAGTCCGCTTGCCGGGGTGGTGATGCAGGTCAGCGCCGCGACAGGTCAAATCGTCGAACCCGGCAGCAGTCCAGCCCTTGTGCGCGTCGCCGGCAGCGGCGAAACCCGCATCGAAGCCCACCTGCCGATCTTGAATGAGCTGCCGCTCCACTTTGAGCTGGCGTCTGCACAAACAACGACGCCGCTGCGGCTTTTGCGACAAGCGCCGGTGCTCGATCCGCGCGACGGAATGGCGCTGTCCTGGTTTGAACCAAGTGGTCCGCACAAGCTCTTGCCGGGACAAAGTGGCCGACT
>DAORGN010000207.1:0-8855 GCA_035340095.1 Pseudomonadota bacterium | reverse complement strand
GTAGTAGCCCCTGCCAAGCACTTTCGGACCCGGGTTCGACTCCCGGCGCCTCCAATAAGCCCCTCTGACGATGTCGGAGGGGCTTTTTTCGTTTCTAGACCCCTTCGGTGCCCATCTGGTGCCCAAACTTTGCCCCACCTTTGGCGTCCAGGCGTGGGGCGGCGTGCGCTTTGGTTATGGGGTCAGTGCCGACTTGAGCACTTGTTTGGGGCGGCGACCCGGCAGCAGCATCAGCAGGCTTCCACCCACCGTGAGCCCGATGCCGCTGCCGATGAGCAGGCGACCCACGGTGCTGGTGTTGTACACAAGTTCACAGGGGATGCCGTTTTGCGGCGCGGGATTGTCACCGCACTGGCCGTTTTGCGAAAGTGCCCAGCCACCGAGCCCGACGAGCGCAACGCCAAGTCCCGATGCAGCGCCCCCAAGCACATAGCGAGCGATGCGCGAGCGGCTCGATTCACCTGGGATGGTGACAAACTCAGGTGGCGGTGGGGGAGGGGGCTGTTCCTTCGCGGTCAGCGTCGCGGCGATCTGGGCCGTCTGTCCGGGCTCTAGCGTGATGTCCGAATCAAAGGGCACAAAGCCACCCTGTTCGACGTGGAGCCGGTGTTTTCCCGCGAGCGACACCCGCTCAAGCGGCGTTTTGCCGAGCACGCGGTCATCGATGCGCACGATCGATTCGCTGGGGGTCGATTCAATGTGCAGCATGCCGCGGGGACGGCCCAGCGCCGTCTGAAACAGCCGCCTGATCAAAGCGACGGTCTGAGGGCCAAGGCTGTCGCGAGGCAGGTTTTCCTCGATGCGTCCGGCGGCAAGACCGCTGGCCACGTCCACAAGCTCAGCCGCGGCAGCGACAGTGGGTGCGCTTTGCTGTCCTGAAAGTGCGACGCGAACGACGTAACGAATTTCCGCTTTGCTGGCGATTCGGTCAAGGCATGGCGTGTCGTCGAGACAGCCTTGCGGTTCCGCCTGCAAAAGCTCTCGCAGCTTGGCGTCCGGCAGAAACACCGTATGTTCGTTGCGTGCTGCCGTCGTGATCGACTCTTCCACCGTCTTGTGCTGCTCGGGCGGCAAGTCGGTACTCGATAGCTTCAGCACGGCAAACGAATTGAGCGTCAGCACGGCAATCAGCGATCCCGCGGTTCCAGGCGTCAGGTGTAGCTCGGCGGTGCGGGACTCGGGAATCAGCAGCGGATCGCTTTCAAAATGAGCGCCTTTCCACTCGATCTTGAAGCGGTGCGGTCCGGGTGTCAGCAAGAGTGCGCGGTGGAGTGGCAGCACCCCGAGCAGGCGTCCGTCGACGGAAAGCAAGCCACCACCGTGCCCCGAAATCGTGACCTCGCTGCTCGTGGCTGGCACTTCTTGGATTCGCTTGCGCAGTGCTTCCGTCGTAGCTTCGTCTGTTGACTGGGATCCAGATTCCAGGTAGCGACGGAAAAAATCGAGCGCAGTGACGTTCTGCCCTTGGGCGTCGGCGACTTGGCCCAGCAGATACAGCAGGTCGGGCGTCGATCGGAACCAGTAGGCTTGCTCGAAGCTGCGTTGTGCTTTTGGAAAGTCTTTGGCTTCGAGCGCGGCGCGGCCTTCGGCGATGAGCTTGGCGGTCCGTTCGGCAAATGGTCCCGTCGGTGGCTTGGCCGGAAAGCGGGCTTGTGCCGCGGGCTTGCTGGCGACGGGCGCTGGGACGGCGAGCGCTGGGACGCTGTGCGCCAACACCGCTGTGACCGACCCCAGACACGCCCAATCGAGGCGCTTGTGCCGAGAGGTTACGGGCATTGCCTCACGGGCGTGGTGACGCCAGCGTAAATCGACATCACTTTGGACTTGCCGCCGCCGAGGCTGATGAGGTGCTCACCAGGGGGCAGATAGTGCTTCTCGGTCAGCTTACACTTGCCGTTTACGAGCGTGAAAATCTGAATCAGACCCATCCGTGGTGCCAGTTTGGCGACGGCGGCTCGTACCGCAGACAGCGTCTCGGCGCGCTGATGGGCTGGCGGCAAGCTCTGGTATTTTTCGTATTCATTCATCGCCTCGCGCCACTGCCCGCGAGCGTCGTAAATCTTGGCCTGTAGGTAGATAAGTTCCGACAGAAGCTGCGGGCGAGCCCCGGTGCGAATGCCAACCCGTCGAGCGCGCTCGATCAGCGACTGCGCTTTGGTCAGGTCTTTGTTTCGCAGTGATTCCGCCGCATCGTGCGTAAGCTGTTCGGCCAGCGACCCCGACACCTTCACTGTCAAGGTCGCGCCGTCGGAAACCTGGACTTCTTGGCTGCCTGAGCTGGTGCTGATTCGATGTTTGCCCACCGGCAGAGAAATCGGTTTTTCCGACAGAAGCTGCGCTGGACCTTTGTCGATTTGCACGCGGACGCCTTCTTCCCCGATGAGCTGCACAAAGCCAGTCCCCGTCGAGGCTGGATTTTCCACCGGCTTTGTACCGGCATCGGGATTCGCTGGTTCCGTCGTCGGATTTTGCACAGGAGGCTTGGTTTTTGCGGTCTTTTCGACCGGCTCTTGCAGCGGCTTTTCCGTCAGAACCTGCGGATTCTGTTTCGCCAAATCGGTCAGCAGCTGATTCGCTCGCGTGCGGACCAGTGGATCGGAATCAGCCCGCAGTGCGCGCAGCGTCGGCAAAAATGCCGCATCTTTGCTGCGCTGGTACAGGACCGACGCCACCTCGGCGGCCCGACGGCGAACAACCGGCGAAGAATCGGTCGCCAGGCTCGGCATAAGCTTTTTGGCGGCTTTGGGTGGCAGCTCAGCGACGGTCGACAAGATTTGATGGCGCTCGGCGGTGCTGGCTCCGACAAGAACACTCTGGGGCGGCGGCTCGACCTCTTCTCCCAGTTTGTGCAGCAGCTTGTATGCCACCACCGCATCAAGCTCCGACGACGAAGCCGTTTCCTTGAGCACAGGAATCGCCAGTTTGCTGCCTTTTTGCGCCAGTTTTTTCGCCGCCGCAAATCGTACTTTTCCGTCGCTGTCTTCCAGTGCTTTTTGCAGCGCTTCGTCTTCGACTTCGCCCTGCTCGATGCTCTGACGACGAACCGTTGCATCTGCCGACTGCATGCCGCTGCGCACGACGGCGGCCTGGCTGCGATCGCCCATGCGAAGCAGTGCCGAGCTGGCTGCCATCCGTTCGCGTTCGTCGCTGCTCTGCAACAGCTTGCTGACTTTTTCGGCCATTGGCCGTGCGGCGTCAGCTTCTCCACGACCGATCATCGCTGATGACACTCGACCGATGGCTTCGGCGGCAGCGACGCGCACGTCCTTTTCGCCGTCGCTTAGACCGGCTTGCAGTGCCAAAAGCGCGTCTTTTCCACCACGCTCTGCCAGGGCTCCGACGGCACTTTTGCGAACCGTGGTCGATTTGTCCGTCATCGCATTGCGGAGCGCGTCAAGGCTTGCACCACTCGACTGACTTCCGAGGAGAAGCACCGCCAGCTCTCGCGTCGATTCGCTGTTTGAACGCAGTGCCGACTTGGCCCAGCCGAGCGAAAGTTCATCTGGCGGAAGCTGGTTTCCCGTCGCCAAGAGCAAAATCGCGCCGGCGGTGGTGTAGCGCAGTCTGCGGCCAATGTTGCGTTCACCAAGCACCAGCGCCAAGCGGCTCGCGTCTTCCGATTTGCCACAGTCGGCCAGTCCTTCGACGGCAACTTCCCGCGTGTTGTCAGGCTGTTTGTCGTCAATGCTGCTCTTTTCGAGCAGCGCGGCCCCACTCACATCGCCAAGCTGCGCCAAAAATCGGGTCGCTTTGACTTGTTCCGGTCCGTCGCTCTGTGCCGTTTTTTCGAGCCAGTCGCGCGCCGACCCATCACCAAGCCGAGCCAGCTGAAAAGCAATCCGTGGTTTTTCCGCTGCTGGCGCTTTTCCATCGAACAGCTGCCGTAGCTTGCCCGCCGCTTGGCTGTCGCCGCCGCGCACAAGTGCAAGCAAAAGCGGCAACATCGTCGGCTGGGGTTCACCCTCGGTGGCTTTTTGCAAAAGCGCCATCGCACCCGGTTCGCCCTGTTCCGCCAGCCGCAGCGCCGACTCGATTTTTGTAAGCTCGTCGGCATTTTGCAAAAGCGAGCGCAGCGTCTCGGGTCCGCGAGGGTGGGACAGCTTCGCCAGGGCGGCGGCCACTTCGATGGTCGTCTTGGGCGTCTGGCTTTTGTCGAGCGTTGCGACGAGATCCGGCTGAAGTTCGACCGCACCCAGCTCGCCGATGGTCTTCGCCGCCGAAGCCTGCACCGTCGGTTGTCCGTCCCCAAGCAGCGGCTGCGCCAGATTGGAAAAACCCGGATCGTGGCTCAGCTCCAGAGCACGCAGGGCCAAGCTCCGTTCCGACGGATCGCTGGCGGAAAGACCGCTTTGTACCACTTTGAGAGCGCGCTCGCGGGCTTCAGCCAGCGTCGGGACGTGAACCACCCGCCAGATCGCAAAAGCCGTCACAGCGCAGACGATGACAAAGGCGGCACCACCGAGCGCGGTCAAAAGCGGACTTATCCGCCGCTTGCTCTGCTTCACCAGCGCGCCAAGCTGGCTTGCGACTTCCGACATCAGCGGACGCTGCGTCGGGTCCATCGCCATCATCTGCGCGATAAGCTGCGACAGCTTGAGCGGAACGTCTTTGTTTAGCTCGTGAACCATCGTCGCTGGCTTCGCAATCAGCGCCAGCGAGTTGGTTTCATAGGGGAGCTTTCCCGTCAGCAGTTCATACAGCACCAGACCGAACGAAAACACATCCGCTCGTCCGTCGACATCTTCGGCACCGCCGTGCTGCTCGGGGGCCATGTAAAGCGGCGTGCCCAGATAAGAACCTGCGCCGGTACGAACGCCCCGTTTGCCGGATTCCCGCGTCGGGGGTGCCGTCGATGCAGCCTTGCGTGACACTTTCGCAATGCCAAAATCGAGAATTTTTACTCGATCTTCCGTCGGACGGACCGGGTCCGGCACCAGCATCAGGTTTTCCGGCTTCAAATCCCGATGTACGACGTGTTTTTCGTGGGCGGCGGCGAGCGCGCGGGCGGCTTGTTCGCCAAGTCGCGCAGCCTCGATAGGCTTGGGCTTTGTTCCCGGCTGAACATAGCGGTCATAGAGCGACTTCCCCTCGAGGAACTCCATGACGATGTACAGCGAGCCGTCTTGCTCTTGCCCGAACTCAAAAATCTCGACGAGACCAGGGTGGCGAATGATGTTCACCGCCCGCGCTTCATTGAGAAAGCGCTTGGCGTATTCGTCGTTTTTTGCAAACTCGGCATGCATCACTTTGACGGCGGCTCGTCGACCGATCGTGTGATGTTCCGCCTCATAGACGACGCCCATTCCGCCTTCGCCGAGCTTGCGCAGAAGACGGAAGTTGCCAAACACGCTACCAATCCGCGGATCGTCGCTGGACATACCCTGAGCAGGCGTCGTCTGCTAAAAAACGCCTAACTTAGCTTAGTCTATCTTCTTCCCAATATGCAGCCTCTGTCTTTCCATCTGCGCGTCGCACCTTTTGCGCCAACGTCACGCCCTCTTGTGCTGGGACATCGAGGTGCGTCGCACGACCACCCTGAAAACACCTTGCTCGCGTTCCGAGAAGCGATGAAACAAGGTGCAGACGGTGTGGAACTGGATGTGATGCGCTGCGGATCGGGTGAAGTCGTGGTGGTTCACGACGACGACTTGCAGAGGCTGGCACCGGGACAGCCGGGCGCGGATGGATTGGTTCGCCAGATGTCGCTTGGTGATCTGCGCCGCTTCGATGTCGGTCGAGGTGAGCGCATCCCGACGCTGGAAGAAGTCTTCCTTGCTCTTGCTGACACTGCGCTTGTAAATGTCGAGCTCAAGTCACCGACGCTGCACCGATCAGCGGATTATCTGAAGCTGCCGTTCGACGACGGTCTTGCCGCGGCGGTGGGTGCAGTGCTTCGGCGCTGTGGGCGGCTTGACCCAAGTGGACGCACGCTGATTTCTTCGTTCGATCCGTTTCAGCTTCTGCGTTTTCAGACGGTGGCACCGGGCCTGCCGCTTGGTTACTTGTTTGAAGCCGGGCAGGGCGGTTTTTTTCGTGGGCTGCACAAGCTGCCGCTGTTTCGGCTCGCCGCGGTGCATCCAGAAGCCAAACTGCTCGACGGACCGAGCCTGCGTGCGTGGAAAGCGCGAGGTCTGCGCGTCAACACCTGGACGGTGGATGATCCGCGTGAAGTGGCCGCGGTGGCGATGCTGGGCGTCGATGCGATCATTACCAACCGGCCTGCGGCGACGCTTGCGGCCCTGACGAAACGTGAAGCCGCGACGCAGAAAGACCCAGCTGATGAGTGAGCAGCAGAGCCTCAGGCGACTTCCCAAAGTAAGCGCGGTGCTTGCACAGCAGGACGTGGCCGATCTGGTGGGCAAGCTGCCGCGCTGGGCAGTCGTGCAAGCCGTTCGCGACGAGCTTGCGGCGTTGCGCGCGCAGCTTGCATCGGGTGCAGCGCCAGCGACGATGACCGGCGATCGGGAAGGCAAAATCCCGATGTCGGCGCAGACCATTGAAACGCGGGCTCGCCTTCTGTGTGCATCGCCGCTGCGTCGAGTCGTCAATGCGACGGGCGTGGTGCTTCACACGAACCTCGGGCGGGCGCCGCTTGCCGCGCCTGCGATTGCGCGGATTTTCGAGCTGGCTGGTGGCTACTGCAATCTCGAATATCAGCTTGATTCGGGTCAGCGCGGCAGTCGGCAGCAGCCGCTCGGCAAGCTGCTTCGGGATCTGACGGGAGCCGAGGCGCATTTGGTGGTAAACAACAATGCAGCGGCGGTTCTGTTGGCGCTTGCCGGTTTGTGTCAGGGACGGGAAGTCGTGGTGTCGCGCGGCGAGCTGGTCGAAATCGGCGGTTCTTTCCGCGTGCCGGATGTGATGCGGGCGTCGGGCGCTTTTTTGCGTGAAGTGGGTACGACCAACCGAACCCATCCGCGAGATTACGTATCTGCGACGGGAGAAGCGACCGCAGCGTATCTGAAAGTCCATCGCAGCAACTTTGCCCAAGTCGGCTTTGTCACCGACGTTGATGTAAAAACGCTCGCGGACCTGGCCCACCAGCGCGGTCTTTTGTGTCTGTACGATTTGGGCGCTGGGGCGCTGGCTTCGGTGCCTCGTGCGGTCAAAACCAGCTCAGCGTCGGATCAAGAGTTCGCGTTGGCGGATTTTGCCGGCGCTTTGGCGCAGCCCGAGCCAACCGTCGCAGAAGTCGTGGCGCAAGGTGTCGATCTGGTGATGTTTTCCGGCGACAAGCTGCTGGGTGGACCGCAGGCCGGAATTCTGTGTGGCAAAGCCGAGGTGATTGCAAAGCTGGCCAAGCAGCCGCTTTTGCGCGCGCTGCGGCCTGACAAGCTGACACTTTTGGCGCTTGTGGCGACGCTGGAGCTGTATCGCGATGGCCGGGCGTCCGACATTCCAACGCTTCAGATGTTGCAAACATCCGAAGACGAGCTGGCAAGGCGCGCCGAAGCGCTGCGCAGTCTGATAGAAGCGCGCGGTGGCACAGCGACGACTGTGCGCGTGCGATCGGCGGTCGGTGGGGGTTCGCAGCCGCTGCACAAACCGTGGAGCTGGGCGGTGTCGCCTGTGCTGGCCGAAGACGAAGTTCTGCCCGCTGCTGCGGCGCTGCGGCGTCACCATCTGCCAGTTATCGCTCGGGTGTCGGCGGGCAAGCTTTTGTGTGATGTGCGCACCATCGCCGACGCCGACTTTCCTGCCGTTGCCGACGCTGTGTGCGAAGCGATGAAGACCCTGCCAATGATCGGTGGACGGTAAGCAGGTTCGTTTTTTAGTACGTTCCCGCCAGCAGTTTCACAAGCTTTGCCGCGTCGACAAGCGCCCGCGCCGCCCGCGCGGGATTGACCAGCAAAAGCGACAGGCCGCGCACTTTTAGCGGATGCCGCAAGAGCGACAGCCCCAGCTCAAACCCTTGCGGTGACGCAAAGATTGGAATCCCCAGCACCGTCGGTACGGTCTGAAGCCGCGGCAAAAGCTCGCTGTCTGCCTCGAAGGTCAGATCGGGTTCGACAAGTCCCGGCAGAATCAGACAGCGCTCGTCGGAAAAAACCAGGGTGATTTCTTCCTGCGAGTCGATCGCCACAAGCCCCAGCCGACTGTGCAGCCCCGGCAGCCGATCGCCATACCGTCGAGCCGTATCGGACAAAACGCCCTGTACGAGCAGCGAAAGCGGACCCGCTTGCAAGCCATCGGAAAGCGTGACGGATTCCATATCACTTCAGGCTACACTCCGCGGAATGCAAATTCCATCCTCGCCACGAAAGTTGTTTTCTCGTCGGACCGTGAGTCGTTTGCACCTGACTTTGCCTTTGTGCAGCTTGGGTTTTTTCGGCTGTGACAATCCATCGCCGACAGACCAGCTTCCGGTCGAACCAGCGCTTTCGACGTGCAGTCTGGCGCTGCCCGATCCACAGACGAAAAGCACCGCGAGTGCCGAGGTGGCCGGAGCCAGCGCCTGCCTGAGCGTTCATCCAAGCGAAGCCGCGCAGACACCGATGCCGCTCGTCGCTGTGCGCAAAGGCCAGGATCTTTCGCTCGATGGATATAAGACGCTGGGTCCAGCGGTGATGCTACAGCTTGGGCAGCCCGTCGGTCAGCGTGGTGTCGATGTGACGCTGCCGTTTGCGTTTTTGCAGATTCCGGAAAACGCGCGGACGCTGCGGCATCGGCTGGTCGTCCTGTCGCGCTTTGGCCAGTCGAAAGCACATGTAACGGCGGTCGAAAACATCACTGTGTCGACGGCAAACGGCGGTCAGCTCCGCTTCCACTTGCCGGGGCATGGCGTATCGCCGCTTGGGCCAGAAAAAACGCTGTCCGACGTGGCGACATTCCAAGTGGCGATGCCGACCGATCTG
>DAORGN010000206.1:0-8904 GCA_035340095.1 Pseudomonadota bacterium | reverse complement strand
TCGACGTCGATCCGCAGAACCAAAAAGCCGTCGAGCTTGGCAAAAAACCCTGCCCCAAAAAAGCAGAGTAGCCCGCCGCCGCCGCAAGAATCCCGGCGGCACACGCGCCGATGGCGCAAAACCAACGCGCTACCAGCGAAGTTCTACAGCCCCCGGCATGCAACCACTCGCTTTGCGCGTATTGCCAAAATAATCAGCTCCAGCACTTGCACAGGACGCAGGATCGGTACTCTTGATGAGTACGCCATCGAATGTACCACTAGGGCTAATTACGGCGGGATACATGGATGGGGATGGCCAGTCTGCTCCCGTTCCCGAAATATTGAGACTTGACCCATATCCCATCAGACTTCCGGGACATGTCGGCGGCTTGAGCATTTTGTCAAAAGCAGCGGTCGACAAACTGTTGGCTGTCAAACCACACGGTATTAGCAACGCATAATTGGCAGTCTGATTGTTATTTGTCGCAATAGCATAATAGTTTACCATTAAACTATTATTGTTTGTGAAGATTTTTTGAGAGCCTCCAGTAAATTGAATCGCGGCTGCCGGCCCTGTGTTCTTCGTGTTGTTCAAATTTGACAATATTGTGGAAAATGTAAATTCGGCATCCGAGCTAAGCAAATAAATGCCTGCACCTTCCGCTCGTGAAACCGCATCACCACTAACTGATGTATTGCCGTAAATGATCGAATTTTTGAGCGTCAGTTTCGAGCCTGCGATGCAAATTGCACCACCGGCAGCCACAGTCGGATTCTCGGATCGACTTTCGGTGATAAACACCTTGTCCAGCGTCAGTCGTCCAAACGAAAGGATGGAGCCACCGCATGAGGCGTCCGCTGGAAGCTTGGGCCCGCCTTCAACACAGATCGGCCAGCGAGCGCTCGTTGCGTCAGGAATCGCTGTCGCACGCCCACGAATCAATTTGATGTTCTTCAGTGTCAGTCCGACGTTTGGCTTGACCAGAAAATGTCGCTCATTCAAACCCGCATCGAGTGTTGAACCATTGCCATCGATGATGGTTTCGCGAGCAATGATTGGCAGCATCGATCCCTCGCCAGCCGCTGTTGTAGAAGCCAGCTTTTGCAAGGTAAGCTGAACCGGAACACTGCAACCAAGTTTTATTGTAACTGACGTTGAATCTGGCGTCGCTTGTGTTAGTTCAATTGTCTTTTGAAGATTTGACGCAGATTTCGCCTTGTCATTCGGATCACAGCAAGTTTTATACACACCGTCGACGAATTCATAAGGCTCACCGCTCAGGCATGCGGACACCGCAGCATCCGTTCCTGCGTCCGCATTGCTATCTAACACATGATATGTATACCAATAATCAGAGCAGCCAGACAACGCCAACGCAAGCCCGAAGAAACCAACGGCCTTATTAAGCATTTTAGACCCCCTATTTTTCAGATTCAGCAAGTACAACACATCGGGCACTTACTGACGAATAGTTAGCACATAGGCATCTTTTTGTTGCACGGGTTCAGGGAATGCAATTACTGCACCACCGCCAACCAGCAGCACAGCGCCAAGGGCAGCAAACGCAGAACCAAGCGCATTGCTATTGCTATAGTATTTTGGCTGACCACCGGCCCCGCCACATGGACTATCGGCAGATCCACAAGCAGCAGCAACGCCGCTTATGCCAAATCCAAGCGACACAATTCCGGCAGCCACCGCGGCACCGCCGGTGAGCCAGCGCCAAAACGGGCGAGGCGGACGAAAGTCGTGCGGCGTAAATACAAAGTCAAAACGCGACGGTGGCGGCGGTGGTGGCAGCGTCACTCCGGGCTTTAGGCTGACTTCCAGCTCGCTGGTTTTCCCGTCGGTCACTTCCGTCTGCGCCGATTCGGGCGCAAAGCCTGGCTTGCGAAATGTCAGATCGTAGCGACCGACCCACGCGGCACGCTGAAACGGCGTTTTGCCGAGCATGCGTTCACCCGCATACACTTCGGCCCCGTCGGGATTCGATCGAACGCTGATCAGACCACGCCGACGCAGCGCCGCATCACCAATGATCTGCGACAGCATTTCAGTCATCGCCGTCGTAGCGCGCTCGGGCGGCAGCTCGCGGCTGGCTTGGCCGGCGATCGCACCAACCGTCGGGTCGAGAAGCTGTAGCGTCAGCTTGTACGACGGAGCACCACCGGTCCGCGCCGCGGTGTTTTCCACCGAGAGCCGAATCAGCCCATCGACTTCAGTTTTTTCCGCCAGCTTCGCTTGGCAGTCGATCTGATCCAAGCACGAAGCCAGCTCGGGCGCTTGGCGAAGCGCAATTTCTCGACGGAGAACCGACTTTTTTTCGCCCTGCACACCGGCTTCGATCGCTTCGTCGAGCTTGACCATCGACGGCTGCGGCACATCGCGGTATTCGCTGAGCACCACAAACGCCGGCAGCACCGTCAAAAGCACCGCGCGCGTCGCTCGGTTTATCCGAAGTTCGGCAAAACGGCCCGCCGAGATCGTCACCTGCGCCGGGATCTGCTGTTCGGGAAAATCGAGCGCGATGGTGTGCGAGTCCCCCGGTGACACAAGAAGTGGCTGCACAAGCGGCAGCGAACCGACCACGCGCCCGTCGACCCGCACAATCGCCCCGTCGTCGCCCAGAACCAGCACTTTGCCGCTCGGTGGACGCTGTTTGGCCAGCAGCCGCTGAATCTCGGCGGTCATCGCCTGGCTCGGCGTGCTCGCCGGATCGGACTCGTAACGACGCAGCAGATCGTGCGCGTCGAGCAGCCGCCCCTCTTTCGCCGCCACGACGCCCAGGTGATACAAAATCTGCGGCCCCGGAAACTTCAGATATGCGTCGGTGAGCAGCCTTTGTGCATCCACCCAGTTCTGTTCGGTGATCGCTTTTTCGGCGTCTTTGACAAGCTGCGCCGACACTTCCTGATCTTGCCGACTGCGTTTTTGAATCTGCGGCGTGCTGCGCGACTTTCCGGCGGAAAACGAAGGGACAAGCAGGTGCCCGATGAGCGATAGCAGCACCGCTTTGCGCAACCTCGAATTCCGACGGAAAACGCAACTCATTGCTACTTATCCCCGTCGCAGCTTCCCACCTCGCGCTGGTCGCCGGCGCGCAGATCGACCGAAATGCTGCGCCCCTGTCCGTCGCGAACCTGATGTTTGGCGGGAATCATCCAGTACACCTTGCTCTGGCAGCGCCCGTTGACGAGCGATTTTACGATCACTTGCCCAAGCCGCCCCCGCAGTCGCCCCGTGATCTCTACCAACTGGTTCTTGAGGTCGGTGCGACCTTTCACCTTTTCGCCTTGCTCAAGCGCTTTTTGATACGCCTCCATCGCCAGGTGTAGGTCTTTGGCGTTTTCGTGCATCCGACCCTGGTAGTACGAAGCGTCGAACACAATCGAGTGACAGGGCGGATCGTGGCTGTGCTTGCGGTCTTTTTGACAGATCGCCCGCGCCCGCTCGAGGTTGGTCAGCGCTTTTTTGCTGTCGCCGCCTTTGGCCGCCGCGATGCCGATCCGCAGAAACTTTTCCGCCGGAGACTCGCTAAGCTCCAGCTTGTATGGTTCCCCCGACGCGACGATGTTCACTTCCTGTTCCGTCGCCAAGGTCGCCACCATGTGCTTGCCAACCGGCAATTCCACCGTCGCTGGTGCCTGCTGCCAAGGACGCTTGCCGACTTGAAACACCACCGGCTCTGCTGCCACGACGGACAGCTTGCCCGTCACTGTGCCGGTGGGCGGTTCGGTTTCCATCGCCGCCGGCTTGGGCGGTTCGGGGGCAAACGCCGAGCGTCGTGGCGGCAGCGTCGGTTCAACAATCGGCGCATCTTCCGGCGTCAAAAGCCGCGCCAAAAGCGATCGCGCCAGCGTCCACACCGTCGCTTCGTTGTCTTGCGAAAGCTGACGCAGAAGCGGAACCCCCGCGTAGCCGCCTGGGCCCTTGGGCAGAGACGAAGCCACCTCGGCGACAGCGCGACGAACCTCGGCAGCCGGGTCCGCCGCCGCCGGTCGGAGCAAAGAAAGCGCCAGCGTCACATCCACATCGCGCAGTGCCCGCACCGCCGCAACACGTTCCTCGACGGACGCAGAGTGCAGAAGCCGCAGCAAATCCGGCGGCAGGTTTTCCCGAATTCCGAGCCGACGCAGAAGCCCCGCCGCATGCAGTCCATCGACACCACCGACGGAAAAAAACGCCTTTAGCACCGGCACCGCTCGCTTGTCGCCCGACTGCGCCAAAATTCGCGCCGCATGCAGCCGCACTGAATCAATTGCGTCGCTTAGAAACAGCGCCACAAAGTCATGGTCCGACGACAGCGCATCCAAAATCAGATGTCGAATCTGCGGATCGTGATCGGATCGCAGCGCTTTCAGTCGATCGACTTGCTTCTTATCGCCGAGCCGCAGCAGCACCGACGACGCGAGCGCCTGTTCCAGCACCGATCCTTTTTGCAAAATCTCTTTGAGCACACCCTCGGCAGCTTGCAATAGTCCGGCGGCATCGCGTTTCGACAGCCGTCCGACCAGATCGAGCAGCGCGAGCAGCGACGCATAGCGCACTTTTTCGTCACGATCCGCGACGCTTTCGAGCAGCAGCGTCATCGCCGTCCGCTCTTTCCGTCGGCCCAGCGCTTTGGCCGCCGCGTGACGAATGTCCGCCGAGCCATCTTGCATCGCCGTTGAAAGCAGCGCCACCGCCTGGCTCGACGGCAAATCGCCGAGCACTTGCAGGGCCAAAAGCCGCCGCGACGCCGATCCCGAACCCAGCTCGTTTTGTGCCCAGCTGAGGCTGGCGGTCGTCAAAAGCCCCGGATCGCCGCTCGCCAGGCGCAAAATGGCTGCCGCCGCCGTCTGTCGCACCACCGCAACGACCTTTCCGTCGAGCAGCGGGCCTAGCTCTTTGATTTGGGGCAGTTCGCCGCTCTTGCCCACACCCTCGGCGGCAAGCTGACGCCCCGTCGGCACGCCAAACTCATTGGCCAAAATCGGACGAAATACCGCGAGCAGCTGCGGTTCCTCGGGACTCGCGAGGCGATTGGCGGTCAAAAGCTGTTCACCGCCGCGCTTGCTCGCGATCTGACGCAGCTCGGTGCGCGTCGGCTCGTCACCCAGTTCGGCCAGACGGAACATCGCTTCGAGCTTCTGCTTGCGATTTTGTCCAGCCTCGACTTTGGCTGCAAGTTCGACGCGCGCCGGTTCATCGCCAAACCGCACCAGACACTGGAGCGCCAAAAAGTCCTCGTCGTCGCCCAGCCCACTGCGGTTGTGCAAATCCGACAGCACCTGCCGCGCCGCTTCGTCGCCCAGCTCGCACAGATACAGCGCCGCTTGCTTCTGCACCGCCGGTTCTTTGGCCGCAAGCGCGTCGACCAGAACCTTGTGTCCGTCTGAATCTGCGAGCTGCGACAGCGCCATCGCCGCGGCCAGCTTGACCTCGATCGGACCCGAAAGTGCTGCGCGCAGCGCCGACGTAGCTTGCCTGTCACCAACGGCCCCCAGCGCCAACGCCGCCCGCACCCGCACCTGCGGTGCCGCGTCCCCAAGCAGTGCTTCAAGCTGCGGCCTTTGGCTGGGATCGCGGGTCTGCGACAGCGCCTGTGCCGACAGCGCCCGCAGCGGTGCATCGTCGCCTTTGGCATATTCACGCACCACGTCGAGCGCTTTCTGGCGCAGCTCGGCCAGCTCTTCGGGTGTGATGCCAACTTGTTCGACGCGCTGCCGCCAAAGCAGCCAGCTTGCCGCACCGCCAGCAACGACGAAAATCATCAGCACCGGCAAGAGCACCCACAGCGGCACTTTGCGACCGGCGATGCGGATGTGCGTGCCCGCTTGGGTTTTGCTCAGCGCCTCGGCAATGTGGGCAGGCAGCGCCGTATCCCCCCGCGCGAGCAGTCGCAGCTCGACTTCTTTTTCCAGCGCCTCGGCCACCGCTCGCATGCTCGGAAAGCGCTCGACGGGCTTTTTCGACAAAAGCCGCGCCACCAGCGCATCCAGCGTCGGTGAACTATCGGAAATTTTCCGGCTCAGCAGCGGCGGCTTCGTCGAAATGTGATGCTGGAGCATCTGCCCAATCGTCGTCGCCTCGAATGGCAGATCCCCAGTCAGCATCTCGAACAGGATCACGCCCAGCGCATACTGGTCGACGCGAAAGTCCACCTCTTGCCCAAGCGCCATCTCCGGCGCAAGGTACGCGGGCGTCCCCATCAGCGTCCCCGGCATCGTCTGCGACGAGATTTTCTGTTCCGTAACCTGGCTGATGTCTTCCTGCGAGTGCCGCTTGCGCACGACCGGCGCTTCGCTCGTCGCCTTGGCAATGCCAAAGTCGACAATCTTCACATTGTCCTTTTTGCCGTCCTGCTCGAGGAGAAACACGTTTTCCGGCTTGAGGTCTCGGTGGATAATTCCCTGGTCGTGGACGGCTTGGAGTCCGTGGGCGATCTGTGCGGCAATTTTGCAGACGCGCATCGGTTCCATCGCGCCTTCGGCTATCACCGAAGCCAGCGTCGGACCGCGCAAAAGTTCCATGACGATGTACGAGCGCCCGTCAGGCAGCACGCCAAAGTCAGACAGAAACACTGTGTTGGGATGGTTGATCTGCGACGCGAGCTGCGCTTCTTGGAGAAATCGTCGCTGATACTCTTCGTTTTGCGCGATGAGAAGGAGCTTCACCGCGAGGAGCTTTTCGAGCGAAATGTGGCGCGCCTGATAGACGACGCCCATGCCACCCTGACCCAGAAGTCGCTGGATTTCGTAGCGCTCGCCGATGATTTTCCCGATCAGCTCTTGCGCCGGATCGTGGATATCGGCAGAAGACACTTCCCCAGGAATCGTCGGATGATCCCCAGGCCCGATCGTGCTGTCGAACGCGGACTTCTTCGCGGCCCCCTGGCAGATATGTGGCATGTCCTCTTCGAGAACGTGTCCACAGTCCGCACAGACAGCAGCGTCCTTCGGACGCGCTTGGTTCGACATGGGAATCCTGCTGCCATGTTAACAGATTCCCGCGCCTTCGACGTAGCTTGGTTTTCGTCTGAAACGCGCGCCGAGTGCGCCAAAAGTGATCGTCTTAGAGCGACAGAACGCCGATCCAAGGTAGGTTGCGGTAGCGCTGCTTGTAGTCGAGCCCATACCCGACCACAAACAGATCCTCGATGGTGAAGCCGATGTAGTCGATGGGCACCCGTTTTTTGGTCCGGCTCGGCTTGTGCAAAAGCGAACAGATGCGAATCGACGCCGGGTGGCGGGTCCGCATGTTTTCGAGCAGGTAGCTCATCGTCAGGCCGGTATCCACGATGTCCTCGACGATGAGGATGTCCGAGCCTTCGATGGGATTGCTCAGGTCCGACGTGATCCGCACAACGCCGGAAGTCACGGTTTCGTCGCCGTAGCTCGAAAGTCCCAGAAATTCGCATGTCACCGTCGATCCGGGCAGTCCTTGCGCGACCTGTGCCCGCTGAATCGCCCGCGACAAGTCGGCGGCAAACACAAAACTGCCTTTTAGAACCGTCACCAGCGTCAGATGTCGGCGCTGATAGTCGGCGGCAATCTGCGCCCCCAGTTCGGCAATGCGCGCGGCAATCTGCTCCTCGGTGAAAAGCGGCGAAAGCTTCGGTTCGACGAAGGTATCTTGGTCCGACACGATAGGCTCCTGTTCCGAGGGGGATTTACACAAACGAGTTGTTGAGCACTTCGCCCAGGCCACCACCACCTGGAACGATGTACTGGTGGTCGGTCAGGCCGCGCTCGCGATCCCAGTGCGTGCCGGGCACCGTCTCCAGCACATCGGGTTCCGACAGACCGCGATCGAGCCGAAGCGCGTACACCACAACCTCTGGATGGTTTTTCGTCACATGCCGCAGGTATTCCGGCGTGACGATCAAGTGGACCGCCACAACTTTGGCCGGCCTGCCCACGACTTCTTTTTCGTAGTGTCGCAGAACCCGGCTCACCGTCGATCCAGTCGCCCCCATCGGATCGGGTATCAGCATCACCGCACCATCGACCGGTCCACCGATCTTCGACGCATACAGTCCCGCGCCGGTGACGTGCCCTGCCCCGTCGAGCGTCCGACCCAGCGCCAGGTGATCTTGCCGCACGCCCGAAGGAGACAGCACTTGATTGAGAAAGTCATAGCTCACCTGCGACGGCAGAAGCCCTGCCCGCGCCAGCGCCACCACCACTGCCGGCGTACTTTCGGCGATCACTTCACCGTCGTAGACACCTTCGGGCACGTACTGAATCATGCGCGTCGGAATGCTCGACTGCTGACGAGGAAACTCCGCCGCGACCACTTCGTGCACCAGCACCCGGTACAGCTCGACGATGAGTCGACTGACCTCGGGCTGGACCACATCGCGGTGACACAGCTTGGCCAAAAGCGACAGCGCCAGTGGATCACGCAGGATGTGCACCGACGGACCGTAGCGATGTTCGAGTTCACAGGGACGATAGCTAACGGACTGGTATTGGCGATCGGCTGTCATGACGGCGCGGACTCTACTTACTCACTTCGAGAAGTGCAATCCCAGCCCGCGCCTGTTTCAGGACTGTTACATCGGGTAGACGGCGTCTTTTTGATCCGCGATCGGACCCTGGCCTTCGTCGAGGCAGGGCGTCGCCATCCCATTTGAATTTACGCAAGCGGTCGTCGTGCACGGATACAGCGCCGTCTGCTGCGGCTTGGGATCGATGAACATCGGATTGACCAAGTAGCGGTTTCCGAAGTTTCCGTAGGCGTTGCACATCAGTTCGGCTTTGTTGCGGTTTATCACCAGCTTGAGCTTTTCCGCGTCGCGCACAAACGTCACGTCGGTGTTCGAGTCGCCCGCGGCAAAGAGCTGCCGTTTTCCATCGGGGCGTGGATTGATGGCCGTCGGGCTCGCGTCGCCGTAGATGACCTTGTTGACCCAGCAGCGCTTGCCGTCGATGTAGGTCA
>DAORGN010000205.1:0-8952 GCA_035340095.1 Pseudomonadota bacterium | reverse complement strand
CTGTCAAATGCGGCACCGATTCTGGTGTTGAAATGTCGGTTGCGTTCGTACTAGGTTTGCGGAAGTGGGAGGATTCCGCCATGTCTTTTCGCCGTTGTGAGATCCCGTCGTCGACCACCCCGCCTCCATCCGAGGCCAGTCAAACCCCCTTCCGCGGGTCGTCTTTGGGACGGACTTCGCGCATGGCACGCTCGCTGACATTGTTAGGTTGTTTGGGTCTGGCGACCCAGATGACCTGCGGCCAGGGCCGCCCTGACGGTGAACAGAATCTCGACGAAAACAATCCGGATCAGGTTCGCTTGGTGTCGCTGACGCTCAAGCCGAACAACGACATCCTGCTCGTCGACCTGAACGCCGAAGCGACCAAGGCATTTACCGTCCGAGGCCTGTATTCGGATGGTTCCAGCGCCGATTTCACCCGCAAAGTGCGCTTTTCGCTTGATAACAACGCCGTCGGCAAGTTCAGCGGCCCGACGTTCAAAAGCGCTGTTCTCGAGAAGAACAAGGTCGATTTTTCGAAGGTCTACGCCAAAGTCACCGACAACGGTCGTGAACTGGCGACGGTGGCAAACCTCACGGTGGTCTGGCTGCGGACGAGCGGTAACTCGCAGGACTTCTTTTTCAACCTGCCGTACATGATCTCGCCGCAGACCAAGCCGCTGACCTTTTCAACGCAGGTGCAGTCGCTCGACGTGTTCTTTGGCGTCGACACCACCGGCAGTATGGGCGGCGAAATCAACCAGCTCGTGCGAAGTCTGCAAAGCACAATCATCCCGGGCGTCAAAGCCGCGGCGGCCAAAGATGCCTGGTTCGGAGTGGGCTCGATGGACGACTGGCCCTACGGCGGTTATGGATCGCCGGGCTGCAATGGCGTTCACGATCAGCCGCTCGTTCTTTTGCAGCCGATGACCGACGACGTGATGAAAGCGCAAAACGGCGTGCAGCAGCTTCTGCGCGGTAGCTCGCCGGCGGGTTGCGGTGCCGATACGCCCGAAGGCCAGATGGAAGCGCTGTATCAGATCGCGACGGGCGACGGCCAAACGAATGCGGGCGCCAATGTGCCGGCCAATCACAAGGGCATCGGCGGCGCCGAATTCCGCGATGGTGCGCTGCCTGTCGTCGTGACGATTAGCGATGCATCGTTCCACGATGTGGGCGACATGCCGCCGCGGACTTGTTACGGATCGCCGGTCAGCTATTCGGGAGAAGTCGCCAAGTATGGTCACACCCGTCGGCAAACGGCGGATGCGCTGAACAAAATTTGCGCCAAGGCCGTCGGCATTTCGGCGATGCTATCGAGCGACGAAAACTGCATCGCGACCAAAGACATGATCTACTTCGCCAAAGAGACTGGCGCGGTGGTTCCGCCCGAGGCGTGGGACGTTCCGATGCGTCCAAACGGCTGCGCTGCGGGCAAGTGCTGCACGGGTCTGCGCGGCGCGGGTGAAGAACCCGATACCAACGGTCTGTGCCCACTTGTCTTCAAGGTTCAATCCGACGGAACCGGCGTTGGCGATCAGGTCACCGCAGGCATTGCGCAGCTGGCGCAGTTTGCGTCATTTGATGTCGTGACCGACGTGGTGGGTCAGAAGCAAGGCGAAAAGGGCGAGATCATTCCCGATCCGAAGACCACCGCGGACTTCATCAAGAGCATCACGCCGCTCGATGCGCTGCCGCCGCCGCCGCCGCCGTTCATTCCGGCTCCGGTGATGACCGAAAAAGGCTTCACCAAGGTCGTGCCGGGCAGCTTCGTTCGCTTCAACGTCACCGCCCACAACGAGATCGTCAAAGAGACGTTCCGTCCGCAGGTGTTCCACGCAACGATTCGTGTTCGTGCGGGCGGCTGCGCGAACCTCGATTCGCGTGACGTGATCATCCTGGTTCCGCCGGTCGCTCCGACGCCGGGCTAGTCGGACCTGGGGCTTTGACCCCTTCTGGCCAAAAGAAAGCGGCATGTCAGGTTGGCGTGCCGCTTTTGCTTTTTTGCTGACGCTGCGCGCTCGGCGGCGTCGTCCTAGAAACTACGAACATGCAAGCACGCTGGATTTTGTTGCCGCTGCTCCTTCTTTCCGCAGGGGCTGTGGGCTACAGCAAGTTTTTGCGACCGACGACCGTGCAGGCAGCGACGGTGGTTCGTGGGGTAGCGGTGGAAGCGGTCTATGCGTCAGGCACTGTCGAGGCTGTCGATCGCGTGGAAGTCAAAGCGCGGCTGTCTGGTCCGGTCGGTCAGCTCTTGGTTCGCGAAGGGGACAAAGTCAGCCAAGATCAGCTTCTCGCGCAGGTGGATGCACCGACGCTGAACTTCGATGTGACCCGCGGTCGGGCGGACTTCGAAGCCGCGCTGGAGCGATCGAGTACGGCACCGCAAGTGGCGGCGCTGGCGGGTCAGGAATCGGCGCTGCGGGCCCAGCTTGCACAGGCCAAAGCGGATCTGGCGCGCGCTGACACACTCAACAAATCGGGGGCTGGTGTGGCCCTCGAGGTCGAAAAGGCCCGCACCCAGGTTGCGGCGCTGGAAGCGCAGATAAGTGCGATCCGCGCGCAGGAGCAAGACGTCAAAATTGCGCTCAAAGCCGATCGGCTGCGCAGCAAAGCTGGCGTCGACAGCCTGCGGGCCAGGGCTCGCGATGCCGAGGTGCGGTCGCCGATGGCGGGAGTGGTGCTCAAGCGGCGGATCGAAAAAGGCGAAGTCGTTGCGACCAACCAAAACCTGTTCCGCATCGGTGATCTGACGCGGTTGTGGATTGAATCGCGGGTCGATGAAAGCGACATCGGGCGAGTGCGCGACAACATGGCAGCGGCGGTCCGGCTGTATGCGTTCGAGGGGAAGGTGTTTCCGGCGCATGTGTCGCGCATTCTTCCCGACGCGGATCGCGACCGGAAGTCGTTCGAAGTGGATGTCGAGCTCGACGAAGCGGTGCCTGGGCTTTTGCCGGGCATGACCGCCGAGATCAACATCATCGTCCGCAAGCACGAAAACGTACTGCTTTTGTCGACGGACGCGGTGCGCGAAAAAGGCGGTCTGCATGTCTGGTTGATTGGCGAAGATGGGCGCGTCCATCGGCAGCCCGTGCGCATCGGGATTCGTGATCTGGTGCAAGTCGAAGTCACCGAAGGCCTGGGCGAAGGGCAGGTGGTCGCGCTCGAAGACGAGGATCAGCTCCGGGAAGGAAAGCGGGTCAGTCCGCAGCTCAAAGCGCCGGCGCGGACCGCTGCGGCTCCGTAAGTTCCGTCGCCAAAGGAGTGTGGCCAGCCATGCGGCTCATTTTTTTTATCGCGCTGCGTCAGCTCTGGGATCGCAAGCTGCTAAACGGAATTGCGCTGGGTGGTGTGGCGCTCGGTGTGCTGGTGCTGATTTCAATGAACGCGGTCATGCAGGGGTTTCAGCAGAAGTTCAAAGGCGAAATCCTCAAAGTGTCGCCGCACGTCACGATGTACGACAAAGAGCTGGGGTCGCAGCAGGGGATTTTGGAAACGCTGCTAAAGCCCGCCGAAGTGGCCAAGCTGGTGCATCACCAGCAGCCGTCGGACCGTGTGACGCGGATCAAACGACCGCGCGATCTGCGACGGGAGTTGCAAGAAATGCCCCAGGTTGAAGCGGCGTGTACGTCGCTGACCGGGCAAGCGATTGTGTCGGCGGGGACGGTGGATCTTGGCGTCGACATGCGCGGAGTGGTGCCGCTCGAACAGGAAGCGTGTACACCGCTGGGGCGCTATGTGCAGTCGGGTTCGTGGCGCACGCTGGGGATTACGCCCGATGGGATCGCGATGGGATCGGGGGTGGCGGACAAGCTCGGGGTCAAAACCGGCGATCAGGTGCGGATCGTGGCGCCCGGCGGGCTGCCGCAGAACCTGAAAGTGGTGGCGATTTACGAAGCGGGTGTGCCGCCGATCGACAAAACGCGGGTCTACGTGAACTTGACGACGGCGCAGACGGTGCTTCGGCGGGCCGATGTCGTCGGGCGGATCGAGCTGCGGCTGTGGGACCCGTTCGAAAGCCAAAAACTGGCGATGCGGCTGGAACGAATCAGCGGCTACGACGTCGAGAGCTGGCAAGAAGCCAACGCGAACTTTTTGGCGCTGTTCGACATGCAAAACATGATCATCAACATGGTCATTGCCGCGATCCTTGTCGTCGGTGGCTTCGGCATTTTGGCGGTGCAGATCATGATCGTTTTGCAAAAGACGCGCGACATCGCGATTTTGCGGTCGGTCGGTCTGCGACGGCGCGACATCCTGCTGATTTTTTTGATCCAGGGCATCATCGTCGCCATGCTCGGGGCGCTGATTGGCGATGTGGCGGGCTGGCAGCTCGTCGAGTTCCTCGGCACGCTGAAGGTCAAGACCGAAGCGCTGGTCAAGACGAGCACGTTTCTCGTCTACAAAGACCCGATGTTCTATCTGTATGGGACGGTGTTCGCGCTTTTGACCGGCATTTCGGCCAGCCTTCTGCCCGCGGTCCGTGCCAGTCGCGTCGAGCCCGTCGACGTGCTGCGAGGTCAGGTCGGATGAGCGAAGTGGTCTTGGAAACGCGCAAGCTTGTGCGCACGCTCGGCGACAAGGTAAAGCAGGTCATCCTCGATGAGATCACGATCCAAGTCCGGCGGGGCGAGTTTGTGGCGCTGACTGGACACAGTGGATCGGGCAAAAGCACGCTGCTTTACCTGCTCGGGGTGCTCGACAAGCCGACGTTGGGCCAGGTGCTGGTCGACGGCCAGGACACCAGCACACTCGACGATGACGAGCGGGCCGCGCTGCGCAACGACAAGCTTGGTTTTGTCTTTCAGTTTCACTTTCTTTTGCCGGAATTCAGCGTGCTGGAAAACGTGATGGTGCCGATGCTGCGGCGCGGTTTCCCAAGTGCGCGGGCGCAAAAACAAGCGGTGACGACGCTGGAATATTTGGGTCTTGGGGAGCTGTCGAAGCGGCGACCGAACGAGCTGTCCGGCGGTCAGCAGCAGCGGGTTTCGATTGCGCGAGCGCTGGCCGGCAAGCCGACGATCCTTTTGGCGGATGAACCGACGGGAAACCTCGACAGCAAAAACGGCGAAATCGTGATCCAGCTTTTTGAAAAGCTCAACCGTGAGCAAGGCACGACGCTGGTGATGGTGACGCACGATCCGCTGTTTGCCGAGCGCGCCTCGCGACGGGTGAGTCTCAAAGACGGGCGGGTGATTGCCGATTCTGGAAGCCCGGTTTTGCCGACGGATGGACTGCACAGTGTGCCCAAAGCGTCGGCGTCAGCGAGCTAGAAAGCCGGCGTCGCTCGTGGTAGAAGGCCGGACGTGAGGATCTTGGCGATCGATACAGCGACGCAGCTGTGCGGAGTTGCGTTGCTTGATACAGACAGTGGCCGGTTGGCGCGAAGACAGCAGGTGGTGACGACGCACTCGGAATCGCTCTTGTCGCTTGTCACTGCGTGTCTGGCCGAACTGGATCTGCCTGTGCGCGATCTTTCGGTGGTGGCGCTCGGGGCGGGACCGGGTTCGTTTACGGGTCTGCGCATTGGCTGTGCGACGGCGAAAGGTCTTTGTTACGCGCTGTCGATCCCGCTTTGCATGGTGTCGTCGCTGCTGGCGCTGGCGCAGCCACTGTGCGGTTCGCGATCGGTGCTGGCAACGCAAGATGCGTTTCGCGGCCAGGTCTATGCGCGGCTTATGCCGTCGCCGCATGCGAGCCCGGGACTGCGGAAGCTGATGGAACAACAGCCGGCGCTGCTGACCGATGCGGCTTGGAATCCCGACGAGCTGGCGACGCTGATGATGCCGTTTTCAGGCGAGCTTCTGCTGGGCGGCGGCGGGGCGCTGCGGTATCCGGTGCTATCGGCGCTTCCCAATGTGGCGATCGATCCGGCTGTGGCACCCGATCCGGTCGTGGTTGCGCGCATCGGTCTTTCGCTTGTGGCCGAGGGAAAAACCGCCCATTTGGCCAGCGCGCTGCCGACGTATGTAACGGTTTGTGCTGCCGAAGAACATGCTGCGCCCATCGGTGAATTTTCGGCTGGGGCGGGGAGTGTGGCATGGACGCGGTGATTGGCCTTGGATCAAATCTCGGTGACCGCTTGCGTTTTTTGCGGTCCGCAGCAACGGAGCTTATGCACGTTGGTCGGATTTGCTCGCGGTCCGCGGTCTATGAAACCGATCCTGTCGGTGGACCACCGCAGCCGCGCTATCTAAACGCCGCGCTGTGGCTGGTGACGGAGCTGCTTCCCGACGCACTTTTGGCAGTGCTACAGCGGATTGAACATCATGCCGGCAGACACCGCGACGGCGAACGCAATCAACCGCGGACGCTCGATTTGGACATGCTTCTGCTCGGGTCGCGCGGCGAGCTGGTGATGGTGACGCACGACTTGGTTGTGCCGCATCCTCGTCTGCATCAGCGGGCGTTTGCGCTGCGTCCCGTGCTCGACCTGGAACCGACGCTGGTACATCCGGCGCTGGGTGTTCCTTTATCGGACCTGTTGGCCTGTTTGCCGAGTGAAGATATCCAGACACAGCCCATCGGCTGGTTGTAGTATCGAGACTGGCCATGGATGCCGATTCAAAACTGCTTGCCTATTTGACCGCCGCTTCGGAGCTGCTCCGCGACGGAAAATTGGCGGATGCGGGCAACGCAATTGCCGAAGCGCTGCGGATTGCACCACAGGATGTGCGGGCGCTGAACCTGCTTGGTCTTTTGCGTTTTCAAGGTGGGCAGGTCGACGAAGCGCACGCGGTCTATGCGCGGCTTGTCAGTGAACATCCGGGCGATCCGGCGCTGCGGCTCCACCTGGGTCTGTGCGAGCTGCGTCGCGGCCAACCTGCCGAAGCGGTGGTTCATCTGGGGCTTGTGGTGCGCAGTGAACCAGACAATCTGCGGGCACTGAGCTACTACGGGCTGTCGCTTTTGCGCGCCGGGCGTCTCGTCGAAGCGAGGCCGATTCTGCTGCGCGCCGGGCAGACCGAGCTGGTTGCCGAAGTCGATCAGAAGCTCAGCACGCAGCCGCCCAGTCCGGAAACGCTTCCGGATAGCGGTCCGCCCAAAAAACCGCCGCGGATTGTCGAACCGCTGGTCGAAGAACCACAGCTTCCGACGGCGCCGCCGCTTGCCGATGTGCTTTCGCAGGTGACAATTGGCGAAGCGCCGGCCCTGTTTTCCCTGACCAGCGATGGACTGCTCCTGATCCGGGTTGTGGGGCATGTCCTTCTGCGTGGCGAGGGCGTGGTTGCCAGCGTCGGAACGCTCGATTTTGTGCCGTTAGGTGACGAAAGCAGCGACGGCAGTGGCCAGGTTCCCGAGCTGTTGTTCCGTGCCGAGGGCCGCGGTGAGCTGCTTCTGTCACCGCAAGGTGGGCGCTTTACGCCGCTTTCGCTGGGCGACGGGGAAGAGCTGTGTCTGGCCCCACAGGCGCTGCTTGCGTGTTCGTCGTCTTTGCTGCGTGATCCGCGGGTGCTGCCGCGCAGCGAGGGCGAGCTGCCCTGTCTTTTGCTCAAAGGTCCGGGCGAGCTGGTGCTGCGGTCGCCGTGCGAGCTGCATGCGCTGCCTTTGCGGCCAGGCCAGAGCGCGTATCTCGACGAAAGCAGCCTGCTTGGTTTTACGGCGGGCCTTTTGGTGATGCGCGATGCCCTAAGTGACGATGAAAACGACGGGCATCTGGTCTGCTCGGGCCATGGGCATGTGCTGCTTTCGGTGAAACACCACGGGCCCTAGCCGATGCGGGTTGTGCTCTGTCTTGTGGGACTGCTGGCGTTTTTTGGCCCAAGTCCAGCGCGTGCGATCCACGAAAATCCGGCGCTCATCGAAAGCGAGCTGCTCCATCGTCGGCTGAAGCTCGACGGACTGCTTGCTTGGAATGCGGCCCGGCAGCGCTTTGACGGTTGGTCTGAAAATCCGTCTGCGAAAATTACGGTGCTGCATCTGTGGTCGCCGCGCTGTGGCCCGTGCGTCGCCGAGCTGCCGTTTTTGCAGCGGCTGTTTGCGGCGTGGCGATCGGAACCGGCGGTGCGCTTTCTGCTGGTCGCCGATTTTTCCGAAGACAGCGACGGAAGTGACGTGGTTTCGTTTGTCGATTCGCACCGTGCGCAGTTTCCGGCGGGACCGATTTTGCGGCTGCGGGATTCCAGTCTGCGCGAAGTGTTGGGAACCAGCGTGCAGCCACTTACGCTGCTTCTCGACGAAAAACAGGTGGTGCGCCAGGTCTTTGTCGGGCCGCTTGGTGGTCGCAGTCTGGGCAGCGCGCTGCAGCGACTGTTGGCGACGCTGCGCTGATCACAGACCGTATTTTTCGACGCGGCGGAGCAGGGCAAAGCGCGAAATCCCGAGGATCTCTGCCGCTTTGACTTTTTTTCCGCCCGCCATGCGCAGCGCTTCTTCGAGCAGACGGCGCTCGAGGTTTTCCAGGGTGTCGCGGCCCGGTTCAAATGTCACCGTCAGACCGCTGTCGCTGCGCGGACCCAGCGCTTGCGGCGTCACCAGTTGCCGTTGCACGGTAATTTCGGCGACTCGCGGCGGCAGAAGCTCAGGCGTGACCAGGCTTTGACCACTTGCGACCGACGGCGCGAGGATCGCCGCGCGTTCCATCAGGTTGCGCAGCTCGCGGACGTTGCCGGGAAAGTCGTAGCGCAAAAGCAGCTCGCTCGTCTCACGATGGAGCTGGAGCTTTTTCCCCATCCGATCGCCAAACTCGCCAAGAAAGTGTTCCGCCAAAAGCACAATGTCGTGACCACGGTCGCGCAGCGCTGGAATCTGGATCGGAAACACCGACAGCCGGTGATACAAGTCGAGCCGAAATTTCTTTTCCGCGACAAGCTGCGACAGATCGCGATGCGACGCCGCAATCACGCGGGCTTCGAGCTGAATCGGACGAACGCCACCGACGCGCTCGAACGTGCGTTCTTCGAGCACGCGCAGCAGCTTGCCTTGCAGCACCGGTTCCATGTCGCCGATCTCGTCGAGCAGCACGGTTCCGCG
>DAORGN010000204.1:0-9011 GCA_035340095.1 Pseudomonadota bacterium | reverse complement strand
AGTCCGCTGGGGCGATCTGGTCACGCAGCAGAAGACCCGTCACGCCGAGTTTGAAGTGACCGACGACAAAGCTGTTCACGTCGTCGCCAAAGATTCGGGCGGCGCGGTGATCGCGGATGTCTTCATTGGCAAAGCGAGCGGCAGTGCCACCATGGTTCGAGTCGCCGGCAAAGACGACGTGTGGCAGGCCATCGACCTGTATTCATCGACGTACAAGCGCGAAAGCAAGACCTGGCGCGAACACAGCATCTACGACCTGAAAGCCGACGACTCGGAAAAGATCACGATCCAAGGCGCCGGCACCAAAGTGACGCTTGTGCGAGAGCCGGTTCCGGCGGGCGCCGATGGCAAGCCAGGCAGTCAGAACATCTACGAAGCGAAGTGGAAGATCACAGAAGGCGATGCGACGCTGACGCCGAGTCTTGCGGTCGACAACAGCTTGCTCAATCGGATGGTTCAGTCGGTGTCGACGCTGCGTGCGTCAGATTTCCACGACGCAGCCAAGCCCGAAGATGTCGGTCTGGCAGCCGGTGCTGCGGGACAGATCGTGGTTTCGGTCGGATACAAAGAGGGCAAGAGCGCGGGCGTTCGGATTGGCGCCGTGAAGGGCGAAGACACGTTCGTCCAGACCGTCGACAGCGCGCAGATTTTCACCGTCAAGAAGTACGCCATCGAGTCGATCGCGCACATTCCGCAAGACGTTCGTGAAAAGAGCCTGCTGTCGATGAAAGCCGACCAGATCGATGCGGTGACGATTCAGCAAGGAACCGATGTGGTCAGCCTCAAGCTCGTCGACAAGACCTGGAAAGCCGACAAGCTTCCGGACGCTGACGAGGCGAAGATCAAGCAGATCGTCGAAGGCTTCGATGGTCTTGCGGGAACGGGCTTTGTCGCCCCGGATGCGCCGGAGCTCAAGTCGCTTGTGCCGGGCAAGGCGACGATCACGGTGAAGCCAAAGACCGGCGCACCGATCGTGCTGAAAGTCGGCGACGCGCGCGGCGAAGACCTGGCGGTGCAAAAGGCCGGCAGCGACGCGATGTGGGTGCGCAAGATGCAGCTTGACCGGCTGCTCAAGAAGCCTGCGGATCTGGCCAAAGACAAAAATCCGCCGCCGGCTGCGCCGCCTCCCGGTCCTGGCGGGATGCCGTTCCCCGGTGGTCTACCGAACTAGGCTGGTCAGCCGCTTTCTCGTCTCAGCCAAGTCGCTGCGCTCGTAGCGACCCTGGCGCAAAAATTCCTCAATCGCTGGCAATTTCTGAAGCGCTTCGTCGGTGGCTGGATCGCTGCCGCGCTGGTACGCCCCGAGCAGCACCAAGTCCCGTTGCCGTTCCGACAGCGACAAAAGCTCGCGCAGCTTGGCGGCAGCCCCGCGCTGGGTCGCGTCGCAGATTTCGTCCATCACCCGTGACAAAGAGCGCAGCACATCGATCGCCGGGTAGTGACCTCGCTCGGCCAGCGAACGGGACAGCTCGATGTGGCCGTCGAGCGTGGCGCGCACTTCTTCGGCAATGATGTCGTCGACATCGTCCCCCGATCCAGTGACGAGCACGGCATAGACCGCGGTGATCGAACCAAATTCGCCTTGCCCGGTGCGTTCGACAAGCCGCGGCAGAAGCGCAAACACCGACGGTGGATAGCCTTGCCGGGCGGGCAGTTCACCGGCGGCCAGACCGACTTCGCGCTGCGCCCGTGCCACCCGCGTCAGCGAATCGACGAGCAGCAGGACCTTTTTGCCGCGATCGCGGAAGTGTTCGGCAATCGCCGTCGCGGAAAGCGCTGCTTTCAGACGCAAAAGCGGCGGCTGATCCGATGTCGCACAGACGACCACGGTTCGGCGACGGGTTTCGTCATCCAGCTCGCGATCGATAAAGTCACGCACTTCGCGACCACGCTCGCCGATCAGGCCAATCACCGTCACATCCGAGCTGGCATTGCGGGCAATCTGGCCAAGCAGCGTCGATTTGCCAAGACCAGGCCCTGCAAACAGACCCAAACGCTGGCCTTGTCCGACGGTGAGACAGCCATCAATGGCGCGCAGACCAAACGACAGCGGCTCGGTGATGCGGCGACGACGCAGCGGCTCTGGCGCTTCACGCTCGACGGGGGTTGGGAGCAGTTCCGACAGCATGCTCGACAGCGGCGGACCGTCGTCGATCGCTTCACCATAGCCGTCGACGACTCGCCCGAGCAGCGGCGTTCCGGTCAAGATGGTCAGCGGCATTCCGGTCGGGCGAACAATCGAACTGGGACCAACACCAGCGACGGAACCGAGCGGCAAAAGTACGACCTCTTCACCGCGAAAACCGACCACTTCGGCATAGAGCGGCGTTTCACCTGTGCCACCGCGTCGCCAGTGCGGCAAGCTTGCGCTGTGCCGGTTGTCGTCGATGGGTTCGTTGAAGCGATCGATGGCAACCAGTTCGCCGATGCGCGCACCCGGTGCTGTCGCTCGCAGCACCAGTCCGGTCAGCTCGCTGACGCGCCCGGAAATCCGCTGGGGAACCGTCAATTGCACCGTGCGCAGCGCGGCAGACAGGCGCAGCGGATCGGGGCGATCGGCGCGGTCTTTGCGATCGCTTCGGCCTTGCGGCTCGCTCATGGACCTTGGCCTCGCAGGGCCCGCTCAATCGCTTCGAGCTGCGTCGGCAAGCGCGCATCCACCGTCCCCAGCTCGGTTTCGACGATGCAGCCACCGCGCGCGATCGTGGCGTCGGCGCGAAACAGCACCGCTTGGGTGCGGCTACAGCGCTCGATAAGTCGCGGTCGGCCCCGCTCCAGCGCTTTGAGATCGTCGGGATGACAGCGCACCACCACTTCGCGCGGCGCCCCGGCTTGCGACAGCGCTTCGCTGACAATGTCGACGACGGCATCGGGATTTTGGCCAAGCTCTCGACCCAAAATCCGCTCCGCGATGCGCACCGCGAGCACCCGCAGGTCTTCTTCGACATCTTTGTGAGCGCGCAGCGTCTGAACCCTGGCCGCGGTGAGCAGCTCGGTCACTGCCGCGAGGCCGCGCTCACGCCCTTCGGTAATCGCCTGGTTGCGCAGCCGCTCCGCTTCGTGTTTGGCTTCGCTCAGGATCTTTTCAGCCTCGGCGCGGGGGTCGAACGGATACGGATCGATGTGGGCTTTCTTTCCGTCGCGGAGACCGCCTTTTAGGACGCGGGCCATAGCTACGCAAGTATATCGCTGCCCGGCGCAGAAGGGGTGCTGCCCAGACGGCGGACGTGTTACTTTTTTTTCGTGAGCGAGCGGTCCACAAGCCCGAGCATCATCCCGCTTCGCCAGACCTTGGTACGTCGAGTGCTGCAAGTTCTGGGGCTGATCGCGTTCGTGTGGCTTGGGGTTTTCCTCGGCCTCAACGATCGTCGACTCGGCAAGCTCGTCACAAACATCGTCGGGACGCAGATTCGCGGCGAGTTTCGGCTTGGCTACGCGCGCTATTCGTATTTTTCCAGCCTCGCGTCGATCTTGCTCAACACCACCACGCACGTCGAGGGTGGCGACTTTGAAATGCGCGATCCGAACGGCGAGCTGGTGATGAAGGCGAGCCGTATCGAGGCAGACATCTACCTGGGCGAGCTGATTCGTGGCTTGATTCGCACGGCGGTAAGCTCGCCGCTCAATCGCGGTTCTTTCGTCGAGCTGCACTTTTCGTCGGGACACCTGCACTCAGCCTGGGCCCACATTCGCCCGATCCAGGTCCGTCGGCTCTATCCACCGAACGTCACGGGGCCGCTTTACGGCAACGAAGTCAACATCGTCGCCACAATGTCTGGCAAAAAGCCTAAACCCGAGGGTGCGCCACCGGGGCCGGGCCACATGCGCATCACCATCGACGGTGAGGGCCTGACATTTGAGAACGTGACGTATCAAATGTCGTTCCCCGGCTGGCATGGTCAGGTCGACAAGCTCAAGGGGGCGGTGACGCTGCGCTATTCGTCGGATGCGGCGGAAACCAAGCCAGGATTGCAGAGCTTCGTCTACGAAGTGGCGCCGATGACTGCCGACGGTGGCGAGCTGGTTCTGGGCACGCGCGAAGGTGCCGGCGAGTTTGTGTTTCCGCTAAAAAACCTGGAGCTGCGACGCTTTGGTGCCCGCGCCAGTCGCAAACAGGACTTGGTGTTTCGTGGCAAGGTTCAGGCGGCGGACGCCGATGTTGAAGTCGACGGCAAGCTGCTCGATACCTACTGTGACACGGGCGTTTCGCTCGACATGTCGTTCACGAGCGGAAACGGCCTGGCCAAGCTGGTTCCTGGCGGTCTTCTGTCGGGGCAGCCGCGAGGCCGGGTGCGTTTCTTTGGCGCGCTGTCTTCGACGCTGCCGACGACGATAAGTGGCCGACTGTCGCCGTGTTTAAGCCAGGACTTTCACGTCCAGCACTTTCCGCTCGAGGGCGATGGCCGATCGATTGTCATCGACGGACAGGTCGCCGATGTGGACGCGCAGATCGCCTCGATCGCCGTGAGCGAGGCCCGATCCAGCTTCACGCTCAAAGGCAGCGATCTTCACATGCCGCGGGTGATTGCCAGTGCACTCGGGGGACAAATCCGGGCCGAGCCGCTCCACTTCAACTTTTCCGGCGACATTCCCTGGTATGCGCGCATCACGGCGATTGGAACCGATCCGGCGCAGGTCGGGATCATGCCCAAAATCCTTCAGCCCATCGTCGCAGGACGGCTGAAAGGGACGATGAAGCTGTCGGGATCGCTGGCCAAAAACGCGCATCCCGAGCGCGTGGTGATTGATCGCGTCGATGCCCAAGTCGAGCGTCTGGCCCGTCGCGATCCGCTGCCCAAGGACATGAAGCTGCTCGGGTCGTTTGTCTATACGCCCGATAGTGTGCTGTTCCGCGGCCTGTCGCTGAGCGGTGACACGCTGTCGCTGCGATCCGATCACGGTGCGGTCTCGCCGCGCGATGGCAAGCTCGACATCCCGGTGATGGAAATGGCGGGTCGAGGGGCGCCGCTCGGACGGGTGCTGCAATACTTTGGCGTGACCGGGGCTGCGCAAGAGGCACAGACGCGCTTTCGTCTCGGCGGGCGGATCTTGCGTCCCGAGGCATCGCGCGGGGAGTTTGCCGTCAAAGACCTCGACTTGTTTGGTCGCAAAATTGATGCACTGACGACGGAGTTTGCCTTGCACGACGGCAAGCTCAACTTGGCGTCTCTCGATGCGCACGGCAAAGACGGCAGTGTCAGCGGCGATGCGTCGATCCAGCTTTTTGCCAAAGATGTGTCACAGCGTCCCGACGACCCACAGCTGACGGTCAAGGCCGAAGTCAAAAAGGTCAGCGTCGGACTTCTGCTTCCCGGTCAAGATGTCAGCGGGCTCTTGACCGGCAAGATCGACGTCACTGGCACGATGCAGCGACCCGTCGGTGAAGTGGACCTCCAGGTGCCCAGCCTGAAAGTGCTCGGCGGACAGTTTGACGATGTGTCGGTGCTGGCGCAGCTTTCGCAAACCCAAGCCTGGCTCAAGTCGCTGTCGGCCAAGCTATCGACGGGGAAGCTGTCGTCGACGGCGCTGCTCAAACATGAACGCGGACGGCCTCTGGAACTGGCGGTGACATTTGACAAGCTGCCGATCGGGCAGATGCCGGTGGTACAAGGGCTGCCGCTGGTGGTCGACGGCATTTTGTCGGGCAATGTCAAAATGATGGGCTCGCTGCAGCCGCTTTTGCCGGTCTTCGATGGCAAGCTCTCGGTGTCGGGCTTCACGGTGCAGGGCAAGCTACCGACGGCAAGCGGTCCCGTCATCGAGGGTGGAATCGTTTTGGCCGAGCGCGAGCCAATTTTTGGTTTGCTCGGCATGGTGGTGCGAGCGCTCACGCTTGGGCAAGCCGAGCTGCAGTTTTCACCGAGCGGCAGCGGCACCAAGATCACGGGTCGGCTGTTTGATTCGTTCGATGTCGACGGTGTGCTGTCGCTCCTTGGCGGGCTGCCGCGCGGTGATCTGACGATTCGTTTTGGCTGTCCGCTCGCCCCCTATTTTGTGAAAACAGCCGATTCGGCCACGGGGCCGCGTCCGACGGCAGCGGTGCTCGCGTGTGATCTGCTGGCCCAGAAGCTGCTGCCTGACTTGGCCCAGCTTGGCGACGTATCGGTGACGGGAAGCGGCGAGCTGCGGCTGCGTTTTGGCGAAGATCCGCGGCCCTTGTTTGCGCCCGATCCGGTGTTCGCGCGCGGCATCAGCTGTCCCATGCTGGCGTCGCGTCCGCCGGTCGAAGAAGAACTTCTGCGCTTTGGCGCGACGCTGCGGCTCAGTCGGGCGCAGCTCGCGGTAAAGACAGTCACCGACGAAGGCGAAGATCAGCGCTACCTTGCATTTAACGACGGCGAGGTCTTTTCTTGCTTCGATGGCCGCGACATCGAGCTGGGCCAAGCCCGTTTTGTCAGTCAGCGTCGCGTCGGCGAGTCATCGACCGAGGCGGGGGCGGTGCGTTTTGCCGGCCTGATAAGTCCGGTGGCGTCGGATTTGCGGGTTCGTGGCCAGGTTCGGCTCGAGCTGCTCGAACATCTTTTGCGATCGGTGTTTCGGCGGACACAAGGCGATGCAATCGTCGACGTGCGGATCACCGGGCCGCTCGCGAACTTGTCGCCCCAGGGGACGCTGGAACTCAGCCGCGCGCTCGTCGAGCCGCACGAGCTTGACACGCCAATCGAAGTGCAAGGCGGCAAGCTGCTTTTGCGTCCCCAGCGCGCCGATCTCGAAAACGTCAAGATTGTCGTCGACAGCGCGGTCACGTTGGTACGCGGCGGGGTCGAAATCGATCGCTATACGCCGCTTCAGCTTGGCAAAATCGCGTTCGAGTTGCGCGGCGACATCTCGGCCCGGCTGCTTCAGTGGCAGTTTGCCCGCAATCTCGCCGAAGCGCGTGGTCGTTTCGGTACCGATCTGCTCAAAGTTTTTGGCACGTTCGAGGAGCCCATCGTCGAGGGCACCCTGACTGCGCACGAAGTGTTTTTGAACCTGCGGCGCTTCCACGAGCTGTCGTTTTCACGCGGCACCATCCGTTTTCTGCGCGTCGGTGGCGGCGATCATGGCCGCATCATCATCGGGCGCGGCGAAGGCAGTCCATCGGGTGTCGCGCTATCAGGACTCGTCGACGGAGACGGCAAAATCGAGCTGTCCGGGCGGGTCGAACACGACGGCATCGGCAGCTTCATCAAGACCCCATGGCACCGCGCGCTCGAGCGGGTCGACCTGGCAATCAAGATGGAAAATGTCCGTCACAGCTCGTCGGGCGTCTACAACGTCGAGATGTCGTCCGCCAAAGGCCTGACGCTGACTGGCAGTCGTGACGGCATCAGCGTGGGCGGTGACATCGAAGTGGTCGCAGGTCGCTACATGCAAGACTACGATCCTGCCGATCGCTTTTTGTCGGCGCGACGCATCGTCGAAGAAGACAAGCCGTTTTGGGATGGCGACGACTTTTTGTCGCAGATTCGGCTCGGTCTGCAAGTGCGCACGCGCGGCACGTTCCGCGTGTTTAACAACATTGCTGATCTGCGGCTCGCGACGCAGGCGTTCGATGTGACGGGACCGCTCAGCGACATTGCGATGAACGGCGTCATCCGCGTCGAAAGCGGCGTCTTTTACGTCCCCGGTCTGCGCGGCGAATTCCACGTCAAAGGCGACAGCAAGATCGTGTTTTCCAAGACCGCGCGCTGGCCCGATACGCCGTATGTCGAAGTGCTCGGTGGCACGCGCGATTTTGACCAAAACGATCAGCAGCGCAACGTCGAGGTGGCGCTGCGTGGGCGTGTCCGCGAGCTGAAGTTTGAATGCCTGGCGTCCGATGGACTGTCGGCGGCGGACTGCGCCAGCTTCCTTCTGCTTGGCGATGCGGCGGACGCGGTGCGCGGTGGCAAGCCAAATCCGACAGCAGGATCGCCGACCGGCGCGCGGGCCATCGACTACGGTGATCCGGCAGCGAAGCTGGTGACGAGCCAGCTCCTTACCAACCAAGTGGCCGATCCGCTGCGCGAAAAACTGCGGCTTGATACCGTGCGCATCCAGTTTGGCGTCAGCACATTTGACCTTCAGCTTTGCAAACGCTTTGGTCTATACATCCGGATGTGTGGCCTTGCCGAGTGGGGTCTCCTCGGCAACGCGGCGGCGCGCTACCGCGGCTACGGCGAGCTACAAATGTCGGATCTAACCGTCGGACAAATCAGCTTGGAGCGCATCGAGCGCGGCTTCAGCTTCCTCGAAGACACCATCAACCGTTTCAAGGTCCAAGCCGGCCTGCGTCTGCCCCTGCGCTATTAGGCCCGCTTGACCACACACCGCCCGGCGCCTACCCTGTGCGCCGCATAAGGAGCTCTTAATGGCCGACTCAATTCGTGAACCGCTTCCGTACAAGGTCAAAGACATCTCGCTCGCCGAGTGGGGTCGCAAAGAAATCACCATCGCCGAGAGTGAAATGCCGGGCCTGATGGCGTTGCGTGCCGAATACGGCCCGTCGCAGCCGCTCAAAGGTGCGCGCATCGCCGGCTGCCTGCACATGACCGTTCAGACCGCCGTGCTCATCGAAACGCTGACCGCGCTCGGGGCCGAAGTGACCTGGACTTCGTGCAACATTTTTTCGACGCAGGATCACGCAGCCGCTGCGATCGCCGCGACGGGTGTGCCGGTGTTCGCATGGAAGGGCGAAAGCGAAGAAGAGTACGTCGACTGCATTGAGATGCAGCTTCGTGCTTTCAAAGGCGGCAAAGCCCCGAACATGATCCTCGACGACGGTGGCGATCTGACCTGGATCATCCACGAAAAGCACCCGCACATGCTGACCGGCCCCGACGGCATTCGTGGTCTGTCGGAAGAAACCACGACCGGCGTGCACCGTCTGTACGAAGCCCACAAGAGCGGCAAGCTCAAGGTGCCGGCGATCAACGTCAACGACTCGGTGACCAAGAGCAAGTTCGACAACCTCTACGGCTGCCGCGAGTCGCTCGTGGACGGCATCAAGCGCGCCACCGACGTCATGGTCGCCGGCAAGATCGCCGTCG
>DAORGN010000203.1:0-9043 GCA_035340095.1 Pseudomonadota bacterium | reverse complement strand
CCGCTTCTACTAATCGACGGCGGAACGACACGGGGCCGCGGGCCGATACAGGGTCCGCAGCCTGCGTTATCGTGTTTGGGTATGAAACCCGCGACTGTCCGCTCTCCCAAGTGGGTCGAGCCGTGCTTGGCCGCGCTGACGTTTGCGATTTTCCAGGGTGGCTGTTTGCCGCTGCCGTTTGTGCTGCCACCCGTCTCGGTTTCGGCTGGAATTGGGCCAGGCGGAGGCATCATGGAAGCCGCTCCGGATCTACCCGCCCAGCCGACCGGAACCCAGCTTAGCGAGGAGTTTCGCTTCGTAGCGCGACCCCTCGCCGCTGTTCCTGCGCTTTTGAATCGTCCGCTCGACGTAGGGATTGGCTACAAAGTACAGCGCCTTGCGGCTGTGTCTTCTGAACCCGATGCACCTGCTTCGCCCTGGCTGCACGGACCCAGCGTCGAGCTGCGCATCTTTCCGTGGCGACAGGTATCGAGACAGACCGCGCTGCGGCTCGCGATTGTCACCCACGTTGATCTGCTTGGGGCACGTCCAGGCCAGCCATTCCAAGCGTCGGGCGGTGGCGACGTGGGCCTGGAGTTTTCTCTGAGTCACTTTCTACATGGCAGTCCCGGCGCCGGCGGAGACAAACATGCCATGGTGGCTGGCGTCGCGTGGGGAGAGATCGGCATTGGCGCAGCCCTGACCGCGGGCCAAGAAGTGATTGCCGGCCAGCACTTTGGCTACGGAATGCTGTCGCTGACCATGCAGCTACCCGCAGCGATTGGCGTGGCGCTCATCCCGCTGACCTCCCTGTTTCGCTAACAGCAAGGCTTGCGGTCGGTGGGGAAAACGGGAGCGGTCGGGAAGAGGTTAGGCTAGTAGATGCCGGGGAAGATTCGCCAGGGGACTTTTTGGCGATACGTTTCCCAGTCTTTGCCGTACTTGGCGTGGCAGAAGGCGTCGTCCCGTCGCTCGCGATGCACGAGCAGCCACGTAAAGTAGATGATGTAAAAGTACGGCAGAAGGTTGTGCACGCCGCAGGTCAGACACCACGCGAGCGCCATCATCAAGTCACCGCAGTAGTTTAGGTGACGCGCAATTCCCCAAAACCCCGAGTGGAGCAGCTTGGTACCGCGCGCCGTCTGGATAAACTCGGCGGGCTTGCCCCAAATCGGACGTTCGGGGTGACGGCTAAAGTGATGCTTTTGGATGTTGGTGCCACGAAACACCGCATACCCAGCCACGTTGAGCGCGATGATCGCGAGCGTCGCCCACGTCGGCAGATCGTTTGGGTGGCTTAGCAGATACTGCGCTTGCAAGCTGTACGTAAACGGCACCCACACGAGGTCGCCAAAGCACAGCATCCAGCCAAACTTTTCGTGCTTGATGTCCCAGGTCGTCAGGATCGCTTCTTCGTGGAAGTAGTAATCCATGATGTAGAAAAACTGGAACAGACAGACCAGCATCATCGGCGTCGACACCGTGTGATGGATCTGCCACTGCTTGGCCGCGATCGAAAAGTTGATGAGCACCCACAAAGTCAGGCCCGGACGCGCTTCACAGAACAGCTTGAAGTCGAAACGCCCGACCCGCGGATTCAGCTCGGTGCCCATGAAGTAGTCGTACATGACGCGGCCCGTATAGGCCTTTTCGGGGGACGCTTTGCCTTTGAAATACAGGTACAGGCAGAACACGTAGACCCCAATGTTCAGCGTCGTCATGATCGGCCCAAACTCGTCCCACAGCAGCGTCGCCGGCAGCCAGCCCATCCAGCAGGCGAAAAACAGGCTCAGGATGGTCAGCCAGAACGAAAACCAGCCATTCATTTTGTAAGGCAGCCGGGTTCCGTCCGCGAGCGGCGATCCTTCGACCCATTCACCGGGCGCATACACCTGCAAAAGCGCTTGTCCACCGTACCAGCCCGCAACCACCAGCACCGAAGTCACCGTCGGTGCAGGCACTTGTTTTACCAAATTCACAAGCTCGTCCAGCGACCGTGGAACATAGAACGCGCCGCCGTGGTCGCGCATGCAAAGCCACATGTAATAAACAAGTGGCGGCAAAAGCAGCATGATCGGCAGCCACGACGATCCAAAGCCGTACTTTTCTTTGGCGGCATCCGGATCGTGAGGCTGGGATTCGGAACTGACTTCCTTTTGCGACATAAGCCGTCCTTCTGCTGACAAACGCAGCGCTAGAACTTGCCTTTGAGCAGGTTGCGAATGGTCTGTCCGCCGTATTCCTTGACGGTGTCCCAGACAATCTTGGGCTCGACTGCGCTAAATATTGCACCGCCCAGACCGACGGGCAGACAGCTTGGAACGTTGCCGCGACCGTATTCGAGCATCCAGGCGTTTTCGGGACTTTTCCACGCTTTGGTCATGCCGCGCGGCAGCTTCGCGTGATCGCCCGGCTTGTACGTGATCCGCTCGGTCGGCCTGTCGCCAACGTAGACCCACATTTCGCCGTCGAGCATGTAGTCATGGATATCGAGCCGATAGCGTCCCGAATAGCCTTCGGTGCCAATCGACGATCCAAAGATGATCAGGTATTCCGTCAGCGATCCGTGCAGCACCATCATGCTGCCGGTTGCACCGCCGGCCAGGTTGAAGATCCAGTTCTGTTTGGTCGATATGTAGCCGGGATACGCCTCGGCAATGTCGGAAACGAGCTGGGGGATAAGCTGCTCACGCGGCATACCGACGACGCGCTGAGACAGGTGGTGAAGCTTGTCCGGATCAAAGATGTAGCCCATAGAGGTGTCCCTGCGAACGTTGCTTGGCGCAATTGCCGCGCGGAACTTTGCCAAAGCGAAGCTGGCTTGTCTACGTTCGCTATCGCACGGGACCGACGGATCGGACGGGCCAAACTGCCAACATCACAGGCCGTTTAGGGAACCTCGTCTTCCAGCGATGCCGGCTCACTTGTCGACGGCAACGGTTCGGCGCTGGGCGTCGGCTTCACTTTTTCGGCAGGCACCGTCCCCGGTTTTTTCGTCGGACTGGGCGGACCAAACGGCACCGGCTGGGCATCGCTGCCGGTCGATGTATCCGCTTTGGGAAAAGCGACATCTCCGTCGGCATCGGCGCGGGATGAATCTCCCGATGGCGCAGTCACGCTGCCCGGATGGGGCGGTCCATACGCGCCCTTTTCATCGGATAGCGGCGCAGGTGGCCCATACACTGCCAGACCGCCCTTTTCGTCTTTGCTATCGACAGCCGGCGCATCCAGCGATTCCCCCGCGAGCAGCTTGCGAATCAATGCGCTGCGTTCCGACGCCGACATATTTTGATAGGCAATCACCGTCTGGCCCGGCTGAAGTTCCGTCGTTCGCGGCATGCGATTGATCCGCTCCATGTCCGCTGCCGACAGTCCAAACCGCTTGCCAATCCGTTCCAGCGTGTCGCCGGCTGCGACCCGAATCTGCAGCCGCCGTCGCCCCCGCAGCGTCTCGACCAGTTCAAAAAACTCGTCGCTGCCCGTCGTCACCACCCGCACCCGCAAGGGATCGACCAACACCACCTGCGATGTATCGACCTGCGGATCGATCCACAGCGACAGCACCATCTTGGTCGCCAGCGTCGCTTCCGGATCGAGGTTGTTCCAGCGCAAAAGGTCGGTGTCTTTGACTTTAAAAAAGCGTGCGATCGACCAAATGCTGTCGCCGGAAATCGTGCGGTAAAAAATCTGTTTTTTGCCGGGGACGCTGAAGTTTTTGTCGGGGACGGCGACCACGACGATCTCATCGCCGGCCAGCGAGCCGTTTTGCCCCGGATCAAAGCTCGCTTTCGCAGGCGGCACAAGCAGCGTCAGTCCAGCGCGCACTTCGGTGGCATCTTCGATGCCATTTATGCTGCGCAGCCGGCTCGCAGCGACGGCACGGACGCGGGCGATGTCTTCGATCCGCTCGCCAAACCGCACGATGTACGGCTCTAGTTTTTCGCCGCGATAGTCGTAAGCGGCCACAAACTGCGCCGCAGTACCCGTCGGCAAGCGCAGTTCCCAGGTTTCCCCCGGTCCGAGCGGCGGCGTCCGTCCGCGTCGCAAATGCGGATTCAGCCGCTGCACATCTTCGCTGGTCGCCCCAATTGCTTTCGCCGCGCCGGCCAGACTCACCGAGCTGTGCACCGTCACCGAATCAAACGTCAGCGGCGGATCGGGCACCATCTCGTCGTAGCCAAAGAAGCCTTTGTTTTCCCCGACGAGCGCCGTCGCAATTGCTTTGGGCACATACAGGAGCGTTTCCCACGGCAGCCCGTCTTCATGCCGGCACAGCTCCCAGTAGTCGTTGGTGTTGTACTTTTGCATCGCCCGCAGCACCGCGCCGTAGCCCGCGTTAAACGCCGCCAAAGCCAAGTGCCACGATCCAAACCGCGCTTTCAAATCACCCAGGTAGCGCGCCGCCGCTTCCGTCGATCGCAGCGGATCTTGCCGTTCATCCACCCAGTAGTCGACGCGCAGGCCGTAGATCCGCGCGCCTTCGGGCAAAAACTGCCAAAGTCCGACGGCGCCCTTGTGCGATCGATCGTGCGGGTCGTAGCCGCTCTCGATCATCGACACATACAGAAGGAAGCGCGGCAGCTGGTATTTGTCGAGCGCTTGCTCAATCAGCGCTTTGTACCGACCTTGCCGACGCAGCCACGACGCCATGATCGATCGACCGCGCCGCTCGTCTTTGTAAAACTCCAGGTATTTGATGACATGGGCCTCGAAGCGCACAAACGTCGGCGCCAGCCCCAAGTTGTCCAGCAGCTTCAGCGCTTGTAGCCACGGCACCGACGAGCTGGGCGGTGGCGTTTCCGGCTTTTCCGGCAGCGGCGTATGCAGTCCGTCGGGCAGCCCGTCCGGTCCCGATCCCCCGTGCAGGCTGCTCCCCTCGTGTGGTCGCACCAGGCTCTCGCGCAGACCGGCGCGCGGAAAGACCTCGGTTTCAAACGATCGAAGCTCGCGCAGCTCGGCAGATTCCCGCGACGCATCGAGCGCGCCACCGCGAATCGCGCGCCTTTGCACCCGGTCGTCTTTGGGATCAATCGCCGTGCGACCGCCATCCGCAGCCGTGGTGTGGACCTCTGGACCCGCAGCGAGTGTCGGACTTGCGGAAAGCAAAAGCCAAAGCCCACTCCGCGCCCCAAACGTGCCCAGCTTGGCCCTGGGGCTTGGCCGGCGGATCGGGAACTCGCGCTTCATCATTTTGGGAAGTTAGCAGCACACATTGGCCGCCACCAACATTTTTGCGTCGCCCGGCTTTCAGGGGCCACCGCGAGTCGCGCGTGCGATGGCGGGCTCTAGTAGTTCCCTCGCGAGGGGGCTAGCGAGTATCATCAATTACTCACTACGTTTTGACCCATGGGGCAAAAGATGCGTGCGCTGTTTTCGTTTCGCAGATGGCAGGGGCCGGCACTGGTCCTTTTCGCCGCCCTCGGTATCGGTTTTTCTTCGCCCTCGGCGTTTGCGCAAGGCCGCGCCGGCAGCGAAACCGAGGAAGAAGCCATCCTGAAAAAAGCCGAGGAAGCCTTTCAGAATGGCGACTATGACACCGCCGCCGATCTGTATGACCAGGCCATCCGGCTCGACCCCAATCGCGTCGAAGCGTTCGTCAAGCGAGCGTCGCTGTATTTCCGTCAGCGCAAATACACCGAAGCCATCGACCTGCTCACCCGCGCCGAAAAGCTGTCGGTGAGCGACCTATCGGTCAAGACCGCGCTCGGGCTCACGCTGTACGAAAGCGGACAGAAAGATCGGGGACTTGGCTATCTCGAAGAAGTGGCCAAGCAGCGACCGGAAACGCACGGCGCGCAGTTCCAAATCGGCAAGCACTTTGCCCGCGTAAATCCGCAGCGCGCGATAGCCGCCCTGGAACAGTACTTTCGCTATCGCCCCGAGGAAGACAAGCGCAACGACTGGGAAGCGCAGCTTTTGCTCGGGACGGCGTATTACCTGACGGGAAAACTGACCGACTCGCAAAAACTTCTCGAACAAGCGCAAAAGTCACGGCCCAAAGACAACCAGATCCGGCAGATGCTGGGGACGATCCTGATCGGGCAGCAGCAGTGGGCCGAGGGCGCGGCGCAGTACGAGCCGCTCCAGCCCGACATCCAACGGCGTCCGGCGGTCGCGTTCAACCTGGCGACCTGTTACCTGCACCTGGGACGCCGCGACGAAGCCCGCAAGCTGGCGCAGACGTATCAGACGCTAAAGCCCGACGATCCGCGCGGCCCGATTCTGCTTGCACAGATTGAACAGGCCGGTGGCAAAGAGTCCGATCTGCGCGAAGCCATCCGTCGCTACCAAGAAGCGCAAGAGCTGATGCAGAAAAAACCCGAGCCAAGCCGCGTCAACGTCCCAGCGGCGATTGGCCGGGCGTATCTCAAGCTCGGCGATACCGCAAAAGCGCAGGCGACGGCAGAAGCGGCGCTCAGCGAGCTATCGGGCAAGCCGTCGTCCGATGCGCTCAGCGTCGATGAAGTGCAGCTTTTGGCCCTGGCGCTCGATTCGCGGATTCAGCAGATGAACCAAGCCAAGGTGCCGCCAGGTCAAGGCGCCCCGTCGCTGCTGAGCCAAGCCGAAAAGCTGGCGCAGCTGGCCCCCGCGGATGCCAAAGTGCTGGCGCTGTCGGGAAGTGGGGCCTATGCAGCGGGCAATTTCGAAAAAGCCCGTCGCTATTACAGCGAATCGCAGCAGATTGACGACAAAGTGGTGCGCTCACGCATCGGTCTGGCCCGGACGCTGGAACAGCTGGCGCTGCTGGCGATTGTGACGATGAGCGATCCAGAGCCCGGCAAAGAAGGCAAAGAGGCCAAAGATCCCGCCAAGGTTGCCGAGCGACAGACCGCCATCGGCAATGCGGTGTCGTATCTTCGCCAGGCGCAAAAGCTCGATGATGCACCGTCGATCGTGCGCAACTTGGCGACGGCGCTGGTCATGCAGGGCAACGGTGCCGAAGCCGAAAAGCTGGTTTTATCGGCGGTACAAGGCAGTGGCAAAAATGATCCGCTGCTGTGGGTCCTGCACGCGCGGCTTCTGGCGCAGTCGAAGCAGTTTCCCCAGGCCGCCGAAGCCGCCGACCGCGCAGTGAGCGATGCCCGCAAACAGCTCGACAACCTGCCCGCCGCCGATGGGGGTCGACGGCCACTGCTTGTGCGCCAGCTCTCGCTTGCGCGCATTGAACAAGCGGCGCGGACGGTGGCGCTCGATGCGGCGCGAACCGGGGCAGCATCGACCAAGGATCGCGAACGGCTCGACACCAGCATCGAAGCGCTGGGCCAGGCAAGTCGCGATCTTCAGGGTCTGCCAACGGGCGAGGGCAAAGAACTGCAAAAATCGGTGTCGCGCAATCTCCAGCTTTTGCACCTGCGACGTGGCCGGCTGCGGCTTTCCGATGCAGAAACCCACATCGCCAGAAGCGGCGTCAGCGCGCAGACGACCAAAGAGGCCGAAGATGCGCTGGGCGACATCCAGCACGCCATCGAGCTGTCCCCGTTCGAGCACAAGTCCGAGCTTGGCTTTGCCCAGTGCCTGGGTGCGCTCGCCGGGGCGCAGGCCAGCCAGTTTAAGGCGGCGCGCGACCTTGTCGCCAAGGCCAAAGACAACGGCTGTGAGCTGGTCGCGCCGTATAACAAGCTGGGAACCGAGCTTGTATCGGTGTTTGTGCAGTACCGGGCGTCGACGGCGCCGCTCCAGAGGGAAGCACTTTTGCGCACGCTGCCACGCCTGCAAGGCAAAGCGACCGGCAACGACGCCGCAACGCTGCAAAAAGTGCTGCGCGCCCTGCTGTATTCGACCAACCTGGCGCTGGCGTATGACTATCACCTTCTGGGACGCAGCAAGATGGTCGGCCCGACGCTGCGCAACGCCCAAAAAGTCCAGCCGCCGCGCGCCGACGACGAAGATCCGGTGCTCAGCCACAACTTGGCGGTCGCTGACCTCATCGAAGGCAAGCCCGTCGGCGAAAAAGTGCTGGAACGTCTGGCGCCCAATCCGCCCGAATCGCTCGTCAACCTGGGCATTTTGTACGACCGTCGCGGCGAAATTCGCAAGGCGCTCGACTTTTACAAACGCGCCGCCGAAAAAGGCGCCCGCACCGCCAAGCTGCGCGAGTGGATCGACACCAAAGACCGCATGATCGGATCGGGGCAATCGCAATGATCCAAAAGACGCCGTCCCACAACACCCTGTCTCGTCGCGCGTTCGGTTTGACCCTTGTGGCCGGGCTGTGTGCGGCTGTGACCGCGCATGCTGCCGACGGACCGCTCCAGCTTGCGTTTTATGCCCCGTCGGCACCCCTGCCTTCAGCGGAAGCGCGCTATGCGTTTACCGAAAAGCTGGCCCAAGCGCTCCAGTCGTCCGGTTTGCAAGTCCAGACCAAGATTTTTGCCAAGCCCGGCGACTTCGAAGCCGCGATCAAAAAGGGCGCCGTCGATCTGGCCATCCTCGATGCGGTCTACGCCGCCGAGCGCGGCAACTGGAACGTGCTCGGAATTGCCACCGCGTCGGGCGACGCCTACCTGCGCTGGGGGCTTTACACCCACGAATCGAGCGGCAACATCCTCGACATGGCCGGCAAGCGGCTCGCCTGGGTCGCCCCCGGTGGCAAAGACCCCACATACATCGGCAACGTCCTTCTGTACGGCGAGCTCAAGGCGTCGTTTTTCCAGCTTCGCCCCGCGGCCCCGGACATCTCTGCCGCCGTCAGCGAAGTCGTCTTGCGCCGCGCCGACTGCGTGTTTGCCCCCGAGCCCGCCGTCAGTGGCAAGTCCCTGCGCAAGGTCTACGACGCCGGCGAGGTCGGTCGCATCCCAAACCCGGTGCTGGTCCAGGTCTCGCCGCGCGTAACCGACGCCATCGCCGCCACCGTGCGCAAAGCCGCCGGCAGCTTCAACACCACCGGCGTGCTCGACGGCTTCCGCACCACCGCCCAGGCCGGCGAAGCCATCCGCTCAGTCCGCGTCCGCCTGCGCGGTCGCCCCGAACGCAGCCTCGTCCTCGCCGAGCCCTCGCGACTCAACACCCAGGTCGCATCCACCATGGTGTCCGCCCCCGAGCTGCCCCCGCAAAGCCTCCCCCT
>DAORGN010000202.1:0-9126 GCA_035340095.1 Pseudomonadota bacterium | reverse complement strand
TTGCGACGGATGCGTCACCGGGGTCGTCGAGCGGTGAAAGATAACCCTGCCACAGCGCGTTGCAGCCGATGAGCGAGAGAATGCCGACCGAAAGACCAAGCCAAGTTGAACGCATAGATGAAGACTCCTATCGCCGCTGTAAGTGAAAAAAGCGAATAGTGCTAGGCCATGATCTTAGCCTATGGCGCAATCAGAGTGGGTCTAGGCGCGGGTTTTGCCACCCATTTCCAAGACTTATCGCAGCGGGGCGCAGCGTTTTTCGGGCCGCGATCAGACGGTGCAGCCGCGGGAACTGGCCATCCGTCGCAAGTCGGCGGCGATGGCATCGCACAGCGTGGGCTTGGCTTCCGGCGTGTCGATGGTGGGGGCTGCCAAGGCCGCCTGGATTGCGGGCAGAAGCTCTCGTTTTTCCTGCACGAGCAGCGCCTGTCCCGACGCTGAAAGCGCCTTGGCCAGCATCAGCTGATGATCGTTTATTGCTTCGCCAAAGCGGGCCAGACGCGGCACCACAATGGGTCGTTTGCCGTGGCGGATGCAGGTGCCTAAAAGGCCCGCGCCCGCGTGACAGATGACCAGCTTGGCCTGGGCGATCCGCGCTTCGAGCTGCTGACTAGGTAAAAACGGATCGCTTGGGTAATTTTGGGGAATGTGGTGCGCATGGCCACGCTGGGCTGCGATCGGGATCTGAACTGCTCCTTGCTGGCGCAGATCGTCCAGCCAGCGCAGCAAGCGATCGAAGCCTCTCTGCGATGTTCCGACGGCGACGAAGATGCTGCCGTCGTCATTCGGTTTGGCGGCTGTGGTTCGCGGCGGGACAAAGATCGGTCCCGCGTACTGTCCCGTCGGAAAATACGAAGCGAGCTGCGGCCACTGATAGTAAATGCGATCGGCGAGCCGGGTCATCAGTCGGCCCGTGAGCGACGGTGTGTCGACGGAACCAAATGTCTCGATGTAGATCGTGTGACAGCCGAACAGTTTTCCGACTGAAGCAAGCGGTACAATGGGGCCTGCTCCCGTCGACAAAAGTACATCGGGGCGGTTTTTCGCAAAGCTTCGGCCTGCTTCGACACAGTTCCATAAGACCCGCACATCTCGCTCGGCATGGGCGATCTGCTCGACGGGGCCAGGCAGCTGCACGTTGACCACGTCGTTGACAATGAAGCGGACATCGGCCTGCCCAAACGATGGGACTAACTCCAACACTTCGCGCAGGTGTCCACCAACGGAACTGACGACGCAGAGACGGAGCCTTCGGGCAGAGTGCGGCATGGCAAAGGCATAGTAGCCCAAGCGGTTTTGTTGCGGACTTTGGGTGTTTGGCAGTAGATTCCCCGCGATGGAAGCGGCGACTCTCGACGAGCCAGCGCGAATACTGTTGGTAGATGATGAAAAGGTCGTGCGTGAGATGCTCATGCACGTCCTTTCGGCGGAAGGTTTCTCGGTGCGGCTGGCCGAGGACGGACTGCAAGCCTGGCAAGAGCTTCAGCGACGGTCGTATCACTTGGTGCTGTCGGATTTGAAGATGCCGCACATGAACGGCCTCGAGCTGCTCCAGCGGATTTCCGAAGCGCGGATGCAGGTGGTCACGATCATCATGACCGCGTTTGGCACCGTCGAGACCGCGATCGAAGCGATGAAGCGCGGCGCTTACGATTACATCCTGAAGCCGTTCAAAAACGAGGATGTGATTCGCATCATCCAAAAGGGGCTCAAGCAGCAGAAGCTTCAGCAGGAAAACTTCCTGCTCAAAGAAGCGGTGACGCTGTATCAGCTGTCGGAAGCGATGGCGCATGAGCTGTCGCTCGACCGCATTTTGGACATCATTCTCGACGCGACGCTAAAAGAAGTGCATGCCGATGTGGCGACGCTGACGATGCGCCACCCGGTGACTGGCGAGTTTGTCGAAAAGACCCGCAAATATTCGAAAAACGCGCAGACGGATCTGAACTGGTACGGATCAGCGACGGGGGTTGGGGAACTGAACACCAGCGCGATCCTGGACCACTACATGGCAGGGCGGCCTCTTTTGGCGCATGGGATTCGCGCGCTGCCGTTTTTTGCTGAGCCTCCCAAAGACAAGCGGCTGGTGTCGTTTTGCTCGACGCCGCTGAAGATAAAAGACCAAGTCATTGGGATGCTAAACGCCTATTCCTACAGCCGCGGCTATCGCTTTTCAGAAGGGCAAAGGCGGCTGCTGTCGGTGTTGGCGTCGCGTGCGGCGGTGTCGATCGAAAATGCGCGGCTTTACGAACAGCTTCAGCGCAGCAACGCCGACTTGACACGGGCCAACACGTCGCTGCGGGAAAATTTTCGCGCCACCGTCGTCGGTTTTGCCCACGCGCTCGAAGAAAGCGATCGCTATACCCGCGGCCATTCCGAGCGGGTCAGTCGCTATGCAGAGCTTCTCGGTCGTCGGCTGACCCTGTCGGAAAATGAACTGGAGATGCTGCGCTGGGCGGCGCTGATGCACGACATCGGTAAAATCGGCATCCGACAGGAAAAACTCAACAAGCCGGGCAAGCTCAGCCCCGAAGAAGTCGCGATGTTCCAGACCCATCCGGCCAAGGGCAAGCGCATCCTGGAACCGATTCCGTTTATGGCCGACCTGATTCCGGGTGCGTTCTGTCATCACGAGTCGTGGGACGGCAACGGCTACCCACAGTCGCTGATGGGCGAAAACATCCCGCTGATTGGCCGCATCGTCGCCATTGCGGACAGTTACGATGCGATGACGTCAGACCGTGCGTACCGCAAAGCGATGCCGCATGAAACGGCGATATCGGAAATAGAGCGCTGTTCAGGGGTGCAGTTTGATCAGCGGCTCGTCGATGTGTTCCTCGGGGCGATCGATGAGTTCCGCGAAAGCGGGCAGCACCTCGGTCACTAAACGGTTGCCGGGTTGATATGCGAATTTTGGGTCTGAATGCGTTCCATGGCGATGCCAGCGCGGCGCTGCTGGTTGACGGCAAGCTGGTCTGCGCGGTCGAGGAGGAACGGCTCAATCGGATCAAGCACTGTGCGGGATTTCCGACGCTGGCCGTGCGGGAATGCCTGCGGATTGGGCGGATTTCCCCGTCGGACATTGACCATGTTGCGATGTCCCGCGATCCCCGCGCCCACCTGTTTGACAAGCTGCTTTACGTCGGGCAGCGGCTTTACCAGCGTCGTGATGTCGGTCGGTTGTGGCATCAGCTTCGTGATCGGCTGGGCAACCGTCGCAAGGTAAATTCCGTCGAGCAGGCGCTCTGTGTCGCGCTGGGAACCGAGTCGCTTGCGGCACAGATTCATCACGTTGAGCATCACCGTGCCCATCTGGCGAGTGCGTTTTTCGCTTCGCCTTTTTCGGAATCGGCGGTGCTCTCGCTCGATGGTTTTGGCGATTTTGTCTCGACGATGTGGGGCACAGGTCGCGATCGCCAGATCAGCGTGCTCGGGGAAGTCGGTTTTCCGCACTCGCTCGGCGCGCTGTATACCGCGGTGACGCAGTGGCTGGGTTTTCCCAAGTACGGCGACGAAGGCAAAGTGATGGGTCTGGCGGCCTATGGCGATGCCCACGCGGTGCCCGCGCTGCGTCGGCTGATCCACCTGCACCCAGATGGCTCGTTTAGACTGGAGCTTGCGTATTTTCGCCACCACCAAGAAGGCGTCGATATGTCGTGGGCCGACGGGCAGCCGCGTCTGGGCCGGCTGTACAGCGATGCGCTGTGTGAACTGCTTGGCCCGGCCTACCAGTCGGGCAGTGCACCCGACCAGCGACAGAAAGATGTCGCCGCGAGCCTTCAGGCGCTGCTGGAGGATGCGGTGGTTCACATTGCACTTGGGCTGGCGCGACGGACGGGGGCGACGCGACTATCACTTGCGGGTGGGGTTGCGCTCAATTCGGTGGCCAACGGCAAAATCCTCGATCGGACGCCGTTTCGACAGCTGTTTGTCCAGCCCGCCGCCGGGGACAACGGAACATCCATCGGGGCTGCGCTGTGGGTTGCGCATCAGCTGCTGGCCGCGCCGCGCCGCTTTGTGATGCACCATGCCTACACCGGACCGGAATTTTCCGACGCGGACTGCGAGCAGTCGCTGCGCACGGTGCTTGGCGATGGGGCGCAGCTTGATGCGCAAGGACAAGTGGTGGTCGACGCGGTGGAAACCGTCGGTCGAGACGGGCAAAAGGCGTTGGGCCGGCTGCGCATCGAGCGTCTGGATACGTCCGATCTGCTATCTCGTGCAGTGTCTGCGATCGAGCGCGGCGACGTGATTGGCTGGTTCCATGGTGCGATGGAGTTTGGCCCGCGGGCGCTCGGACATCGCAGCATTTTGTGTGATCCGCGACGGGCGGACATGAAAGACATCCTGAATCGACGGATCAAACACCGCGAGCCCTTCCGTCCGTTTGCGCCGGCGATTTTGGCTGATCAGACGGCAGAGTGGTTTGTGCGAGCCGCCCCGTCGCCAGCGATGCTCCTTGTTGATGAAGTTCGGGCCGAAAAACGCGCGCTGGTTCCGGCCATCGTGCATGCCGATGGTACGGGGCGACTTCAGACCGTCGAGCGTGAACACAGTCCAACATTTTACGCCTTGATTGAGACGTTTTTTGCTCGAACCGGTGTGCCAATTTTGCTCAATACCTCGTTCAATGAACACGAACCGATCGTCTGTTCCCCGAGTGACGCGCTGCGCTGTTTTTTGAAGACGCACATGGATGCGCTTGCGCTGTCGAATTTGTGGCTAAGCTGGGTGACTGATTGATCGAAGCGGAGTCCAAAGTGGCAATACATCCGTCGACTGCGAGCAAACATCCAGTGGTGCGCACTGCCGAGCATGTGGCGGAGCTAAAGCACCAGTGGAGCCTGTATCAGCGTCGGAATGCGTTAAAAACGACAGCCCAAAGGGAGCTTATCGTCGACGTCTTTTTGAGCGGCAACACCGGAGCTTCCCATGTGTCGATCGACGAGCTTTTGGCTTCGGTCCGACTGCGCAATCCGAAAGTGGGCTACGCGACGGTGTATCGCACGGTGAAGCACCTTCTCGACGCTGGACTTGCCGCATCCAGGCAGTTTGGCGACGGACAGACGCGCTATGAAGTCGCGGGTTCGGACTCGCCACATCACGACCACCTGATCTGTCAAAAGTGCCGTCTGATCCTCGAGTTCGAGGAGCCAGAGATTGAGCGCCTACAAGACTCGGTGGCGGCGCGACTCGGTGGCTTCAAAGTCATCCAGCACAAGCTGGAGCTATATGGACTGTGTCCAAAAGAGCAGGGCGTTCCCGGCGGCAATTGTCCGTTCGAAAGCGACGGACAGACGGATGTGGGGGCGTCTGGGCGATGACGCGCGTGTGGGGGCGGGTCGGGCTGTTTTTCGCTGCGACGTTGGCGCTGTGTGCAGGCTATGTGACGCTGTCGCGTGACAGCGGGGTGGCGGCGACGCGGGCGCTCGGGTGGGGATTTCCGACGGTGATGGCCCATCGTGGCGCTTCTTACCTGGCACCCGAGGAAACGGAGTGGGCGTATCGGCTGGCGCGAGCGACGGGGGCGGACTTTCTCGAAGCGGACATCCAGCGCAGCAAAGACGGGGTGCTGTTTGCGCTGCACGACGACACGCTCGAACGGACGACGGATGCCAAGACGCTCTATCCGGGGCGCGAAAAACTGCCGGTGAGCGAGTTTACGTGGGACGAGCTGAGTCAGCTCGACGCGGGGAGTTGGTTTAATGCCAAGCATCCCGAGCGGGCACGACCCGAATACGTCGGTGCCAAGCTGCTGAGGCTCGACCGGCTGATTGACCTTGCGCTGGCTTCGGATCGCGCACCGAGCGGGCTGTACCTCGAAACCAAGTCGCCCGAGCGCTTTCCCGGCATCGAAGCGGATCTGGTCAAGCTTTTGGCTGCGCGGGGCTATGCGGCGGATCCGGTGCCGACGGTGCTGCAAAGCCGGCTGGTGTTTCAGTCGTTTTCAGCGGACAGCTTGCGCAACTTTCAGAAGCTGGCACCACACATTCCGAGAGTCTATCTGCTCGACGAAGACATGGTGAAAAAGACCGGCTTTGCGGAGCTTGTCGCGCAGGCCGAGCGGCTTGGCCGCGGCATCGGTCCCGTCGGGTACTACGCTTATCCGTGGCACAATCAACGGGCGCACGCACGCGGTCTTGTCGTTCATCCCTACACGATCAATTCGGCGTGGCAGCTGCGGCTGGCGCGCTTTTTTGGCGCGGATGGGGTGTTTACCGATCGCTGCGAGCTGGCGGTGCCGCTTTTGGGGCGCGGACCTGCGCAGTCCGTCGACTCGCTGTGGCGCGAGGCCGCCGCTTCGCCGCTGCCTGATCCGATGCCTGGGCACTGATCGATCGGCTTGGGGCATGGAAAGCGTGACAAAGCGCAATCGCGACGGCATCGGCAGCGTCGGTGGGCGGTGGCGTGCGGAGCTTGCATAGCCACGAAACGATGCGCTGGACTTCGGATTTTTGCGCTCGGCCATTGCCGCAGACGGTTTTTTTGACGGTTGCGGGCGGATATTCGGAACAGGGCAGGTTGGCTTCTGCGCCGACAAGGAGAATGGCGCCGCGGGCTTGTCCGAGCAAAAGTGCCGAGCGGACGTTTTTTCCTGCGAACGCGCACTCAATGGCCAGCTCGTCGGGGCGTAGCTCGCGAATCACTTCGCGCAAGTCGGCGGCGAGCAGCTTGAGTCGATGTTCGATCGGCGCCTGCGCCGGCAGCTCGATGACACCGCACTCGATGTAGCGCGGCTTTTGGGCACCGGGTCCGGCGGAAACTTCGACGACGGCATAGCCACAGTGGAGCGTGCCGGGATCGACGCCGAGAATGCGAGTCATGCAGCCCATCATTTCGGCGCCTTGCCATTTGGGCAAAAAAAAACGGAAGCACTAGGCTTCCGTTTTTAGTAGCGGGGAGAGGATTTGAACCTCTGACCTTCGGGTTATGAGCCCGACGAGCTACCAGGCTGCTCCACCCCGCATCAACTTGAGGTGAGGAGCACTCTACTTAAATTTCGCAGGGCGTCAACGGCTATTTTCGAAAATCGTGAAATTACTTTGGCTCTCGTCGGAACCACGCGATGACCGGAGCATGATCGGACGGTTTTTCACCTTTGCGGGCTTGGCGATCGACTTCGACTTTTTGGCAGCGATCGGCAAGCACTGACGTGGTCAAGATGTGGTCGATGCGGATGCCGAGGTTTTTTGGGAAGGAGAGGCCGCGATAATCCCAGTAGGTGAAAATTTTCCCGTCGGGCTGACAGCGGCGCAGGGTGTCGATAAGACCGAAATCGAGAATGCGTCCGAGTGCGTCACGCGCGGATGGATGACAGATCACGGTGTCGCGCCAGACTTCGGGATCGTGAACGTCGCTGTCGGCAGGGGCAATGTTGTAATCGCCACACAGCACGAGTGACTGCGTCGGGTTGCATTCGCGATCGAGGTAACTGCGGAAGCGAGCCAGCCAGCGCAGCTTGTATTCGTATTTGTCAGCCCCGACGACTTGGCCGTTTGGGACATACACCGATGCGACGCGCACACCGAGCGCCGGAATCGTCGCGACAATCAGCCGTGACTCCGCATCGGGGTCGCCGTCTTGCATGCCGCACTTGACCGCTTCGGGACTGCCGTGCTCGACGCGGCTCAAAATGGCGACGCCGTTGTAGGTTTTCTGTCCGTGCGCGACGGCGTGATAGCCCAGACCGTGCAATTCCAGCGTCGGGAAGTCGGCATCCTGCATCTTGATTTCTTGCAGGCACAGCACGTCGGGGCGCTTGTCGGAAAGCCACGCGCACAGCCGGTCCCAGCGCATGCGCAGCGAATTTACGTTCCAGGTGGCGACGGAAAAACAGTTCGACAAGTCGAGACCGCTTTCCGTCGGAGCCGAAGGTGATAAACGGGACGATGCTTTCACAGCCATGGCGCGGCACCGTAGCACATGCACGTAGCTCGCTCTGCGTGATAAGCTATGCGGCCTAGCCATGTCTTTGCGGCGTGCGTTATGGCGAGGGGGAACCGCGTGCGAGTGCTCTCGCTGCTTGCCTTTGGGGCGCGTCTTGGGTCGGACGCGCGCTGGCCGCTACCCGCAGCGTCTTTGGGCGTGGCTCCTCCCGCTGCTGCTGATCGGGCTTCCGGCACTTGGGGCCAAGCCGCGCAAACCTCCGCCTGCGCAGCTGTCGCCCGCTGAGAAGCTGACCGAGCAAGGACTGCAAGCGCTGACGGAAAAGGACTTTTCGCGGGCCTATGCGGCGCTGTCGGAAGCGTATCGGCTGGCTCCGACGGCGGAAAGTCTGCTGCAGCTCGGGCGGCTGGCGGCGGCAGAACAGCGACCGCTGGAAGCGCAAGACCTATTGCGACGCTATCTGCTCGATCCGGCGCGCAAGCCCGACGATGCCATGGCACAACTGGCGCAGCGTCTTTTGCAAGAGCCATCGCCACCGTCGGGACAGGTGATGGTTTTGGCTGAACCTGGGGCGCTGGTTTCCGTCGATGAACGACTGGTCGGTGTGCTGCCCCTGCCGACGCCGCTGCTTTTGTCGCCAGGGGATCATCGTCTGGCCGTCGAGTATCCGAACAAGCGGCTGAGTGGTCAATTGACGCTGGCTCCGGGTCGACAGTTCGAGGTTCGCTTTGACCGCTCGTCGGGAACGCTGCTTTTGTCGCTTTTGCCTGCGGTGCTGGTTCACAGCGAGCTTTCGATTGTTCTCCCGGATGTGCGATCGGACATTCAGACGACAATTGAGCAGTCGGTGCGCTCGCTCGATCAGACGGTGCTGCCGGTCGAGCAAGCTCTGACGGTGGCGCCGCACCTGCGCGACTGCATGAGCAAGCCAAACTGTCAGCAGCTTTTGGCGCAGAAATCGGATGTCGAATACGTCCTTCACGCGACGCTGCGACGGATGGACAAAGGCGATGGCTTTGTCTTGCGGCAGGTGATTCGGCATCGGGATGTCGCCGAGCCGGCTGCGTCGCTGGACTCGCCGTGTCCGAAGTGTTCACCCGCTGACGTGGTGGCGCTGATGGGGCGGACGTTGCCGACGCTGTTGTCAGGGGCGCTGAAGCGACGGACGGGCACGCTGGTTGTGTCGACGCAGCCGGTGTCCGCCGAAGTGATGCTTGGCAAATCCCGACTGGGCGCGAC
>DAORGN010000201.1:0-9132 GCA_035340095.1 Pseudomonadota bacterium | reverse complement strand
TCGACCACCGCCAGCACTTCCTGTTTCTGCTGCGCGCTCAAACGGACTCTTCCTTCCAGCTTTAGAGTTTTTTTTCAGCTCCAGATTCTCCGCCGTGATCTCCGCCACCACGCGGCGCATCCGCTCCAGTTCGGCCAGAAGTCGTGCCGTCTGAGCGTCGGGCTGACTCTTGCCTCGACTGTCCACCTGCTGCAAAGCCGCCGTCGTCGCCTGCTGCGCCACCGCTCGCCACTGCCCATCACTGGTAGATCAGCGCCGGACTGACGCTGTGCTTGCGACACACCTCCGCCATCGTCACCCCAGGCTGCCGAGTCTCTTCCAGAATCGTCCGCTTCTCCTCGGCTGTGAATCTTCGGTAGCTTCGTTTTTCCATCGCGTCAGCTCTCTGTTTCCGCATCCTACGCGCCAGCAATCGCCGTCGCCACGATGCTCTGTAGATGAGCCCGCCTTACAATCTTAGGAGCCTCTTAAAGTCCAGGTTTGGGTGAAGCTACACACCGGGCTACCGAACAGAAACGAACAAAGGGAACCGCTGCGTTTCCGTCGCTGAAAGGGCTTCCCATTTGCTCGTGGTGTGTTATCTGTGGCCGAAATGGAGACATCAGCCATGCACGAGCAGCCAGCGACGCAGAGCAGCGAACTCGACCGTTTGGACAGGGATGCGGAGCACGTCATGCCGCAGGAGCTGCCGACGCAGGACTCGGCGCTGGAAGACTCTGTCGGTCAGCTCTCGCGGGTGCAGAGCAAGCTCGTCGATACGCTGCACGCGCTTCAGCTTCTGCCGCCGCATCTGGTGAAGGACCACAACCGGGCGGTGCGCGCGATTCAGGAAGCGCTGACGCTGGTGGGTGACACCGACGACAGCGAAGCGATTGGGCCGATCGACTGGGTGAAGTTTGGCGAGCGGCTGCAAAAAAGGCGGACCGCAGCAGGACTGACGCAGGAATGGCTGGCGGATCGAGTGGGTGTCACAGGGACGACGATTCGTCAGCTTGAACATCACACCCGCAGGGCCAGACGGAGCTTGATGCTGAAGCTGCTGGCCGTTCCCGAGCTGAACCTGCGCGTCAGTGACATCGAGCTGTCCGCCGAGATGAGCGCGGGCTACCGTCACACGCCGACTTCATGGCTCGGATCGACGTATGACCCGGTAAGCATGGTGACGGAGCTTGCCGAGACGCTGAATGGTCCGACTGGACAGCTTGAGCAGACGCTTGTCTACATCGACCATCACAGCGCGAAGGACTGGCTGGCCACCTGCTCGTCGCCCGATTATGGCTCGGAGTTTCGCGAGACACTGCCGCTCGGGACGGTTGCGCGCCGCGTCGCAGACCTCATTGGTGAGCAGGCACTCACCGTGGATGCGCTCGGCTGCGGCGACGGCAAGACCGAGTCGATGCTCGTCAAGCATCTTCAGATGCAGCTTCGCATGCCGAAACAGACGGAGCTGTTCTTGCTCGACGTGAGTCACTCGCTGCTGAACACCGCCTACCGGCACTGCCGCGAGACGCTGCCCGACATCCGCACGTACACCATCCACGGCAGCTTTCTGGATCTGCCGAAGCTGCCCATGCTGGTCAATCCGCTGCGAGGCCGGACAAGGCTGTTCGCCATGCTCGGATACACCCTGGTCAACCTGAGCGATGAGCTGCGTTTCTTCCGTGACACGCTGAGCTGCTGCGAGCCGGGCGAGCTGTTCCTGTTTGATATCCAGATTGCGCGTGCCCCAGCAAGTGAACGGCAGAAGATCCTCAAGCTGGACCCGATTGGCAACGGCAAGCTGCGACCTACGCATGTGAACTGGCTGAGCGGGCCGATTCGTCGCTACTGCCTCGGTGCTGAAGACATCGAACTTCGCTGGGAGCTTGCCCCACCGGGCGGCGTTCCCGGCAGCTACGGTTTCGATGCGATTGCCCAAGTCAAGATGCGCGACGGTAGGCCCGATCGTCGCTTCCTGATGTGGCGAGTCCGTCGCTACGACCCCAAGCTGCTGAGTGACAGCCTTGCCGAACTCGGCTGGAAAACCATCGAACGAATCGACTACGGCCCCGACGGAAAAAAGACCCTCGCGCTGATGCTCCTTCAAAAGCAGTAATCGCGGGGTTCCGTCCCCGGATTCCGACCCTGAAAAATCAGGCGTGGGCCGACCAGAGACCTTTTTTCGGGCCGCGAGCGGCGCGGAAAAAGCGTCGTCGGGAAGGGGGACCCGCGCCGTGACTCCCTCGCTCAGACCACCCTATCAACCGATTTCCAACCCCGGATTCCTATCTGGGGCTCCATTGAAACTTGTGCGTCGACGTTCAAGAACCAGCATGTCCTCTCCACTCCCCAACTGGCGTCGACATCCGTGGAATCACATCCAAGTCTTGCCTTATGAAATGTATTGAAAAGCACGCGAAATAATTAGAAAATATGGCCTACTATGGCCCGTCTTAGGGACATCTCTGACGATACCCGTGTGATTGATCTCACGGTTGCGGACCTACTGGACCTGCTGACGGTTCGGCTCGGACTTGGTCAGGCACGAAGAGAGCAGGGCACGTCGGAGCCGGAGGGGTTACTTGATACGTGGCAGACGGCCAAGCTCCTCGGCATATTCCCTCGCCAAGAGCTGCCGCCGGAGCCGCCAGCGGGAACGGCGGAATATCGCGCGTGGCGACGTAAAGAGCAGAGCCTTCGCAACCAAGTGGCGCGGCGCTTTCAGACCTGGCTTGATCGCCATCCAGAGGTGGCGCAGCTGGCGGTGAAGCCCAAGGGCGAGCGGCGCCGTTACTTTCGACGCATCGACATCGAGGGGTATCTCGGGCGGGTCGCGGTGCCGATGTCTCGTCGGCGCACCGGCTAGATCGTGATCCGATCCATCTCATCGCCGAGGAAATCGGGCGCGAGATGGGCATACACGAGCGTCATCTTGGTGTCGGCGTGACCGAGGATCTTTTGCAGCGTCAGGATGTTGCCGCCCGACATCACGAAGTGTGACGCGAAGGTATGGCGCAGCGCGTGCCACTCGCGACGGAGCGGGCGCACCCCGATGTCCGCCAAGAGCTCGGGCAGTCCCAGCATGTCGATCTTGCGACCCATCCGCAGGCTCCAGCGTCCCATCACCGGGAACACGAGGTCATCGGGCGTCGCGGGACACATTCTCTTCCACTCCGCGAGAATCGGGACCAGCTGGCTGGGCAGTCGCAGATGCCGCGTGGTTCCCGACTTCGGCGTGTGCTGATACGACCGCGCCACATCGAGCCGGCGCGTCGTGAGATCGAGGTCCCGCCAGCGCAGACCGAACAGCTCGCCTTTGCGCAGCCCAGTCCGAACCGTGAACGCGATCGCCACATAGCGCAGCCAGTCACGAAACGTATCGCTGGCGCGTGCTTTCGCCTCTGCCGCCGAAACCAGTCGTGACAGCTCGTCTTTGTCGAGGAACTCAAGCAGGCTCTCTCGGCGCGGTCGCTCGACGCCGAGACAGGGATTCGGACAGTCAATCAACCCTTCGCGCTTGCCCCAGCTAAAGGCCGTAGACAGTGGCCGCAGCGACGACATCACCGTATTCGGCTTGTAGCGCGTCGACAGCTGATCGCGAACCCGTCGAATGTCATGGGCTGTGACCGCGCTCACCGGCTTGGTCCCGAGGATCGGCAGGATGCGCTTCAGCGCTGATTTCTGTTCGGTCCGGTAGAGCGCCAGGTTCTTGATCCGGGGACGGTTGTAGTCCTGCACGTAGCGCTCACACAGCTCGGCGAGGGTCAGCTCGGGGCGCGGCGGTGGCGACGGCTCGGGGATGCCGATCTGACCACGGGCGACGCGGGCCTCGATCTCGATCAGAAACTTCCGAGCCAGCGGCTTGGTCGGCTGATGGCTCGCGCGCTGCTTGCGGCAGCCATCGGCATCGACGTAGCGCACGTACCAGCCCAGGAACTTCTCGCCTTTCATCTTCTTGATGATGTCACCCATCACAGCCTCGCTTGCAGGTGGTCCAACTGTGGTCCACAACTTCGAGTCCGACCGATGTATAGCGGTTCAGACATGAACGGAAGTTACCGACGGAAAATGGTAGAACGTGGGGCACGCATGCCAACCGATATACCCTGCCAAACCACTGCTCGACATTGGACAGATAGACGGTGCGGATGGTGACGTGGAGCGCGTGTGCAGCGTCGCCAATGCTGAGCATGGTACGTTCTCCGTGCAGATCACCGACGCGGGCGATGACGCGCCTGGCGATCATCAGCGCACGAATCCTTGCATACAGCACCGGATCGGATATCCACGTCGAAGGTCGCCCGTTGTGACGGACCTGCATCTCGTTTTGCAGGTGGATGCCGAGCATGTGGCGGTAGTTGCGATAGGACTGCAAAAGCTCTGCAGCTTCGGTGGGCCAGCGCTGCTCCAGTGCTTCTTTCGCCTGCGCATCGGCCCGCGCTTGGAGCAGCTTGAGCAGATCCTGGGGCGAGGGGGCGACGGGAATCAGCGCCGCATAGATTTTGTGCCAGCGAATGACTTCTCCGTCGATATCGACCAGGAAAACCAGCTCGGCGTTGGCCACAGCAGCCAGCGTGTAGTTCTGATCGGCTCCGACGCCCAGATATCCGCCACCGAGCCGACTGAGCACCGAAAAAAACAGGTCATGGCGGCGCTCGTTCGACTTCAGAAAGTGGAGCCGCACATTGTACGGTTTCTCTTCGCCCGTCGACAAAAGGAGCTGCTGCTGACCTGCGCTCAGCTCTGGGAGCGCCGCTGCATACGCTTCACCCAAACACAGCGACAGGGGCACAGCGGCACATAAGTTCCGCCACCCTGCCCAGAGCCCCCTGCGCACGATCTTCGCACGGTCCAACCCGCTGCGTTCGCCCATTGCTTCCAGTCGTAATTATTGGAAATTTTATATGTAATTTAAATAACTAATTTAGCTCCGGGCTTGAAACCGCTGGACCGCTGGCTGTTCCCCTTCCACCAGCCTTCCCAGTAAGATGGAAGTGGTCATGCTCTCATGCCCGTGCTGGGCCGTTAGGAGTTCGCTGATGCGTTTGTCCAGGGTTGTGTTTTCTTCGTGGCTGCTGCTGCTCGCGGTGTTTTCGTCGGGATGCACGATGTTCAACCGGCTTGTGCAAGACGCCGTCGGCAGTGGCATCCAGCAGCAGCGTGCGAATCCCCCCGTGGTGACGGCGGGCAGTCCACAGCTTGTGCGGGCGCCGACGTTGCAAGCGCTGGCGGCCTATTACTGCCCGCAGGTGGTCACGGATCGCATGCTGCGCATGGGCTGCTCCATTGGGCTTGGCTCACCGCCGCCCCAGCAGCAGCTCCAGTTTGAATTTGCGGTGCCGGTCACGATCAAGAATCCGAACAACATTCCGGTGCCGGCGCTCGACGTGCTGCTCGCGCTGAAGCTGTTTCCGGGGCAAAACGCCGAAGCGCTCGGGTCCGTCTGCGTGAGCATGTGCGGTGGCAACGATCCATCGTGTACCGGACAGCCGAAGCCGGGCGCTTGCACGGCGACCAATGGCGGCATCCGAACCGCTTCGGACTTTGTGCGAGCGATTCCCGGACTGATCGTTGGCTTGGCCAATGGATCGCTTGTGAACGAGCTGCGCAAGTCGCTGATCCCGGCGGGCGGTGATGTCCATCTCAACTTGGCCTTTCCGCTCGGCATCGATCAGGCGCTGCGGGTGATTCAGAACGTCATCCAGCCAATCGTCGAAAACTTGCTCCGTCAGCAGCGCAACTCACTGGAGATTCCCGTCGCGGCGGAAGGCACCGTGTTTGTGAACCTGCCAGTGATTGGGCGCTTGGGGGTTCCGTTTGGTCCGATTCAGTCGGTCTGGCGCGTGATGTAACCGCAAAAAGGGAGCTGCCCATGTATGTCGTCGTCGTGCGGATATCGGTCATTGCGGATCGGGTGAGCGACTTTGTTTCTGCGACGCTGGCGAACGCCCACGCAACCCGGCAGGAACCGGGGAATGTGCGCTTCGATGTGCTTCAGCAAAACGAAGATCCGACGCGCTTCACGCTGTACGAGGTCTATCACGACGAGGCCGGCTTCAAATCGCATCAGCAGACGCCGCACTATCTTCTGTGGCGACAGACGGTGGCCGACATGATGGCAAGCCCGCGCGTCGGTGAAAAACACCACAGCTTGTTTCCCAGCCCCTTTCACTAAGCAGCCCGCGAAGATGCAGTTCCAGTTTCGTACCGCCGGGCAGCTCATTTTTGGACGCGGTGAACATCGTCGCGCCGCCCAGCTTGCCGTGGGTTTGGGCAAGCGGGTGCTGCTGGTCACGGGGGCTTCGTCGCTTTCGCAAAACGGTGTGCTTGCACGGATCGCGGCTGATCTGGGCGACGCGGCAGAGCACGTCGAGCACGTCACGGTATCGGGCGAGCCCGATGTGGCCGCTACAGATGCACTCGTCCGGCAGTGTCGCGAGTCCGGCTGTCAGGTCGTGCTGGCGATCGGCGGCGGCAGTGTCCTCGACGTCGGCAAGGCGGTGGCTGCACTTTCGCAAAATGCAGGCACTGCGATCGATTACTTGGAAGACATCGGACGCGGCGCGCCGCTGCCGATTGTGCAGACGCCACTGCCGGTGATCGCGATGCCGACGACGGCGGGGAGCGGATCGGAAGTCACGCGCAACAGCGTGCTCAAAGTGCCCGATCTGAAAGTGAAGCGCAGCTTGCGCGGCGATCAGCTCTTGCCACGCATCGCGGTGGTCGATCCGGAACTGTCAGCGACGGCACCACAGCGAGTCGCGGCAGCCGCGGGCATGGATGCGCTGACCCATCTTATCGAAGGCTATCTGTCCAAAGGCGCGCAGCCCATCACCGATGCACTGGTCCTGCGCGGGGTCGGGAAGCTGTGGCACGCGCTCCACAGGCTCGCACAATCGTATGCAGCGACCGATGCGGGGGGCGCGGCGTTGCCGTCGGAAGTCCACGATGATTTGGCGCTGGCCAGCATGTGGGGCGGAATCGTGCTCGCCAATGCCGGACTTGGGGCGGTGCATGGCCTGGTGGCGCCGCTTGGTGGTCTGTGTGACGTGGCACACGGCGACGGCTGTGCGTGTCTTCTGCCTGCGACGTTTTTGGCCAATGCCAAGGCGCTTTCTCGACGGCAACCAGACGGTGTGGCGCTGGTGCGAATGCGCGAGCTGTGTGCGCTGCTGACCGACGGGCAGACCGATCTGGAGCTTTTGGCCGAGCGGCTGTCGCTTCTGCGTTCGCGCTTGGGGATTCGCAGTCTGAGCGAGCAGGGGGTTCAAAGCGCCCAGTTTGCGCAGATCGTCAGCCAATCGCGCAAAGGCAGCATGCGCAGCAATCCGATCGAGCTATCCGACGAGGAACTGCACAACATTTTGCGAACAAGTTGGCAAGAAACTTCGACGATGAACGCCTCGCATCATCGAGAGTCGTCGTCGGAACAGCAAGTGAAGTAGTAATGGAAAGTCAAATCTATCGAATCGTGGTTTTCGTGGAGTCTCGACTGACACCGTTTGCGGTGTGCCGGCTGATCATGCTGTCCGGCGTGTCCGTTCGGAAATACGGACGGGTCAGCATCGACGATCCGCAGGATCTGCGGAAAGTGCGGGCGGCGCTGCGTGCGCTTTTGAACCCGCGCGAACTCGGTGAAATTGATGCACTGCTCGCGCGCTGAGTGAGCAGGCTGTTTGGTTTTGTTTTGCGCAGGACGTTCTCACGCAAGGAGACGAACATGAGTCAGCTTTGGGCTGGATTTGGAACGAGTACCGTCGCTGATACCCAGGCTGCGATCCATGCAGCAGTTCGCGCCGCCAAGGCGCAGCTCGGCGACCGAAGTCCGGGCTTGGCGGTGGTTACAGCAACGGTCGAGCACGATGGCAGGGCAATTTTTGCAGCACTTCGAGAGTCGCTCCCGAATGTTCCGATTCATGGCGTCACCACGTCGCTGGGCGTGCTGACCAAGCAAGGCATTGTGACAGGGGCCGACGGTGCTGTCGCTGTGCTGCTGTTTGCCAGCAGCGGCAACATCAGTTTTTCCGTCGCGTCCTCGGTGCTTGGTGACGATGCGCGGGCGGCAGGTCGTCGGGCGGCGGAACAGATCGCGCGCAGCGCCCAGCCGCCACGGGTTTTGCTCTTCAATGGCTCGCCGGGGAGAGAAGAAGACACGCTCGCTGGGATCGCTGAAGTGCTACCTGGCATTCCCGCGTTTGGTGGCAGCGCTGCCGATCACGCGATCGTCGGTGAGTGGTGGGTTTTTGCCAATGACGGGGCGCATCGCGACGCGGTGTCTATTGCGGCTCTGTGCGGCGACGTTGCGTTTGGTGGTTCGCTGCTGGCTCCGTTTACCGAGACGAGCGCGCAAGCAAAAGTGACCGCGGGCCAAGATCGCCACATTGTCTCTCTCGATGGCAGGCCGGCGGCGGAAGTGCTGAATCAGTGGCTCGACGACGGATTGGCGCTGCAGCTTTCGGAAGGTGGCAACATCTTGGCGCAGACGGCGCTGCGACCTTTGGCGATTCGTCATGAGACGGCGATAGGCGAGCACTTTGTGACGATCCATCCGTCGCAGATTCACGCCGAGGATCGCAGCATCGACCTGTTTGCGCGGATCCAGCCGGGAGAAAATGTCTGCATGATGACCGGCACCGTCGAAGGGCTTACGCGCGTGCTGTCGGAACTGCATGTGCGGGCGGGGGAAAAGCTCGCGACGGAAAAGACCCGAGCGGCGATACTCATTTACTGTGCGGGCTGTGCAGGTGCCGTCGGTGGGGCGCTCCACGATGCGCTGAGCACCCACTTGGGGTCGGCGCTTGCAGATGTACCGCTCCTTGGGATGTGCACGTTCGGTGAACAGGGATTTATTCCCGGCCTCGGCAACGTGCACCAAGATTTGTCGGTCAGCCTGCTTCTGATCGGCGAAAACTAGCCGCCACGGTCTGGCATGTACGCTGGGCCGACGGCGGTTTGTAATGAGCGGGGGATTTGTGCAGTGCGCCCAGTGACTTCTGGGCGTGGGTCGGACTACTTCTCTTCGGTGAACTCGGCGTCGATCACGCCGTCGTCCTTTTTGCCGCCGCGGGCTCCACCCGACGATGGGGCGCCTTGTGCGGTTGGATCTGCACCCGCCGCGCCTGGGGCTCCCTGCGCATTGCGGTACATCATCTC
>DAORGN010000200.1:0-9149 GCA_035340095.1 Pseudomonadota bacterium | reverse complement strand
CGCTCGATGGTGCGGATCTGCTTGTAGTCGAGCATCAAGCTTTCCATCACCGAGTTGAGCGGAATCGCATACGTGCGACCCGCGGCCCGAATCACCAGCGCCTGGATGATGGCCAGCGTGATGGGCAGCGTGATCGTAAGCCGAGTGCCATGCCCTGGCTCGGAATCGACTTCGATGATGCCGGCCATTCGCGAGATGTTGGTCTTGACGACATCCATGCCAACGCCACGACCAGACGTTTCGTCGGCGACGGCGCGCGTCGAAAGACCGGGCAGAAACATCAGCTCGTACATCTCGTGCCGGGTCATGTCGCGGGCTTGGTCTTCTGAAATCTGTCCGCGTGCAATCGCTCGCTGCACCAGCGCTTGCGTGTCGATGCCATTGCCATCGTCTTCAATTTCGAGCACGACGTGATTGCCACGCTGCTCGGCGTTGATGGCGACGGTCCCCGCAGCGGGTTTGCCACGCGCAAGACGAAGCTGCTGGTCCTCGATGCCGTGATCGATGGCATTGCGAATCAGGTGCATCAGCGGGTCCGACAACTCCTCGATGATTAGCTTGTCGAGCTTGGTGTCCCCGCCGGCCACGACAAAGTGAATGTCTTTGCCAATCGCTTCCCGCGACATCCGCCGCACGACGCGCGACAGCTTATCGAACACCTGCTGAAGCGGAACCATGCGCACCGCCAAGATGCCGGCCTGTAGCTCATCGAGCTTGCGGGTGAGTGCGCGCAGCTCGTCTTGCAGCGCCCGCGCAAGCTCGGCCCGGACGCGGTCACGACGCAGTTCATCGTGGACGACTTGCATCCCCGATCGCGTCAGCGCAAGCTCACCGACGATGTTCATCAGTACGTCGAGCTTGCGAATGTCAACTCGCACCGTCTGCGAAACACTCTTGAGCGTGTGACCGGGTTCTTGCCGGTTGCCACCACCATCACCGCCGTCGCCATCGCCATCACTCCCCGGTGGTGGCTCTTTGGGTGGCAGAGGCGGCTGTCCTTTTTCGACGGGCGGCGGCACCGGGACATTTACCGACTGACGCACCGTCACCGACTGACGATTTGCCGAAGGTGGACTGCCACCTGACGGCATGTCTGGATGGATCGACACCGAACTGGCTGCTGTCGCCGAGCGCCGGGTCACTTGCATGACACGCGCGGGCGCATTGCCGACTGCACCGACAATTGCCGATGAGCCATGCTGCGAGCCCAAGATGACTTCCAGGTCGATTCGTTCCGGATCTGTACCCGATGAACCGGGAACAATCGCAATCACTTCACCGACCGGCTTGAGCGAGGCTTTGATGTTTTCCAGCTCGACGTCAATCGACATGAGCGGAAACGAGCCCAAGATGCGGTACAGGTTCTTGCCCGTCCGAATGTTCTCTTTGAGCCGATGCTCCTCGTATTCCGTTAGTGCTGCGACGAGCCCAGGATCAAGGTCAAAGTCCCCGTAGCTCGGCTCGCCGCCTTTTTGCGCGCCCTTGCCTTCTGGATTGGCGGCGCGGTTGACACGGCCCGTGAAGTCATCGACCAGCGCACTCGGTGGCGAAGCTGCCAGAAGTCCGTGGTCGGCGACCTCAGCGCAAATCAACTGGGCGTGCTCTATCGACTCGAACAGCAGATCGAGCACATGCGGGGTCAGAAGCACTTTGCCAAGCCGCAGCGCATCGAGCAGATTCTCGACGTGATGCGCCATGTGCATCATCCGCTCGACACCCGACAGCCCAGCCAGTCCCTTGAGCGAGTGGATCGCCCGAAACGCGCTGTTGATAAGGTCCGGATCGACGCGGATTCCTTCGGTGGACGGATCGCGACCCAAGCACGCATCGGCAATCGCGAGCAAATCTCGGTTGAGCTGCTCGATGATCTCCTGCGATTCCGACAGGAACTCGTCCCGTAGCTTGTCGCTGCCCTGCTCGGCCATGATCCGCTTTTACCCACCTTTGCAAACCACCGACAAGACGCGGTGGTCCGCCGAGCTAGGCCTTCTTAGAAGGCTGGGCAACCATCTGCGGCGCGACGTGAAAGCCCGGCGCCGTCACCTCTTTGGCCAGCTTGACCAGCGCTTCCGGCTGAAACGGCTTGACCAGATACGCCGACGCGCCAAGGTGCATGCCACGCTCGCGATCACGCTCCCGTCCGTCGGTACTGATGATGATAAGTGGCGTGCCTTTGTGCACCGGGCTGTTGCGGACGTAGCGCACCAGCTCCAAGCCGTTAATGTCCGGCATGTTCACATCGGTGACGACCAGGTGGAACGAAGCGCCCGGCAGAATCTTGAGCGCTTCGAAGCCACTCTTGGCGGTGGTGACTTCATACCCGGCGGCTTCCAGAGTCGCTGTTACGAAGTTGCGGATGGTTGGTGAATCGTCGACGACCAGCGCGCGCTGAGAAGGGGACGTCATGGAGCGTAACTATATCACTGGTCAAACATTTTTTGGTTTCTAACTAACAAATAGATGGAGTTTTGATCGGAAGTCGCATGGCGAGGAACAGCGGCGAGACAAACGAGACGGAGGCAGCCAGCGCGGCTTACTGATTCGGCGTGCGAAGCCTCGGCTGGAACACGTATCCGATGTGCGCCATCACGCCCAGATAGTCGTCGGTGGCGGCAGTCACCGGCTGCCCGTTTGCCTGAAGCACGTTGCCGTCTCCATCAAAGCTGAGGCGGTTCTGTTCATAGAAAAAGCGCACGCCCAGCGTCAGCCCGCGATAGACATTGACCTGTGACGCGGCCTCTAGCCGCCACTGGAAGCCATCGCCGCTTCCATAAGACAAAAAGCCGTTGCGGTCGCGGGCTGCGATCATGTTCCCCATGTCGTTGCCCGAGCGGCTCATCAGGCCCAAGCTGAGCAGCTTGGCAGCCATCGCCCCCACGGTGAGCGAAATTCGCTGGGTGAAGAACATTCGCAGGTGCAGCGCGCCGCCCAGGTAGCGATAGTCCGACGGTGGCACCCGCAGATAGTCGATGTTCGTCTTCGCCGCGGTGGTAAAGCTGTGCTCGCCGTACAGAAGCTCGACAGCAATGTCGGGCCGCAAAAGCGCGTTCCACGGATTGATGTGCTCTCGCAAGGCAATGTCGTACCGGTACTCGCTGGCGGTGTACGTTCCCGTCTGCGGCTGCCCAACCTGCATCACATGCGCGATGTCGGGCCAAAACGGCAACACCACCTGCGCCCGCAGCCCAAGCCCGCTGAGCCACGGCCCCACGGTGGGCAACAGCGCCAGCGGATGGACTTCCCCGAGCAGAACCATGCCGTGCGCCCCGGAGCGACCGAAGCGAAGCTCCGTGCCTTCGTTGGCAAGCAGTCGCGTGCTGTAGACATAACCCACCTGCAAGTCGATGGCGGCTTGCCAGGGCGGACGGCGAAGTAGCTGCTCGCGCGCCTCTTCTGAAAGCGGTACGAGCATCGGCTTGGGCTGGCTCGGATCAAACCGCACCGGCTCACTGTCATCGGCCTGCGCCACCGCAACGGCCTGCGACGGCCCACTGACAGGCATGGGCTTTCCGCGGTTTTTTCCCATCGTCACTGGCTGCGGCACAGCCGGCGCAGCAATGAGCGGCTGACGCTGTAGGGACTGCTCGATGAGCTGCTGAATCGCCGCCGCTTTGTCGTCAAAAGCCGCGGGCTGCAGCAGCGGTCTGTCCAGGTCAAATGAAAGCTGTCCCAAAAGCGCACCATCTGCGCCATACACCGATACGTTCAGTCGATACGGCTTGGCGTATTCCGAACCACTGGTCGCTTCCAGATACCCCGCGACCACAAGCCGCGCCGACAAAAGCTGGGCCACGCCCACCACGTCAGTCACCCGTCCGTGATGTTTCACGCGCGCGATGCCGGTCCACAGGTCTGGGGCCAAGACCCGATACGGCTTGTTTTGGCTGCGCGCTTGCAGTGCCTCGAACACCACGCTCGCGGTGAAGCTCGGCTCAATCGGTTTTTTGGGCGGCTTGCCAAGCTCACGTCCATCAAACGGAGCCATCGCAACAACAGACGGCTGCTGCGCGCGACCAACGCTGGTTCCCAAAAGCAGCGGACCCAGCAGCACGAGCAGAAGCCAGCAAGAGCGAAACCGCTTGGTGAATAACCAGTTGTCTGCGGGCATAGCAAATCGCTCGGACACACTTCCGAGTGCAAACTATGTTGCCACAGCTTCTAGGGGAATTTGTAGCTTTCCGAGCTTTGTGATCGTGGGCTGTGCATGTGGGCTAGGGATTGAAGCGGTAGCCGACGCCACGCACGGTTTCCAGATGCGCGGGCGTGTCGGGGTTTTCTTCAATCTTGCTGCGCAGCCGCACCACAAAGTTGTCAATCGTCCGCAGCGTAAAGTGCTCGCCCCCCCAGATGCGCTGCATGATCTGCTCCCGCGTCAAAACCTGGCCGGGATGCGACATAAACAGCTTCAGCAGATCGAACTCTTTTGCCGTGGTCTCGATGTCATCGCCATCGACCAAGAGCCGTCGTCCCGGTACATCCAAGTAAATTCGCGACGACGCTTTGCCACCGCTCAAGCTCGGGCTACTCGACAGCGGTTTGTTCAATCGACCGCGTCGCAAAAGCGCGCGCACCCGCGCCAAAAGCTCAGCCAGCCCAAACGGCTTGGTCATGTAGTCATCGGCGCCCAGCGACAGCGCCATCACTTTGTCGGCTTCCTGGTCTTTGGCGGAAAGCACCAAGATCGGCAGGTCGGCTCGCCTTTGTCGCAGGTCACGAATCAAGTCGAGACCCGAAAGCCGCGGCAGCATCAAGTCCACGACAATCAAGTCGAGGTTTTCGGTCTGCGACAGCCGACGGCCTGTCTCGCCATCCTCTGCGCACAGCAAGTCATAGCCTTCGAGCTGCAAGTTGAGCTGGAGCGCTTTGCGGATCGACACATCGTCTTCGACCAAAAGGATCGTCTCGCTCATCGGTTTCTCAGACGAAAAGGTAGCCTAAAGCTGACCCGGCAAAAGCACAGTGAACGTCGCGCCATGACCAGGCTCGCTGTCGACCGTGACGGATCCATCATGCGCCGCGACAATGTGCTGAACCATCGACAAGCCAAGACCTGTGCCCGGCGGTTGCAGCGGCATCTCGGGGCGCGTCAAGCGGTAGAACTTCTCGAATACTCGACGCTGCTCGTGTTTGGGAATCCCTGGACCGTTGTCCGATACGCTGATGGCAACCTGCTGCCCTCGCTTCTGCGCCCGCACCGTGATGATCTTGTCGGGACCGGTGTAGTGAAATGCGTTCTGAAGCAGATTGAGCAGCGCTTCGCTCATCGCTGGCACATCGACACGAACTTTGGGCAAGTCGTCACCAAGCTGCTTTTCGATGCGAATTTTCCCCGGATCGTAGGTCAAAACCTGCGGCTCAAAGGCGCGCAGCGCCACATCGATCACTTCCGACGGACCCTGATCGACATAATGATACTCTCGACGGCCAGCTTCCATGCGAGCCCAGCCAAGCAGGCGCTCGACCATCTCGGACAGCCGCTTGGTTTCCGTGGCGATGATGTCGAGCACCTGCTGGATCTTTTCCGGGTCTTGCAACCGCTTGGCCTGCAGCGTTTCGACAAACAGTCGGATCGAGGTCAGCGGCGTTCGCAGGTCGTGTGACACCTTGTTGACGAACTCGGTCTGAAGCTGCGCCACGCTCGACTCACGCCGCACGTAGACAATCGTCAGCGCCACTCCGCCGAGAAGCGTCACCGTCAAGCTCAGCGTCATCACGCCAAAGACCACGTCTTTGGTCGCGTGGCCAAACACCAAAATCAGTACGCCGATGGTGATAAGCAGCGCACTGGGTCCATACGCAAAGATGGCGACCAGCGTCATCAGCCGCCGAAGCTTGCGCCGCTGTACGTCTACAAGTTGACCCGGCAAAGGTTACATCCAAAATCGGACCTGCGCGCGCGGTCCGACGGTAAGGTAAAGAGGAATGTTGCCAAGATCGGTCAGCACGCCGTGATAGCGAAACGCAAAACCGAACGAAAACCGCCGGTTTAGCAGGTAGTCCGCGCCGACGCCGACTGCCACGCCAGCTTGCAGACCGCCGCTTACGTCTTTGCCAATCTTGCTCGTCAGAGAGATCACGCCAACTGCCGCTTCAAAGAATGGCTGTATCCGCACGATGTCGAGCGCGTAGGCAACTCCGACACTGGCGTGCCAGGCCAGCAAGCTTCCTTCGAGCAGTTTTTTGTCCGGATCGGCAGGCAGTGGGTGATACGAAGCGCCGCCGAACGCCAGTATCGACACCGCATCGGTGATGCCGAACTGGATGTGGCCAACACCGCCGCCGCCGTTGCCAGTCCTGTCGGGCAAGTAGCCAGCCGCATAGATTGGCGAAACGCCCACGCTGACCTCGCGGCGCTCGGCACGCGCCAGCGGGGCTACGACCAGAAGCAGACAGACCAGTGCGAAGCGTCGCATTCTTGTCGCTCGTAACACGAGCGCACCCGAGGAGCAACTTGCGCTTTTTGTGAAGCTGGCCTTTATTGCCATCGCTTTGTCCAGCATCGATTCGTATCCGTCGTCAGATTCTGTGCCGTCTTTGGCAGCGCTTACCGCGCGTGTCACGCTGACCGCGCTCGCCGCGGGAGGGGAAGCGGTCGGACGGCTTCCCGATGGCCGGGTGGTCTTCGTTCCGGGTTCTGCCCCCGATGAGCTCGCCGATGTCGCCATCGAAGAAGTGCGCAAAGGCTACGTGAGGGCTCTGCTGCGCAACATTGTGCGTCCGTCTCCCCATCGGGTGAATCCGGCGTGCGTGCTGGCAACGCCGGGTCGCTGTGGCGGCTGCCCACTTATGCACATCGCAGCAAAAGCCCAGCAAAGCGCCAAACAGGACTGGGTTTTGCGGGCTGTCCGTCATTCCGGTGCGCGCGTGCTACCACTGCTAACGCCCACGCCGCCTCTTGCTTATCGTGTCCGCGCCAAGCTGGGCGTGACCGGCGGCAAGCTTAGCTTTTCGCTCTTGCGATCGAATCAGCGGCAGGTCGTCTCGTCTTGCGCGGTCCTAAGTCCGCAGCTTGCGCGTGTTCTGTTCGGTCCTGCCGATCGATTGGTATCGCTCATCGGAGACGGAGGAACGCTGGCCGCACTTGTGGGTCAGCATGACGGACAAACGGGCGTGCAGCTTGCCGTCGAGCTGGGCCCAGCAGGCCGTCGAAGCGAGGTGCGCGACGAAGTCAAGCGACTCTGGGAATCCGGGATCATCGTCGGCGGGATCGTTGGTGATGAAGTGATCGGCTGTGCTGCGCTCATGCTCGACGATTCATTTGCTCCGCTTTTTGCCAGCGCCGATGGTTTTGCCCAGGCCAGCGCCGCCGGACACACAATCCTTCCCGCACTTTTGCGGGATGCGGTGGCGCACGGTTTTGACAGTCCTCCGACGGTTCTTGAGCTGTATGCGGGAAGTGGCAACCTAACCCGCGCGATCTGCGATGTGGCATCCCAGGTCGTGGCTGTCGAAGGCGAACCGCGCGCGGCGGCCCGTCTGCATGCGCTTCAAAAACAGCTTCCGCGGCTACAGGTTCACGCGCTGGCTGTCGAAAAAGCTCTGCCGCTCGTGCTCAAAAGTCAGCCGCATTTCGATGTCATCGTGCTCGACCCGCCGCGTGGCGGAGCGCGCTCGATCGTTTCGCGGCTGGGCGGAGTGAAAGCCAAGCGAATCGTCTATGTGTCGTGTGATGCGATGACGCTCGGACGGGATCTTGTCGAGCTTCGCAAGCTGGGCTATCAGCCGCAGACCGTGCAGCCCATCGACCTGATGCCACAGACCGCCGAAGTCGAGTGCATCGCGGTGCTTGACGGTCCGTAGCAGCGCTTACGGCGTTTGGTCGAGGAAGCTAAGCAGCGTCTGGTCGAACTTGCTGCGCGTGCGCTCGATTGGAGCGTATTTGCCAACCCCTGGCAGGAATGTGAACCACTTCCCAGGGCTTCCGAGCTGCTGAAAGAACTGCATGCGGTCGGCTACGACTTCCATCGAACCATCGCGCTCGCCTTGCAAAACCAGCGTCGGAACTTTGATTTTCGCTGGGTCAACCGGGCTGGGCTTCGTCAAGTCCAGCAGCGCACCGTTTGGCGCCGAAGCACTCTCGCCGCGGCAGAGCTGAGCCCGCCTACGCACAAATTCCGGGTCCAAGTCGCCGTCTTCCGGTTTCAAAAGCGACGCTTGCTGACCGAGCGTGCGCAGAGGCCCCGGCGGCACGTTGCCAGCCTTGTCCGTCAACCTGTAGCGCATGCCAAGCACCGCCAGACGACCCACCTTGTGCGGCTTTTGACTGGCAAACAGGGCGGCAGGCTGAGCCCCCCACTGGTAGCCAAACAAATGAACCCGCTCGACCCAGCGCAGGGCACGAATGAACTCGACCGCGGCTTCGACATCTTTTGCTGCACTCTGCGCGTCGGTCCAGTCGATATCGCTGCGCTCGGAACGTCCATAGCCATGAAGGTCGACGGCAAACACGTCGTAACCCGCATCGGCTAGCATTTCCATCATCGAGTAGCCGTGGTCCGGGTCTGGATCGAACGTGCAGCGGCTGGCCCAGGTGGCACCATGGACCAGCAGGATCACCTTGCCGTTCTGCTTCCAGTTGTCTTCGTTACCGACGCGCCACTTTTCGTAGAGCTTGAGCTTGAGCCCTTCGCGCTCTGCCATCAACTCGCGCGTCTTTATTTCACGCGGGATGCCGTTGTCTTTGACCGGCTTTTTGTCGTTCGCAATGGCCGACTCTGGAATCGAAACCAATGCGGAAAGTCCCACCGCGGCGGCCAGGGCGGTGGCAAAGAGAGTCTTACGCTTCGACATGGGGCCTTTCGCATATCACCGAAACACCCTCTTCAGCAACAAAACGAGTGGGTGTAAGGAAGACGCTTTTGTTAGGATGGCGGCCCCGATGACAAACGATTCGAGAAGCGCACGGAATTCGCGACGAGGCTGTGGTCGACTGGGCCGCTTTATGCTCGCTCTCACGCTCGCTTCTGCTGCTGGCGTTTTCGAAGCAAAAGCGCACGCGCAAGACTACGCGGCGGCGGGACAGCACTTCGACGCGGCGCAAGAAGCGTTCGCGGCGGGAAAGTTCGAGCTGGCCGCGAAGGAGTACCAAGCGGCGTTTGACATCACCAAAGAGTCGACCCTCCTTCAAAGCATCGGCGAGTCGTGGCAGC
>DAORGN010000199.1:3016-9160 GCA_035340095.1 Pseudomonadota bacterium | reverse complement strand
TTGTCGAGCAGATACGACATCACCGCTTGGGTGTAATCGAGCCCGCTGTTGGTCAAAAGAAACAGCCGCTTGCCCGCCGATCGAAAGCGATGCAGCGTCGCCGGAAGCTCCGGATCAAACGCGATATACGTCGCCATGTCGGCCTTTATCACCCGCTTGATGCTGTCGTCGCGGTGCGCTTCGTCGATGCTTTCGCGAATGTCGGCCCATAGCTGGCTGTAGCGCTGCGCTTTTTTGTCATCGGACAGCGCCGCAAACGCTGGGTCAGCATCGAAAAAATCGACGATCTGACCAAACAGCACCGCTTCGGGCAGCGCAAACAGCGTGTCAATAAAGGCGTAGTGCGTGGACAAAATCCGCAGAAGCTGCTCGCGATACAGTTTTCGCCGCTCGGCCCGCGGCAAAGGCCGTGTCCCGTGATACGCCCGCCCGACGTAACCGTAGCGATCCATCTTGAGGACATTGCCGCGCTCACGATCCACCACCAGGCCGCGAATCGCGCGTCGTGAGTCATACGGAAGCTGCCGCAGCGCTTCCGGATAGCCCCGTCGCGCGATCATTTTTTCCAGCGTACACGACGCCGACAGCGCTTCGAGCCGAGGCTGGTTATAAAGCGCCAGCGTGTAGTCCATGTCAAAGCCGATCACTTCGATCTGATCCATCCGCAGATGGCGATTGACGAACACCCGCCGCGCTCGCTCGGGGGTCAACACTTCGCTGCGACCAAGCGAGGCCAGCAGCTGCTCGCACGGCTCGCTCGCCGTTTCAGACCAAGACACACTCTCCGGCTTTCCAAGATCGGCCTTCATCAGATATCCAGAAATGCTCACTATATCGCGAACTTTTCGTATCGCCAAAAGCCCATGCCACGTCGAGGAGCGCCCAGGAAGCAAGACGCATGGCTGAATGGCTGGACAAGTTTACAAAAGCTGCGCTATCAAAGCGCTATGTCATCTGCGTATGCTCCCCAGTTTGGGGCCCGGTTTCAGTTCGATCGGCAGTCCGTCAGCGATCTGGAGTCTCACTACACGGTGCGGATTCACTTTGCGTCGAGCCCGCACGACTTTGATCTTCGCATCGCACTGCCCGGCGGCGAAGTCACGCTGACGCCAGTGGGCAATCAAGCGATGGTGCCGGCCTGGGCGACGGCGTTTGTGCATGCGCTTGGACGGCAGTTATTTCGTGCATCGCGCAAGGAAGAAGGCTGGCCCAGACGGATCATGCGCTGGCACCAGGCTCCGACGGAAACCGCCGCAGCCTAAAACCGCAAAAAACGGGCGGGTTAGCCTGGCGGAGCACCCGGCGGCGGACGACGAACCGGAGCCGTCGGTTGGGCCGCAGGCTGCGGACTTGCCGCGCCTCCACCTACGACGTTGCGCAGCGCCCCAACGGCTTGGGTCTGCAAAGACGGACTCGGCTGCGGCTGCGCCTGGGGTTGAGGCTGCGGCTGCGCTTGAGGCTGCGACTGCGCGGGTGCGCCCGCTTTCCCTGCCAGCGTCTGCACCACCTGCCCGGCTTTCGGCGACGCTTTCGATACCACCGGCGCCGCTTTGGCAGCCACCGGGGCAGCCTTTGTCACCACGGCTTTCGCGGTGTTGACCGCATTGCCAAGCTGCTGCGCCGAAGCCGACAGCGGACCAAGCACACAGAGCGCAGCACCGACCCACGCACACAGACCAGACAGACGAGCAGTGGAATCCATAAAGCCTCCTGCTCGACGACTATAGCAAAATCCCACCGCGCGCCTCACCGCTTTCGTCCCGTCGGGGCCCAGACATTTCACACCCAGCGTCCGGGCTTACACGATGCGGGTGCGGATGCTGGTCGGCAGATCACTTATCCGGCCCAGCACTTCGCCGGACACATCTTGGTCCAGATCCATGATCAAGTAGCCGATGTGCTCATCCGTCGACAGAATCTGGCTGTGGATGTTGGCGTTCAGTTCGGACACCACGCGGTTTATGTCACGCAGCACGCCGGGGACGTTTTTGTGGACGTTGACGATGCGATGGGTTCCCGGCGACGGTGGCAGCTCGACCTGGGGAAAGTTCACCGCGCCCGTCGTCGCGCCCTGCGAAACAAAACGGCAGATGCTCTGCGCGACTTCGCGACCGATGCTGGCCTGCGCTTCTTGCGTCGATCCACCAATGTGCGGCGTCAAGATCACATTCGGCAGCCCGGCAAGCTCTGTCACAAAACCGTCGGAGTTTTCTTCTGGCTCCTCGGGATAGACATCGACCGCCGCACCCGCCAAATGCCCCGACCGCAGCACATGCGCAAGCGCATCGATCTGCACGACGGTGCCTCGGCTGGCATTTAGCAGATAACTGCCCTTTTTCATTTCCGACAGTTCCGCCGTGCCAATCATCCACTGCGTCTGCGGTGTCGCCGGAACGTGCAGCGTCACAAAATCGGACACCCGCAGAAGCTGCTGCAAGCTGTCGCACGACTGGCTGTTGCCAAGCTGGAGCTTGGGCACGATGTCGTAAAACACCACCCGCATGCCCAGCGATTCGGCGAGCACCGACACCTGCGATCCAATGTGTCCATAGCCGATGATGCCGAGCGTTTTGCCGCGCACCTCGATGCAGCCCGCCGACACTTTGCGCCACTTTCGCTCGTGCACCTCGCGGCTGCGATCGCCGAGTTGACGCGCCAGCGCAATGATCTCGGCGATGATCATCTCCGCGACCGATCGGGTGTTGGAAAACGGCGCATTCCAGACCGGCACGCCCAGCCGATTCGCCGCCGCCAAGTCGACCTGATTGACGCCGATGCAGAAACAGCCGATCGCCTGCAAGTCGGGCGCCGCACGGATGATCTCTTCGCTGACCTTGGTCTTGCTGCGAATGCCCAGCACCTGGACGCCGGCCAGCTTCGCAATCAGGTCGTTTTTGGGCAGCGACTTGGGCAAAGTCTGCACAACCAAGCCCTCGCGCGCCATCGTTTCCACCGCAGTCTGGTGGATGTTTTCGAGGAGAAGCACTTTGGGCGGCTCACTTCGCGGAACGCCGCCCGTTTTCTTGTGTGACATGCGTTGAGAGTCTTTCTGCTCGCTGTACAAAGCCTGTGGTTTTTTGCACATTCTGCCGCATGCGTGCAGCGTCACTTGCGGTGGTTTCTTGGCTCTCTTTTGGTGGCCTTTGGGGAAGTGCGACGCTTCTTTCCGGCTGCGTCGATCCAAACGGCAATGACCCCTTTGATGCATCTGCCGACGGAAGTACGGACTCGACAGATGGATTTTCTGACCAAGACCTCGGTGCGAGCCGGGATCTTACCGCGCAAGAAGGCGATCTGGGCAAAGGTCCGCGCGTGGTCCGTTTCGCCGCCGTCGGCGACACCGGAAAGGGCAACACCGGCCAGCAGCAAGTCGCCGATGCCATCGCGCGCAAGTGCATGACGTCAGGCTGCGACTTTGTCCAGCTTCTGGGCGACAACATCTACGAAAGCGGCGTCGCAAGCGTCACCGACCCGCAGTGGCAGACCAAGTTCGAAGTCCCCTACAAAGACGTCAAAGCCCCGTTCTACGTCACGCTCGGCAACCACGACTACGGCGGCAACGGTGCCGGCAACGAATTCGACAAAGCCAAGTGGGAAATCCTCTACACCGCGTCGTCGATGAAGTGGAAACTGCCCGCCAACCACTACCGGCGCGTCGTCGAAAACGCTGACTTCTTCATCCTCGATACAAACCTGATCATGTACAGCCGCGAAGTCGACAAGCAGGTGGCGTCGGTCAAAGACTGGCTCTCTAGCTCGACTTCGACGTGGAAAATCGCGTTTGGCCACCACCCCTACCTGTCCAACGGTCCGCACGGCAACGCTGGCAGTTACGACGGGCTTCCCGGCGTCCCGGTCGTCGATGGCAAGACCGTCAAGACGTTCCTCGACGACAACGTCTGCGGCAAAGTCGACCTGTACTTGAGCGGCCACGACCACAGCCGCCAGTGGATGGTCGACACCTGCAAAGGCACCGAGCTGGCCGTTTCTGGTGCTGGCGCCTCGCCCACGGATCTCAAGGGCAAAAACGCCGTCCGCTGGCAGGCAAACACCCTCGGCTTCCTGTACGTGACCATCACCGACCGCCAGCTCGTCGCCGAGTTTATCGACACAAGCGGCAAGGTCGAATTCACCCGCACGCTCAACAAATGATGCGCTAGGCCGCCTGCTTGATCTGCGGCACCCGCGGCAGCCGCAGCGCAAACGTCGATCCTTGACCCGGCGCGCTCTCCACGGTGATCTTGCCGCCGAGCGATCGCGTCAGCTCTCGACAAATCGACAGGCCCAGACCGGTTCCCCGCCCACGTCCTTTGGTCGTGTAAAACGGCTCAAAGATTCGCTGTAGATCATCGGGAGCAATGCCGGTGCCTTCGTCCCGCACCGCCAGCACCACTTCTGAACCTTCGGTCTTCGCCGACACAAAGATCCGTCCCGTCACCGTCGCCACGCTTCCCGCATCGGCCTGATGAGCCGACGTTGCGTCGATGGCGTTTGTCAGCAGGTTGATAAGAATTTGCCGCAAAAGACCCGGATCGGTTTGCAGCGATTCTGCGTCGGGACTTACCTCGGTGACGATGCGAATGCCGGGCCGCCGCAGCGCGCTCACCGTGACCCGCACCGCTTCTTCTATCAGCCGCCGCAGATCCGCCGTCACAATGCTCGGCTTGCCCGCCCGCGTGTGATCCAGGTAGTCGCGAATGATCTTCGACACCCGCGAAAGCTCACTTGTCGCCACTTGCAGACGATCGCGCAGCCCTCCCGGCAGCTCCCGGTCAAACGCCGCCAGCTGCAAGTGCCCCGACACCGCAGCCAGTGGCGTCCCAATCTCATGCGCAAGCTGCGCCGCCAGCTGTCCCAGCGCCGCCAGCCGTTCTTTGTCGCCCAGCTCGCGCTGCATCTGCAAAAGAATCTGGTTGAGCTGCTGAAGTGCTTCGTTTTTCCCCTGCAGATCGCGCGTCGCCGCCAAAATATCGTCGGCCAGCCGCGCATTTAAGGCTCTGATTTCTTCGTCGGCCTTCGCCAGCCGGTCGAGCATCGTGTTAAAGCCCTGCGAAAGCTTGCCCATCTCATCCGAACCGACAAATCCGGCCCGCCGCTGGAGGTTGCCGCCTTCGACTTCCCGCATCGCCTGCGCCAGCTCTGACACTGGGCGCGCGACGACGCGATTGACGATATACACCGTCGACAAAAGCAGCACCAAAAGCGCTCCCAGCGCCGTCAGCGCCGAAATACCGATTTGATCCCGCAGCACTTGGTCATAGCGATCGAGCGGCACCGTCACCCGCAGCTTGCCGCGCTGGGGGCCCATCGGGTCTAGGTCCGCCACCGCCGTCACACAGCGCTGACACTGCGACGAACCTTCGCTTGTGTTGATGCTGCGGCTCTGCTTTTGCAGTGGCGCTTCCGGCGGTGGAAAGGCCTGCGCCCAGCGCGACGATGCACCGCGATCTGGCAGCCGCCACTGCGGTTCGACCCCGCGCAGAAGCGGCGGACGGCTCGGCTGACCGCGGTCCGACAGCGCCCGCCGCGACTCATAGGCCAGCACGCGATCCGATCGCGGGTGCCGAGGCCGCTCCGGGTGCGATATTTCGGCGCTACCCGTCTGCGGCAGCACGATCTGCACCTTGTCGCCCGATTCACTGTCGATGATGAGCGACAAGTCGAAGATGCGATGACGACCGCGCAGCGCTTCCAGCCGCGCTTTGACCTCTTCGTCGCTGCGTTCGTGCTTCAGATAGTCTTCTAGGTTGGTCGCCAGATCCTGCGCCGTCGCTTCCGCTTCGCGCCGCATGTGTTCGTCGACGCGACGCTTGAGCAGCACCCGTCCGGCAATCGTACTTGTGACAAGGACAAGCAGCAAAAGCACCGACAAAAGGCCGATGAGCTTGCTCCGAATGCTCAAGGAAGGCAGCACCCCCACACCTTACCGCAAACCATCGCGCCCCCACCCCACCGGATCGCAACTGCGCACCTGAAACACCCGTTCCAGTGCCACCGGCTCGCCCTTTTCAAATCAAAACGACCCTTCCCATGCCACCGGCTCGCCTTTTTCAAATCAAAACGACCCTTCCCATGCCACCGGCTCGCCTTTTTCAAATCAAAACGACCCTTCCTGGGCCACCGGATCGTGGATCACCGTGGTGA
>DAORGN010000199.1:0-2916 GCA_035340095.1 Pseudomonadota bacterium | reverse complement strand
TTTTCAAATCAAAACGACCCTTCCTGGGCCACCGGATCGTGGATCACCGTGGTGATAGGTCAAATGGATGGCTCTTTGCGCACAAAACGGCAGACGAGTAGCATCTGCGCATGTTTACGCACGTCCATATCCAGAACTTTCGGGGCTTGTCAAAGCTCAGCATCGAGCTTGCGCAGGTCACAGCCCTGATTGGACCCAATAGCTGCGGCAAGACGACCGTCCTGCAAGCCGTGCGGCTCGCGTGTGAAGCCGTCGAGTTTGCGCGCAAGGAGGGCGATCTCAGGGTCGAAAAAAATGGCTGGATATCGCTCTATGCCGACCGTCCGATTCGGGATGATCAGCCCTTTTTGCCAACCGCGCGCTGGCAGGAACTGTTTCTGGATGCCAAGCGCGATCAGCCCATCATCATCGAGCTGGAATTCTCCGCAGACTACGACATCGAGCGGCTGAAAGTAGAACTGTCCGAAGGACGCGCCGATGCCCTGCGCATGTCGGCATCGCTGAAAGCACACGAGGGGCGCGCGCTGCGGGCGCTTGTAGATGGCGCCCAGGGAGTCCGAGGCATCCGCGCCGCAAACCTTCTGTCGCCGATTCGGACCCAGGTCGCAGACCTTGTGCCCCGCGTCATGTTTATCCCGGCGTTCTACGGTGTCGTCGAGCAAGAAGAGTATCGCGCCGCGGGTTCGGTGCGGGCGCTGCTCCAGAGCGGACAGCAGGGTCAGGTGGTCCGCAATCTGCTTCGTCGGCTGCCGAACCGGGAAGGTGTCAATGACTTCCTCAATCGCTCAGGGCTCGCCGCCAAGCTAGACAGCCATCAAAATGACATCGATACCGAGCGATATCTGGAAGTCCGTTTCAGCGACAGAAATGGCGCGCTCGAGCTGTCTTCGGCGGGCACAGGGCTTGTGAGTCTGCTCGCGCTGTTTGCCGCCATCGAGACGCGGTCCCAGCTCCTCACGTCAAAGAGCGGCCAGGCGGTGATCGTCCTTCTGGATGAGCCAGAAGCCCATCTTCACCCACGGCTCCAGGGAGAGCTGGCTTCGCGTCTTACGACGATGTTTACGTCCGCCGGTGTGCAGCTTCTGTGTGCGACGCACTCGGTCGAGATGGTAAACCGCTTTGGCCGCGATGAGCGAGCCGCGGTGCTTCGGATCGACCGCAGCCGAGCGGGCATTTCGCGGGTTTTGGCCAGCGAAGAGGAACGCATGCGTGAGCTGGATGAGTGGTGCGATTTGTCACCGTTTGCCAAGCTCAACCTGCTGGCCAACCGCCGCATCGTGTTCCATGAAGGCCCGAGTGACGAAGCCATCATCAAAGGATGCGCGCGGCTGTATCTGGGCAAAGACCCGGTGCGGAAAAAACGATTCGAGGACTTTACGTGGGCAGAACTGTCAGGCTGCGACAATCGAGGAGCAAAAGATGTTCTCAAGACGGCGCTCGAGCCGCTGTTTCACAAGCTACAGCCCGGTGAACAGGTGCGGATGGTACGACTGCTCGACTGCGATTACAGCCGGACCCCGCAGTTTGAATCAAGGCCCAGTCCCGCAAATCCACAGGCGGCGTACCAAGAACTGGACGTGATATGGAGCCGCCACAGCATCGAGTCGCTGTTCCTCGAACCGGAGTGTCTGACAAGCTGGATCGATGCCGCGCTGCCATCGGGCAGTCGCCCAGTGTCTTTTGATCGTGCAGCGCTGCTCGCGTTGGTGACACAGGCGATTGCTGACGCAGACCAAGACCCCCAGCTTTGCCTAGATGCCACAAAGCAGCTCTTTCCCTATCTGGAAAAGAGCCACAGCAAAGAAGAACAAATTCGCGCCTTCGGTCGCGCCGAGGCACTGGTTCGCAGCGAGCCGGCCCGCTATCAGCGCGGACACGACCGCGCGAAGTTTGTCTTAAAGAAAATCCGTGCATCCCTTGAAGCCCTAGAAGGAACGCGCGGTCTTGCCAACAAGGTCCGGGCGGACATCGCGCAAATCGTGGAAAACAGCCCACTTTTGCCCAACGTGCTCCTGCCTCCTGCACTGATCCCGCCCGATCTGGCGAAAGTGCTCGACTACATGGCCAGCGAACAGTAACCACGGTAACGGAGGACGAAGATGCGCGTGGGAATTGGGATTGTGGTGGCATTTGGGATGGCGGTGGCGGCGGTTTCGCCGGCGGCTGCCGAGGTGAAGACCAAAGAAATCGAGTACAAGCAAGGCTCGACGGTGCTTCAGGGCTTTTTGGCGTGGGACGACGCGCAAAAGGGCAAGCGCCCCGGCGTCGTCATCGTCCACGAGTGGTGGGGCCACAACCAGCATGCGCGCAACCAAGCGATGCGGCTCGCACAGGCGGGCTATGTTGGGTTTGCGCTCGACATGTTTGGCAAAGGCAAGCTCGCCAAGCACCCGCAAGACGCCAAAGCGTTCGTTGCCGAAGCCACCAAAGACCCGGCGACTGCGCGCGCACGCTTCACGGCGGCTGTGGCGCAGCTCAAGGCGGCTCCGCAGGTCGACGCGACCAAGCTGGCGGCCATCGGATACTGTTTCGGCGGCGGCGTCGTGCTGGACATGGCCCGCCAAGGCGAAGAACTTGCCGCAGTGGGGACATTTCACGGCTCGCTCGGGTCCAGCTTTGTCGCCAAAAAGGGATTTAAGCCGCGCGTGCTGGTGATGACGGGGGCAGCCGACCCGATGATCGGTCCCGATGCCGTCGCCGCATTCCGCAAAGAAATGACCGATGCCGGCGCACGCTTTGACGTGCAGAGCTACCCCGGTGCCAAGCACGGCTTTACCAATCCCGACGCTGACAAAGCTGGTATTCCGGGGCTTGGGTACAGCGAAAGCGCCGACAAAGCATCGTGGGCAGCGTGGCTTGCACTGCTTGCCGAGGTCTTCCCAGCGTCGCGATAACCGCTTGCATCGGGGCTTGCGG
>DAORGN010000198.1:0-9163 GCA_035340095.1 Pseudomonadota bacterium | reverse complement strand
GTGGGCGGTGCAGTTGACGTTGTTGTCGAGGATGAGCTGGAACGCCTGCTTGTGCGCTTTGGCCGGGTAGTTGAGTTCGGCCCCCGCGAGGTCGAACGCGACGATGCCGCGGTTTTTGAAAGCGACGCACAGCTCGGCCATCCGCAGCGACGAGTCTGCCGACGAAGAACGGATGCCGCAGAGGATGACGCCAGTGCGGATGCCGAAATCCCGCTCGGCGGCGCGCAGACCTTGCAGCACCGATTCGACGATCTGCGTCAGGCTCAGGCCGCCGCGGGTGTGCAGCATCGGCGAATAGCGAACTTCCAAGTACCAGACATTTTCACGGTGGCAGTCTTCCGCCAGCTCGTAGGCGACGCGATACAGCGCTTCCTCCGTCTGCATCACCGCCAGCGTGATATCGAACGCTTTGAGGTAATCCTCGAGCGAGCGATGTCCCATGCCGGCGAACACATACGGCATCAGTCCCTCGGGCGTGTCGGCGGGCAAGCGCACACCCTGTTTTTTCGCCAGATCGAGAATCGTCTGAAGGCGCAGCGAGCCGTCGAGGTGACAGTGCAGATCGGTCTTGGGGAGTTTTTCGATGAGGTCTAGTGAGAGCGCCATGGCCCAACGTAGCGCATCCAAAGCGCCAGGCAAAGACCCGCGCGGCGGCTGTCGCTACTCGACGTTGATGAACTGGCCGTTTTGCAGCACCAGGCCGCTGCGCTCGCACAGCTCGGTCAGCAGCTTTTTGTGCTCTTGCGAACCCAGATGGGCGTAGGCGCGGCTGGCGATGCTCGCGTCGTGAATCGAGCACGCAGCGCCACCGACCCAGCGCCACGCATCAATGACATGTGGCCCCGGTTTTTCCGCGGCTTGCAGTGCCATCTGCACCGCACGTTCTTTGTCGCCGGATAGGTACGTCTTTTTGGCGTCGGCGAGCACTTCTTCAGGCGATGGACCAGCCGGCTTTGGCGGCTCGCTTGGCTTGGTTTCCGCCGTCGCGCTGTCCGATCCGCCCGCCGCGGGTGTTGTCATCGGAGACGTAGGATTTGCCGGCGGATTTCCGGTGGCTGGGGCGCGGCTGGGATCGCCACCACCTGCCGCGGGGGTCGCTGTCGCAGTTCCAGAGGGCTTGTTTGTCGCAACTCCCGTCGGATTGGTCGCCGTCGGATTTGCTGGCTGCGTGCCCGCCGGTTTCACCGCATTTGGATTCAATCCAACATTTGATGCAGTTCCGATCGGGCCTGGCGGACTGACTGCCGCACCTTGAGGGGTCGGTGCTGGCTTCGCAGGTGCCACAGCTCCGACGGCAGCAGCGGCGGAATCGGAGGGCAGCTCGGCGCCTCGCAGCTGGAGTCCGACGTCACGCACGACTGGCGTTGGATGGTTCGACGCGGCGTCCGGATTTTGGGCCACCACGACGGGCACGGCAAGGTCCTGGACGATCGGCTGTACCACCGGCTGCACGACTTGGGCCGGCTGCTGGACGACTGGCTGCTGCTGTGGTTGCTGCTGCGCGGGTTTGCGCACCGCGACGACGATGATCAGCGCCAAAAGCACCACTACGACCGCACCACCGCCCAAAATCACCGGCAGCTGCGAGGTCTGGCGCGGCACTGGCATCGGCGGCGGCGTTTTTTCAAAAAGTGGTGGCGGTGCAGCCAATGCCGGAATCGGCACCGACGGAGGCCTCGATCCACTCACAGGTCGCACCGGCGGCTTGACGGGGGCCGGGGCTGGGGCCGGAACGGGCGCGGCGGGCGCTTTGATTTCCGGCGGCGGCGGCGCGGGTGGCGGCGGCGGTGCGACGACGCGACCCGACGGTGGACTGGCCCGCGCAACCAGGTTTTCTGGCACTGCGTCGACGTGACCGCCGGTGCTGCTCTTTTGGGTGACGGCGCGGACAAAGTCGAGCGTCGTTTCGTAGCGATCTTCGCGACGGCGCGCCATGCCGCGATGGATCGCTGCGACGACGTGGGGTGGCAGCTCGGGCATAAGCTTGCCGAGAGGACGCGGTGCTTCGCTGGTCACTCGCTCGACGATTTCTTCGGCGCTGCCTTCTTCAAACGGTGATTTGCCCGACAGCACCCGATAGGCGAGCGCCGCGAGCGCCCACTGATCGGCACGGCCATCGACGGAAGCGCCTTCTTGCAAAAGCTCGGGCGCGTTGTAAACCGTAGGCGGAACGTCGCGGCTAGAACCCGGTGTGCGACGGAAACAAGCCAAACCAAAATCGGTCACTTTGGTGGTTTCGACGACGCGATCGCCCAGATCGTGCCGCACCAAGAAGATGTTTTCCGGGCGCAGGTTGCGATGGACGATGCCGCTGCGATGGGCTGCGTGCAGCGCCGACCCGACCTGCGAGATCATTTCCATCGTCTGCGCAAACGGCAGCGTCTCTTTGTGTTTCAGTCGCTGCTGAAGGCTCTCTCCTTCGAGGAGATCCATCACAAAAAACGGCACGCCGCTTTCATCGCGATCGAAGTCGGTGATCGGCAAGATGTGCGGGTGCCGCAGCGTCGCGATAAGCCGCGCTTCGTCTTGAAAGCGCTGGTACACATCCGCGCTCGTCGCCAGTCGGCGGTGCAGCACCTTGACGGCGTACAAACCTCCCGAGCGAACGTGACGAGCGACATAAACGGTGCCGACGCTACCAGCTCCGAGAAAACGCTCAATGCGATAGGTCTTGGCCAGGACTTCGCCGACGATGTTCTTGTCTCTTCCGCTCATGGCTGCTCGTGGATGCCATCTTACCGTAGATTCGCGCGGAACCGCATCTTCAAGCCGCGCGCAAAGCCCAATATTTTCCAAAATCTAAGCAGTCCAAATCACAAAACAATTTGCGCGGGAATTGGTTTGCATGGCCTGAAATTGGGATGCTAAAGTCACACCATGGCTAACTCTAATAAGACCGATGGGGGCGAGGGACGGCGACGATCAAGCCGTGTCCTGCCGCTGCTTCCGCTGCGTGACATCGTTGTGTTTCCAAGCATGGTGGTGCCGCTGTCGGTAGGGCGCGAAAAGTCGATCCAGGCGCTCGAACAAGCGGTGGCCAAAGACAAGCTGATCGTGATGTGTGCACAAAAGCGTGCGCGCACCCAAGATCCCGAATCGTCCGACATCTACTCGATCGGAACGCTCGGTGAGGTGATCCAGCTTCTGCGGCTTCCCGACGGCACGGTCAAAGTGCTGCTCGAAGGCAAAAAGCGGGTCCGCGTCCGTCGTTTCGTCGGTGGCGATTCGTTTTTGGCGGTCGAAATCGACGACATTGTCGAACCAGAAGAGATTGGCCCGGACGTGATGGTGCTGATGGAAAAGGTGCAGGAAGCCTTTTCCAACTACATCAAGTTGAGCCGCCGCATCCCGCAAGAGATCGTCGGATCGACCGAAACCATCGAGGAGCCAGGGCGACTGGCCGACACGGTGATTCCGGCGCTTCAGCTGAAGCTTGTCGACAAGCAGATGCTCCTGGAAATTGAGTCACCACTCGCGCGGCTCACCAAGCTGCTGGAGCTTTTGTCGGCGGAGCTGGAAGTTCTGCAGGTCGAAAAGAAGATCCGCAGCCGCGTCAAAAAGCAGATGAATCGCTCGCAAAAGGATCTGTATCTGAACGAGCAGATGCAGGCGATTCAGAAAGAGCTGGGCGAGCGCGACGAGTTCAAAAACGAGCTGACCGAGATCGAAGAAAAGATCCGTCAGAAAAAAATGTCGCGCGAAGGTCAGCTCAAGCTGCGCAAAGAGCTGCGCAAGCTCAAGCTGATGAGCCCGATGAGCGCCGAAGCGACGGTGGTGCGCAACTACATCGACTGGGTGCTGTCGCTGCCGTGGGACGAACGGACGCAGGACAAGCTCAACATCAAGGAAGCCGAAGCGATTCTTACCGAGGACCACTACGGTCTGCAAAAGGTCAAAGAGCGCATCATCGAGTATCTGGCCGTGCAGGCGCTCGTCAAAAAGCTCAAAGGTCCGATCCTGTGTCTGGTCGGTCCGCCGGGCGTCGGCAAGACGTCGCTGGCAAAGTCGATTGCGCGGGCGACCGGACGGCGTTTTGTGCGGCTGTCGCTCGGTGGCGTGCGCGACGAAGCGGAAATTCGCGGCCATCGGCGCACGTACATCGGTGCGATGCCGGGCAAGATCATCCAGAGCCTCAAGAAAGCCGGCAGCAACAACCCGGTCATGCTGCTCGATGAAGTCGACAAAATGTCGACCGATTTTCGCGGCGATCCGTCGGCGGCGCTGCTTGAAGTGCTCGATCCGGAACAGAACGCGGCGTTTGTCGATCACTACCTCGACTTGGACTATGACCTATCGGATGTGATGTTTATCGCGACGGCGAACAACCTCCATTCGATTCCGCTGCCGCTTCAGGACCGGATGGAAATCATCCACCTGCCCGGCTACACCGAATGGGAAAAGCTGGCGATTGCGCAGCAGTACCTGATTCCCAAAGAGCGCGAGCTAAACGGAATCAGCAACGTGCAGATGGACGTGACGGCAGACACGGTGCGGGCGGTGATTCACCACTACACCAAAGAAGCCGGCGTGCGCGGATTGGAACGCGAAGTGTCGACGATCTGCCGCAAAGTCGCGCGCGAAGTCGTCGCCAAAGTCCACACCGGACGGACGCCCGAGAGCCTGCGTTTTCGCATCACCGGGCAGAACTTGCAAAAGTACCTCGGTGTACCGCGCTATCGCTCGTCGAAAATGGAAGAACGCGACGAAGTCGGCCTGTCAAACGGCCTCGCGGTGACGATGTTCGGCGGCGAGCTGTTGGCCACCGAAGTCAGCGTCGTGCCCGGCAAAGGCAAGCTCGTGCTGACCGGCAAGCTCGGCGAAGTGATGCAGGAATCGGCCCAAGCGGCGATGAGCTACGTTCGTTCCCGCGCCGACGCCTTGGGCCTGGAGCGCGACTTTTACCAAAAAGTCGATGTCCACGTTCACTTCCCCGAAGGCGCCGTGCCCAAAGACGGACCGTCTGCCGGCATCACCATGGTGACCAGCCTCGTTTCCGCGCTGTTGCGACTGCCGGTCCGTCGCGATGTCGCCATGACCGGCGAAGTCACCCTGCGCGGTCGCGTCCTGCCCATCGGCGGCGTCAAGGACAAGATCCTCGCCGCCCACCGAGCCGGCATTTTCACCTGCATCATCCCGAGCGAAAACCAAAAGGATCTCAAAGAGATTCCGCCCAAGGTTCTGCGCTCGATGACCATCATCCCCGCCGAGCACATGGACGAAGTGCTGCGAAGCGCCCTTGTCCTCACCGACCCCGCCAAGTTCCTTTCGGAACCCTCGCAAGCCGTCGACTGGCGCACCGCCCACCCCACCCCCGAAAGCGTCCAGTAATTGCCCCAAAAAGCCCCCTAGCCGTGGGGCCGACCGGAGAGCTTTTTTCGGACCGCTACGCCGAGGGGGCCCGCGGGGCGAGCCGGATGAACAAATCTTCGAGCTGCTTGTTCGACACTTCCGTCGGGCAGTCGCTCATCAGGTCCGTGCCATTCTGCGTCTTGGGGAACGCAATCACGTCCCGCAGAGATTCCGCCCCCGTCAGCAGCATCGCCAGCCGGTCGACACCAAACGCGATTCCACCGTGCGGCGGTGGACCATAGCGGAACGCATCCAGCAAAAAGCCAAACTTGGCGCGGAAGTCATCTTCCGTGAGTCCGAGCGCCGCAAACACCTTGGCCTGGACGTCTTTTTGGTGAATCCGAATCGATCCGCCCGCGATCTCGTTGCCGTTTAGCACCAGGTCATATGCCCGCGCCAGCACCGCGCCGTTGTCTTTGCCCAAAAGCTCGACATGTTCGGGCTTGGGCGACGTAAACGGGTGGTGCGCGGCGACCCACTTGTCGCCTTCCGCCAGCTCGAACATCGGGAAGTCTGTGACCCACAAAAAGCGCCAGCCCGAACCGATAAGCTCCAGCCGTTTGCCCATTTGCTGTCGCAGAGAGGCCAGCACCGTGTTGCACAGCTTGGCCCGGCCAAACTGGAACAAAAGCAGGTCGCCCGGTGTCGCGCCGATGTCTTTGGCAATGGCTTCACGCAGCTCGTTCGACAGCGTTTTCGCAAACGGCGACTGCGTCCATGCGGCTGCGATCCCGCTTTCTGCCGTGGCTTCCAGGCGCGCCGATCCCAGTCCCTTGGCGCCAAGACCTTTGACCAGATCCTCGAACTTGCGCGCTTCGGTACCCGAGATTTTCTGGGCGTGCTCGCCGGGGATGCGCAAAAGCTTCACAATGCCGCCGCCATCGACCGTGCTCTTGAACAGCGGAACGCCGCCGCCGTCGTGGGCTTTGACCAGATCGGTGATGTCGTGCAGCCGCAGCGGGTTTCGCAGGTCCGGCTTGTCTTCACCGTACAGCGCCATCGCCTCTTTGTAGGGCATGCGCAAAAACGGACGCGGGATCTCGACGCCGAGCGTTTCTTGCCAAATCTTGGCGACGAGCCCTTCCATCATCGTCTGGATGCCTTCTTCCGTCACAAACGACATCTCGACGTCGATTTGGGTAAATTCGGGCTGGCGATCCTGGCGCAGGTCTTCGTCGCGGAAGCAGCGCACGATCTGGAAATAACGATCCATGCCCGCGACCATGAACAGCTGCTTAAAAATCTGCGGCGACTCGGCGAGCGCATAGAACTTGCCGGCGTTGAGCCGCGACGGCACCAGGAAGTTGCGGGCGCCGCCGGGCGTGTACTTGACCATAAACGGCGTCTCGAATTCCCAAAAGCCGTTGTTGTGGAAGTAGTCGCGGGTGGCGCGGTACAGCTTGCTGCGAAGCTGGAAGTTTTTTTGCAGCTTGGGCCGCCGCAGGTCCAGATAGCGATACTTCAGACGAATTTCTTCGCGGGTCTCGACATCGTCCTCGATCTGGAACGGCGGGGTGTCGGCGCGCGAAAAGATGTGCAGAACCGAGCACTCGACTTCGATTTCGCCGGTCGGGAGGTTCGGGTTGGCTTGGCCGCCTGAATCGCTGCGAAGCTTGACGGTGCCGACGATGCCGATGCAAAACTCGCTGCGCAGGGCGTCGGCTTCTAGGTGGGCGTCTTTGCCGATGTCGGGCCCGAAGACGACTTGGCTTATGCCCGAGCGATCACGGAGGTCGATGAAGATGCGTCCGCCGAGGTCGCGACGGCCTTGGACCCAGCCGAGGAGAACGACCTGGGTTCCGACGTGGCTTTGGCGCAGCTCGCCGGCATAGTGAGTCCGTGCGTAGGTGGCTAGAAAATTCGTCATGGTGGCGGCAGTTTAGCAAGGATCACGGAGCGGGGCCCCCCTTCCCTGCGAGACTTTTTTTCGTTCCGCAGGCGGCTTTGGTATTCATCGCGGTGATTTGGAGGACTTTTGCCTTGTCGCAACTGGGTGCTTGTCGGCTGGATGAACGGTTGGTGTCTGATGGGCTCTGCGAGAGTCGGCAGCGGGCGCAGGCGATGGTGATGGCCGGCGCGGTGCTGGTCGATGGGCAGGTCGTCGTCAAAGCGGGACAGAAAGTGGCGGCGGCGGCGCAGGTGCAGCTCAAGGGCGATCCGCTGCCGTTTGTGTCGCGCGGCGGGCTCAAGCTCCAGCATGCGCTGGCGTATTTTTCGCTGGATGTGACGGGCCGGCGGGCGATTGACATTGGCGCATCGACGGGCGGTTTTACCGACTGTCTTTTGCAAGCCGGAGCCGCGGCGGTCATCGCAGTCGATGTCGGCTATGGCCAGCTTGCCTACAAGCTCCAGCAAGACCCGCGAGTGACCGTGCTCGACCGGCAAAACGCGCGGCATCTTCTGCCCGAGCAGCTTCCCTATGTGCCCGACTTGGCAACCTGCGATGCGTCGTTTATCTCGCAGACGCTGCTTTTGCCGGCGATGGTGCAGCTTGTCGCCCCGGAAAGTCCGATTCTGACCCTCGTCAAGCCGCAGTTCGAGGTCGAAAAAGGCCAAGTCGGCAAAGGCGGCGTCGTCCGTGACAAGGCGCTGCACGAGCAGTCGATTGCGCGCTGCATGCGGGCGGCGGAAGCGCTGGGCTGCCGGGTGATGGGTGTTTCGCCGTCCCCGATTCGCGGCCCGGCAGGCAACGAAGAGTTTGTGCTGTACCTTGTCACCGGACCGCGAAAAGGGAGCCCCGCATGATAAGCCCAAGTCCCAAGCTCTGTGAGACGGTAGCCAGCCTGCGCAGCACACTCAAAAACCGCGGGCGGATTGGCTTTGTCCCGACCATGGGCAACCTGCATGAAGGCCACATCCAGCTCATGCGGCAAGCCCAGCAGCTTTCCGATGTCGTCGTGGCCAGCGTGTTTGTAAACCGCTTGCAGTTTGCTCCCCACGAAGACTTCGATCGCTACCCGCGCACGCTGGCAAATGACATGCAACTGATGGCCGAAGCCGGCGTCGACGTCGTGTTTGCGCCCAGCGAAGCCGAGCTATACCCCGAACCCCAGACCTGCCTGGTCGACCCCGGCCCCATCGCCACCGGGCTCGAAGGCGAGTTCCGCCCCGGCTTTTTCCGCGGCGTCGCCACCGTGGTCAGCAAGCTGTTCCACATCGTCGAACCCGACGTCGCTGTCTTTGGCAAAAAGGACTACCAGCAGATCCAGGTCATCCGCCACATGGTCCGCCAGCTTCAGCTGCGCGTGAACATCATCGCCGGCGAAACCGCCAGGGCCCACGACGGCCTCGCCCTGTCGTCCCGCAATGGCTACCTGTCCGAGCGCGAGCGCGAAGAAGCCCCGCGCCTGTACCGCACGCTCCGCACCTGCGCCCAGGGTCTGCGCGACCGCAGCGCCAGCATCGAAAACCTCGAGCTGCACGCCGTCGCCAACCTCCGCCAAAATCGCTGGCGCCCCGACTACGTGCGGATCTGCGACCAGACGACGCTAGCCCCGGCCACAGACGCCACCCGCCACCTCGTCATCCTCGCCGCCGCCCACCTAGGCCAAACCCGGCTCATCGACAACCTAGAAGTCGACCGCTAACCCCCCAAAACCAACTGTCGGGAGTGAGCGGGAGCCCGGAAGAAGGCCGCAACGAACTGTCGGGAGTGAGCGGGAGCCCGGAAGAAGGCCGCAACGAACTGTCGGGAGTGTGCGGGAGCCCGGAAGAAGGCCGCAACGAACTGTCGGGAGTGGCTGGAAGGGCCAGCCGGCCTCCAATCGCCTACTCGAGAAGGCCCAGGGACTGGGCTTACGGCTTCCCGGTCGGC
>DAORGN010000197.1:0-9175 GCA_035340095.1 Pseudomonadota bacterium | reverse complement strand
CGCCTCTTCGGGGGACTCCCCCGGCTCGATCTTGCCGCCGGGAAGCTCCCACAGCAGCGGCATCGCCTGATCGGGCCTGCGCAGACTGAGCAGAACTTCGCCCGACGGCTCCCGAATCACCAGCGCAGCGACGACGATCTTGCGCGGACGAACCGCTGTTTTTTTTTCGGTCGCCACAGGGGGCGGGGCGACAGGCAGCGCCGGGGGATTTTCTCCGACGAGAGGCAGCCGCCTAAGGACCAGATTTCCCGATCCCGAACGAAAGCCTTCCAGATCGACGGTGACGTACAAAAAACCGGCCCGCTTGCCGGCTTCGACAATCTCGGCTCGTCGGCGGATCGCATCGGCGAGCGAAGTGGCCAGAAGTTCCACACGCGCCATCGCGGGCCGGGTCGAAAGCGGATCGCCCGGCAGCGCTGGCAGCTCGTGAAAACGCACGCGAAGCTGCACAAACCCCAGGTCGTGGAGCGACTGCTCGAAGCGATCGACCATCTTGAGCCGCTCCTCGGTGAGCTGGGTGCCGTAGGGAAAGCGCGACGACAGACAGGCAAGCTGCGGCTTGTTCCAAACGTCGAGCCCGAGGTAGCGCGCCAGCGTCCGCACGTCCGCTTTGCCAAGCCCCGCCTCGACAAGCGGCTGCTTGGCACCGCGTTCACGCGCCGCGACGAGTCCGGGCCGGTGATCGCCCAGATCGTCGAGGTTTGTCCCGAGCAGAACGTGCGCAAGCCCCAGCCGCAGCCGGGCCGGCTCGGCCAGATCGAACAGTTCCGATTTGCAGTGGTAGCAGCGATCGGCGGGATTTTGCGCAAAGCCAGGTCGCGCCAGCTCATTCGAGCGCACAGCTTCGTAGCGAACACCCAGCGACTCAGCCAGCTTGGCTGCCGCATCGATCTCGCGCTCGGCCATCGTTTCCGATACCGCGGTAAACGCGACGGCAGCATCGCCCAGTTCATCCGCCGCGATTTTCAGAACCAGCGCCGAATCGACGCCGCCGGAAAAAGCGACCAGCGACGGACCATACCCAGCAATCACCCGCCTGAGCAGGGCGAGCTTGGCCAAAAGTTCTTCTGACGGAGTAGAAGCAAAAGTCGAAACCGAAAGATCAGGGGCGACGGACATGGCCCTTGGATCTACCCGATACGCGGCTTGTGCGCACGTCCTTCGGCCCACTTCGGCTGCTTTCGCGAGGCTGGGCTTTTTTTCCACGCTCTGGCTTGGCGGTTTTTTTGGCCCCGAATCCGCCCGACCCCTGACCACCACGCGCTTGTCGCCGTCCGCCTGTCTTGCCCGCGGACTGGCCCTTGCCACGGCCCGGACCCTTTGCAGTAGCCTGGCTGCGATTTGGCGCAAATTCGGGCGATTTTGGCGAAAATTGGGCGTTTTCGGTCGTTTTTTCGCCTTCGCTGGCTCGCTTTCCGACCCATGTCTCGCGCCCGAATCCGCGCCAAGCCGCGACGGTGACTTCTTCGCGATCGTGATAGAGCTGCCGCATCTTGATGCCAGTCCAGCCCCCCGTCTCAAGGATTTCGCGAATCCGCCCGACCATTTCGACGCGCTTTTTCATCGGCAGCTTGAAGTTGGCGATCAAAAACTGCGCCCACCTGTGGCGTCCCCAACGCGCCAAAAGCGCAGCGACTTCCAGCGGCCTGTAGGCCATGTCGCAGACCACCCAATCGGCGGGAATTTCCGGCGCAAAACTGAACGCATTCATCCGCAGATGCTCGACCCGTTTGGCGATCGCGGGGGCGAGTCGACCGGGATCAATCGCGACGACGTGGCAGCGACGCTCCAGAAGCACCTGGCTCCAGCCGCCCGGCGCCGCCCCGAGGTCGACACAGACTTCCCCTGCGGCAGGAACATGGCCGCTGAAGGCCAGCGCTTCTTCGAGCTTGCGCGCCGATCGCGACGGAGCATCTTTGGGCTTGCGAAAGCGCTGTCGTCCGCCCGGAAACAGGCTCTGGGCTTTCACCGCAGCGACGAGCCCCACCGCAACTCGGTCGGCGGACAGAAAACAGACTTGCAGCAGATGGCCCCCGGCTTGTTGCGCGGCTTCTCCGTCGGAAAGAACGTCGATTCCGACCGCACGAAGCAGCGTCGTCAGATCGGACAAAAGGCTCTCAGCTTGGCTCGACAGCCGGTTGCCATCGTCAGAATCGGGCGCAAAGACATGAATGACGATCGGACGTTTTACCCGACGGCTCATCGCCGCGGTGATCGCTTGGGCGTCCGGCGGGAGCAGTGCTTCGACGGGAAGTCCTTGGCGCGCAAAGGTCAAAAGCACATCGCCCGGCGGTTTTTTGGCAGAACGAACCAGTGCCGGCGCGAGCATCTCAGCGGTCAATCGGTACAGCGCCAGCTCTTCACAGACATCGTTTTCGGCGCCTTGCCGACATAGCCAAAGCCAATCCCCAACGGTGACAGGTGACGGAAAAGTGGCCGTCTTGGCGGGCACTTCGCGACGAGCAGGGGCAGGACGAGAAAAAGACGGAGCGGAGCGCTGTAGCATGGAGCCTCGATTGGCGGCAGCATAGTAGAAAAGGTCGCGCAAGGAAGCCCTTGCGCAGACCACGGCATCACAGAAAAACTAAGCCCGGAGGAGGACACTCAATGCGTCGGATGGCATTTGGCTTCGCCTTTCTATGGCTGGCACTGGCGTTCTGTGTGCGGCTCTATGATCTGCGCAAGCCTCAGGTCTATCTGTCGGCGCTGACCGGTGGACAGAAGGGCATGTTCGCGACGGTGGCATGGCTGCAAGGCACGCTGCCGTGGCGAGTTGGTCCGGACAAAGCGCACGGTCGATTGATGGTGGTCGACGCCAGTATCGAAGGAAAAATCCTGCGCTTTTCGAGCCTGACGCTGCCCAAAGAGTGGCTTGATTGTCGTCTGTGGCTCGAAGAAGGCCCGGATGTGCTGCAAGCGATGGCAAGCTGTCCGGGTCACGCGCCGCTGCGCCTGACAGCATCGGGACAGAGCCTGCCAGGACTTGGCCCCGACAACCGCCCGGCGGCACTGGATCGGGTCGCGCCGCTGACCTGGGTGGAACCAGAGCGGATCGTCAGCCAGGTTCACCGGCGAGAAGCCGCACCGAGCCACCCGATTTTGCTGTTGCTCGGTCTGCTCGCGATGGCGCCGCTTGCCGTCGGAGCGTATCGCAGCTATGAGCAAGCACGTCGACTGCGAGGCAAGCCGATCCTCGAAGGCGTGATGGAGGAAACCGACAAAGGCTCGCTGACCATTCGCGCTGGCGAGCGTCGCGTCACGGTCTTCGTCGAGGAAGGCGAAGTGTTGTCGATCGGTCTCCACGGTGCGGCAAAATCCGGCGATGCCATGGCCGTCGAAGGTCTGCGCGCCGCGGTATCGGGCGACGTCGAACACCAAAAAGATGCCGCGTTCCGGGGTGGCGAGACGATGCGGCTGCGCAGAGGCGCAATCCTTGTCGTCGGTGATTTGCTCAGCGAAGCCCGCAGCCGCGTCCTTGGCACCGTGGCCGTCGACGTTGCACTCGCAGGGATCGGCATGATCCTCGCCACCGTCGTGGCCCTCGGCTGGGGATTCTAAGAAAGACGCTCTTTATGGCCTTGCGACCCCTGCCCGTCCCGCCTGATCCCCCATTCCCTTCCCGTTCCGCGCTTCGGCTGGTCGTCCTGCTGTGGACGCTGCTGCTTGGGATTGGAAAAAACCACGCCCAGCCGGCCACGCCACAGGCCCAGGACGTCACCCCGGACACCTTTTCCGGCGTCGAGCGCATTGTCGCCATCGGTGACATCCACGGCGATCACGAACGCTTTTTGGCGACGCTCAAGCTGTGCCGAATCATCGACGACAAACAGAGCTGGATCGGCGGCAAGACGCACCTGGTTCAGACCGGAGACATTCTGGATCGAGGCCCCGATTCGAAAAAAGTCATCGACTTGCTGATGCAGCTCGAAGAGCAGGCCAAAAAAACCGGCGGCAAAGTCCATGCGCTGATCGGCAACCACGAATACATGACCATCGCGGGCGACCTGCGCTATGTGTCAGATGGTGAACTCGCGGCGTTTGGCGATGGTCCCCGTCTGACCCCCGTGGGTCGAGAGCCCGCCTGTAGCGTCGCCAAGTACCGCGCCGCATTTGGCCCGCAGAGCAAATACGGACGCTGGATTTTGTCCCACAACGCGATCGTCAAAGTAAACGACACCGTGTTTATGCACGGTGGGTTAAGCCCGCGCTACCTTCACCGCAAGCTGAACGACCTCAACCGCGCCGTGCGGACAGAGCTTCAAAATCCGTCGCCGCAGTCATTTGGCGTCGGCAGTGACCCCGAAGGTCCGCTGTGGTTCCGCGGCCTGGCCGAATCGCTGCAAGAGCAAGTGCAAAGCGCATATCTAAAAGAACTGGCGACGGCGCAAGGGGCGGGACGGATCGTGATGGGACACACGATTCAGGACAAAGGCATTTCGCTGCGTGCCGACGGAAAAATTGCGCTGATTGACGTTGGGATGTCGCGCTGGACACTCGGTGGCGCACCGTCGTGCCTTGTCATCGAACGCAGCGGCAACACCGATCGATTGTCGATTCTGCGCTAGCCAGCCCGTCGGCAAGCGCTTTTGGGGGCCGGATTTGTGGCTGCCGCTACGGCTGGAACTCGTCTTCGCCAGGAATCGAGGAGCTGCTCGCGGTCTGCTGTTCGGCACGACCGGCGGAAAGCTCAGCCGTTGTCTTGCGCAGCCGTTCCGTCAGAACTTGCACAAACGACCACAGCAGCTTGACCGCCAGCGGCGACTCTTTGCGCAAAATTTCGTAAAAGTCCCGCCTTCGCAAAGCAAGCAGCCGGGTGGGTTCTTCCGCCGTGGCTGTGGCTGATCGAGTCGCCCGGTCGACGAGTGCCATCTCGCCAAAGTGCGCGCCCTTGCCCAGCACGACGAGCGCCACGTTGTCTTTGTGCAGACGCACTCGACCGCTCAGGATCACAAACAGCTCTTCGCCGGCCTCGCGCTCGCGGAAAATCGTTTCGCCAGCCCCGACTTCGAGCACCGTCGTGAGGTTCAGAACCCGAATGACCTCTTTGTACGTCAGGTGCTTGAACAAGGGCATTCCCTTGAGCACCGAAACTTTGTTTGCCAGTTCACTAATTAGTTCGGTCGACTGACCGGGATCCGACGACTCGACGCGAACCACGACCGCCGTGATGTTGTCGTGTCCGCCGCCTGAGTTCGCGAGCGCGATCAGGTCTTTGGGCGAGTCAGCGATGTCGGCCCCACCCAGGATCTCCTTGATGTCGCGATCCTTGAGGTAGGCATGCAGTCCGTCGGAACAGAGCAGAAAGCTGTCGCCCGGCAGGACTTCAAAATCGAATGTATCGGCTTCGACCGTTTCATACGCACCGATGGCGCGCGTGACGGCATTTTTGTACTTCGCGTAGGGCGAACCTTCGATTTCCTCGCGCTTGAGCTTGCCCCGTCGCACCAGTTCATTCAGCAGCGAGTGATCTTCGGTGATCTGGTGGACTTGATTTTGACGCAGAAGATAGATGCGCGAATCGCCGACGTGGGCAAAAAAACCGCGGTTTCCGACGAGGAGCAGACAGCTACAGGTGGTTCCCATCCCTCGCTTGTCTGGGTCTTCTTGGGCACGACGGAACACTTCGGCGCTGGCCGACTGAATCGCGTGTTCTAGTACGCCGAGGATTTCCGAGCGTGCCGGCGCAGAATCAGCCTGGGCGCGCTGTCGTTCAATCACATCGGCGTTGTCACGGACGGTCTTGCAGACGGCATGGACGGCAATCTGCGACGCCACTTCGCCCGCCGCGTGTCCTCCCATGCCATCGGCCACAACAAACAAAGACAGGCGCGGATCGACGAGGTAGTTGTCCTCGTTGTGATCGCGCTGACGTCCAATGTCCGTCGCTGCGTAGAACTTAATTTCTAACAGGCTCTTGGTACGCTCAGGCACGATGGTTTGCTCGTCGGTGGTTTCTGCCCTAGACGTCGTAAGCGAGGGCCGCCAGTCTTTCGTCGCTGTGCGCAGGCCAATTTTTTAGTGCTACCCATGGCTTGCGCGCTTTCAGATCGGAGCCAGGCTATTAAGTCGTACCACGGCTTTTCCCCTCTTCACAAGCGAAGAATCTTGTGTGGAAAAGCGCAATTCTGCCCCGGCTCTATGCTCTTCATGGGCCATGTCCCGAACCCGCAGCCCGAGGTAAACCGCGAGCGCGACCAAAGTTCGACCCCCGACCCGAGCTAACCTGCCGCAGCGCTTGTGAAACCGGGTTTGGTGACGGAAAAAAGCGTGCTATGCTCTTGATGAGGTTCTTCATGACTACACGTTCGACCCTATTCTACGCACTTGTCTGCTGTGCCATTCCCGCCGCAGTTGGCTTGGTTTCCAGCTGTGCGACGGTGATCGTCGACCCCTCCTACAGCTCGGACGGAGGAACCAACCCCACGACCGGAGACGGTGGCAACCCGAACAACAGTCTGTCGACGTTCAGTGCGAAAGTCGCCGACACGTTTGAGTTTCCCCCGGAAACCAGCCTGCTTGCCGAAGCCCAGCGTCGCTGGAAACGTGATCCGCACTACATGACGCTAAACGGCAACTACTACATGTTCATTGCCGGCAGCGATTCGTCGTCGCTCGCGGAACGCTGGTCTTTGTCGTACTACAAAGACACGGCGGTGCCGGGTGCGCGCTCTCCGTGGACACTGCTATTCGAGGGACCGACGAGCACGTCGTGGGACAAGTACGATCTGATGGCGCCGTTTGCGACGTATCGTCAGACCGACGGCTGGACGCTGTACTACGCCGCCAACGGTGACCCGAGCAAGCCGGACTACGTGCTTCAGATCGGGCGTGCGACGGGAGCAGACCTGTCGAAGCTGGTTCGCGCCACCCAGCCGGTGATTGGCACGCCAAACTTCACTGGAGCGACGCCCGATACGGCTCGTCCCGATGCGTATGGAGCGACCGATCCTTGCGTGTTTGTCGACGGAACCGATGTGTACATGTACTACGCCGGGCTCGACTGCGGCAGCGGCGTCTGCAAGTTCCAAATCCTCCGCTCGAAGAGCCCCGACGGTGGATCATCTTTCCCGCCAGGCGATGTGGTGATGTCGGGACGTAGCGGCGTCGCCGAGGAAGCAGGCGGCGTGGCCGGTCCCAGCATCGTCAAAATCGGCAGTCAGTACGTGATGGCGTACACCGCCGTGAAAGATATTCCGCAAAAGGACCGCAAGTCGATTCGCAACGCGCTCGCGACCGGCACCGTCGGAATGGCGGTCAGCGCAGATGGCAAGACCTTCCAGAGCGGCACCAAGACCGGCGCGGCACTGGTTCCACAGCTCGCCGGATTTTCGTCGTTCCGCTCCGAAGGCGCATTTTCGCCGAGCCTGTACCTGGATGGAAACGTGCTGCGCGGCTGGGTGTCGGGTCTGAAGAACGACGCCAACGGCACGTACTTCGGCATCGTCAGCACGGAACTTACCGAAGCCAAGCCGTAAGCCGAAGTCGCCCGTCCTCTCCCGTAGGTTCCCCCGCCAAGCGACTGCGTTTTTCGGCAGCCCCACTTGGGGCACGCTCGGCAAACGTGTATGTTTCCCGTCGTGTTGCCATCGCTTCTGTCGCGCGCTTTTGGCCGCGTATCGTCCTTCGGCTTGGGGTTTTTGCTCTGGGCCGCACCAGCGCAGGCGCAGTCGACGGGAATCGCCGCCGAGCGCATGTCGTTCCAAAGTGGCCCGTCGGCGTTTTACCAAGTCGAAGGTGCGCAGGTCGCAGCGCCAAGGCAAATCTGGCTGCACAGTGGTGCCATCGCGGTGTCACATCCTTTGCGCATTCGCAACCAAGCCAGCGGCGAGCTGCTCAGTACCCCCATCGATTATCGCGTCACCCTCGACCTAGGTGGAGAGCTGGGACTTTGGAAAGAACGCCTGGCCGTTGCGGTCGGAATCCCCGTCGCTGTCTGGCAAAACGGCGACCGTCTGCAATCGCTCGGAGGTTCGGATCTTTCCGTCGAAAAACCGCTGCGGGTAAGTGCGGTGGGTGATCTTCGCCTGCGCGCGCGCGTCCGGCTCACGCCGACCGATTGGTTTTGGGGCATCCTGACGACGCTCGATTTCACGATTCCCGGCGGGGGTCAGGACGACTTCGTCGCCACATCGGGCCCGACGGTCGCACCGAAGCTGGTGGGTTGGTTTCAAAAAGGCCCGGTCGCGTTTGCGCTCAACCTATCGGGTCGACTGGCCCCGCATCGGCAAATCTACCAAACGACGATCCAGCACTCCGTCGAGTGGGGCGCCGCGGCAAGTGCAGCGTTTCCAACCCGGCGCATCGGTCTTGCGCTGCTTGCCGAAGCGGTCGGTTTTTACTATCCAAGCGCCGCGATTCACTCGACCGAGCTTCGCGGCGGTCTGCGGTTTGGTCTCCGGCAAGCCGCCATTGACCTGGGCGGCGGTGGCGGGCTTGGTGCATTTGCCCCCGACTGGCGGGCGTTTGTGTCGGTGCGCGGCTATTTCAATCAGACCCCGAGCCGCAGCCCAAGCTGTGTCGAAAGACCGCTCGCGCTCTGACCCGCCAGCGTGCGCCGCACCCTTTCGATATAGACCGGCCCCTGTGCTCGCTTGCCGGCACCGTCAGAAGACATTGGTCGCAAAAGCCCAAACACCGGACGCCGCGCAAACGGTCGGTCATGGAGCCCAAAACACCACAAAATGCCGGTGTAGCCGTTCGGATCGCGCCCGTCGTAAGCAAAGCGGTCGTTGCACTCGATAAGAAACGACAGCGCTTCTTTGTACGACGGTGCCCACTCGATGACGCGCTTGCCCCACAGCATCCGCAGATAGCCATGCGGTTCACCCAGCTCGCGCAGCTCCGTCTGAATGGCATTCCACAGCGGGTCGTGGGTCCGCGCGCGGAGCAGCGTCTCACGGTCGTATCGCACCTTGCGTACATCGTCGCCATGCTCACGCAGGCTCGTCTGTGCCCACACGGGCAGCGCCGCAAGCTGGGTCGGATCGGCTGCATGCAGACAGAAGTTGTGCGCCAGGTGGCGACGGACCAAAAGTTCTTCGATGTAAGCGGCCACGGGCGGATGGGCCAGTCCTTGCGGGTGGGCGGCGATGACGGCGCGAGCGATCTCGCCAGCCGAAAGCATGCCGTAGTGCAGATAGGGACTCATCCCCGACGTGACGTCCTGCCCGGCGAG
>DAORGN010000196.1:0-9176 GCA_035340095.1 Pseudomonadota bacterium | reverse complement strand
GGTGGGCGTCAAGTCGGGGCACTTCCGGGGCGATGTGGTCGCGGCGCTCAGCGCGGCGCTCGGTCCGGGGACGGCCAGTAGGCCGGGCTTTTTCCATCCAGACCGGCAGTCGTTGGGGCAGCCGGTGTATCTGTCGCGGCTGATTCGGGCGGCGATGGATGTCAAAGGCGTCGCTTGGGTCGAATGCAATCGCTTCCGTCGCTATTTTTCGTCCCAAACGACCGATGACGACGTGATCGTGCTGCGCCCGACGGAACTGGCGAGCGTGGAGAACATTCCCACCCAGAAAAGCCGCGGCTTTCTGGAACTGGTGATTGGAGGCAAGCCATGAGCGACTCGCAGGACTTGGGCTCGGATGGTTCGGTCAACCTGCCGGGCCAGACGACGATTTCTTATCGCGCGACGACCCATGGCCAGAGCCTGGCGCGGCTCAAAGCGGGTCTTGCGACAGTGGCGATTCCGAGCGGGCCCAACCAGGGAAAGATGCCGCTGTCGGCGCTGAAGACGCTGGCGGAAGACGAACCGACGGTCGCGCTGCTCGATGCGTTTTCGACCGTGCTTGATGTGGTGTCGTTTTATTCCGAGCGGATCGCGAGCGAGGGCTATCTGCGGACGGCACTGGAAGACCGCTCGCGGCACTGGCTGGCCCAGCAGATCGGCTATCGCCCGCAGCCGGCGCTCGCCGCCAGTACCTATCTGGCGTTCGACATAGATGACACCGCGACGATGCCTACGCAGGTGGCGATTGCCGCCGGTTCCCAAGTGATGAGCATGCCGTCGAGCGGGTCGCAGACCCAGACCTTTGAGACGCAGGATGCCCTGACGGCACGGGTCGCTTGGAACGCGCTTTTGCCCAGACTGACCCAGCCGCAGCGCGTGGTTGCGACAAACCAAAGCACGGCGGGAACGGCAGTGTCGACGCTGCGCTTTGCTGGTCTGGCAACCGGGCTTTGGGTCGGATCGATCGTGCGCATCGCGGATGCAACGACGGTGCAAGTGACCGCCGTGTCGCGTTCCAACAGCGAACAAGTGACAGACGTGTCTTTTCAGACGCTGGATGGGCCGACGGTGCGGATTGCGACGCCGGACGTCCTGCCCGCAGGAGATCCCAAAACGCTGCCCCAGGTGCTGTCCAAGGCGGTGGTCAGCGAGCACATTTTGGGCAAATCCTGGGACGGTGATGTGCTGTCTGACTGCATCGCTGCGCGCGGCTTTGGTGAGTCGCAGCTCACAAGTCTTGTGGCGTCGGTCCTTTCTGCGCAAACCGGCACACAAGTTCTGACGTATCGGCAGCAAGCCAGCTTTTACGGCAGCAGTGCACCGCCGTGGAGCAGCATGATGAAAATCAGCTCCGACTATTTGCGCGGCACGGATCTGTATTCCGCCACGAGCGCAAGCTGGGACGAAGCGACATCGAGCGGCACCGCATCGACAAGCAACGTCAAGCAGTACCGGAACAAGCGGAGCATCTGGGAAGATTCGTGGGGGCAGCTTTACAGCGCGGGCAGTGACTATGACGTGTTCCTCGACCGCGTGGTGTCCGGCGTGGCACCGGGCAGCGTGGGTCTTTTGGCGTGTCCGCGTGGCTATCGCAGCGTAACGCTGGTCGGTGTCGGGGCCACAAACGTCCGCGGCTATGGCACGACGGCGCGGGTGACGGGTCTGGATCTAAGTCCGGTGCCGGCAAGTCTTGCGGCGGCGCAGGCGGACACGTTTTTGACGCGCGACAGCGTGATGTATCTTCAGAGCGAGTCGCTGTCACTATCGACGCTGATTCCGCGGCTCGACAGCGCGGTTGTCACTGATTCGGTGGAACTGTCGACGTTTTCGCTCGGACTTTCGCGCGGTCAGGCGGTGCTGGTCAGCGGCGAGCATGCAAACCAGAGCGGCGTGTCGACAAGTGAAGTCGCGCTGCTATCCCAGGTGGTTCACCGGGGCGGTTACACGACGCTGTACTTTGCCAAGCCGCTGCAGAATCCGCGGCTTCGTTCATCGGTCAGCATCTGTGCCAACGTGGTGCTGGCGACGCATGGCAAGACGGTGTCGGGCGAAGTCCTGGGCAGCGGCGATGCTGGGCAGAAAAACCAGCGCTTCCAGCTTGCGCAGGGGCCCCTTACCTATCTGTCGGACGACAGCGAGTCGGGGCTCAAAAGCACACTGAGCATTCGCGTAAGCGGCGTGCTGTGGCACCCGGTTTCTTCGCTGCTTGCAGAAGACGGACGCAGCCGCTGTTACGTGGTGTCGCACGATGCCGACGGCCACACCACGGTGACGTTTGGCGATGGTGAACATGGGGCCCGGCTTCCATCGGGCAAGGACAATGTGGTTGCCACGTATCGAATCGGCAGTGGCAAAGATGGCGAAGTTTCCGCCGGCGGTCTGAGCATCCTTTTGTCCCGCCCACTGGGGCTGCGCGGCGTGACCAATCCCATCGCGGCAGCCGGGGCCGAAGCGGCGGCCAGTGCTGCGGACATTTTGGAAGAAGCGCCGCTATCGGTGGCAACGCTCGGACGCGCGGTGTCGCTGTCCGATTACGAAGTGATGGCCAAGCTGTATCCCGGCATCGCGAAAGCCTATGCCACGGCGGTGCGATCGGCTGGGGCGCCGGCGGTTCACCTGACGGTGGCGTCCGATGATGGCCAGCCGCTTTCGGCTTCTCCGACGCTGCGACAGGGGCTTATGCAGACGCTTTTGTCTTTGGGTGATTCGACGCAGCCGCTGTTTTTGGATGACTATCGCCCGCGCTATTTCCGGGTCGCACTGGGAATTGCCGTCGACAGCGATTATCTGGCCGATTCGGTGGTTGCCCTCGTCAGCGCGGCGCTGGCGCAGCGGTTTTCCTTTGCTGCGGGGGATTTTGGCAATTCGGTGCGTGCTGCGGATGTGCTCAGCGTGGCGCAGTCGGTGCCTGGCGTTTTGGGCGCGGTGCTTTCGGGGCTGTGGTTTGACGGCAGCCCACAGAGCAAGCAGCTTACGCTGGCGGCGGAATCGGCGCGGATCGATCGCGGGGGACTAAGCTGCGGGGCGGAAATTCTGCTCATCTTGCTCGACGACAGCAGCGTGGGGGTGATGCCATGAGTCCGGCGCTTACCAAGGATCTTGTGCGCGAGCGGTTGTATGCGCTTTTGCCGACGATTTATCGGATGCGCGACTTTGGGCAGGGCGAGCCGTTGCGGGCGCTGCTCCTGCTTTTGGAAAACGAGCTGCTGCGCGTCGAGTCCGACATTGCGCGGCTTTACGACAACTGGTTTGTCGAGACCTGCGACGAGTGGGCGGTTCCGTATATCGGCGACCTGATTGGGTCCAGGCTGCTGCATCCGGTGCATGCGCGGGCTTTTACGGCCAACTCGCTGGCACACAAGCGGCGCAAAGGAACGGTGCAGACCCTGGGCGCGTTGGCGCGCGACATCACGGGCTGGCCGGCGCAAGCGGTCGAGTACATGCCGCTGGTCGTCACGTCGCAGCATGTCAACAGCCCGACGGCGCGCAACCGGGCGACAACAAGCCTGCGCTGTGCCCAGGTGCTGGACAACATCGGGACGCCGTTTGAGACGACGACCCGATCCGTCGATGTCCGCAGCCGCGGGCGCTTTCTGCAAAACCAGCTGGGGGTGTATGTCTGGCGGGCCGACGTAACGCGGCGCGACATGGTGGCGACGTTGCCGCTCTCGGCGGGGGTCTATGCGGTCAGTCCGCTTGGCATGCCGCAGAGCTTGTGGTCGCCGGCCAGCATTCGGGCTGGGCTGGAAGCGCCGATGGATCTGAAGCTGTCGCCGCAGCCGATTCGCCGGCGGGTGCTGTATCAGTCGCTCGAAGCCCGGCGACAGGCGCTTATCGACGGGCGAACCGTGTTGGACCCGTATTTCGATCCCGAGCCGGTGCTGCGGATTTTCTACCGGGACAGCATGGGCAACGTGGTGGCGGTGCTGCCAGAACAGATGGTCGCGGCGGATTTGACGACGCCATGGCGACCGGCGCCGCAGCTTACGTACAAGCGGTCAGGCGACGGCAAACAGGTGCAGCGCCGGATTGTCGCCGCCGTCGACCCAGAGCTTGGCCGAGTGGCTTTCGCCACCGACGTAAATCCCAGCAAAGTGTGGACGACGTACTACGCCAGCTCGATGGGATCCATCGGTGGGGGCGGGTATGAACGCACGCTGCGTGAAGTCGGAAACCTGCCGGTGGTGCTGCTCGCCGGCGGTGGGGATCAGCCCGCGCTGACGGCGTTGCAAGACCCTGCGCAGTGGCCAGGCGGACAGGTGGCGGGCCAAAGTCCCAGCGTCGTCATCGAGTTTGGCGACAGCGACATCTACACGCTCCCGCTGGTCAAAGTAAGCGACGGCGGGACGCTCGTTTTGCGCGCCCGCAGCCAGTGTTGTCCGACGCTCTTGGCCGGTGATTCGCCGCTTCCCATCCAGCTTGGCAACGGGGCGACGCTGGTTCTGGACGGTGTGCACGTCCGGGGCGGTTTTGTGATCCAGCCGCTGTCGGGCACAGCACCGGGTTTTTCCGCCCAGGTGACGGTGCGACACGCGACGCTGGTTCCGGGGTTTATGCTCGACCCGGCGGGCCTGCCGCGCTTTCCTTCGACGCCATCGTTGAGTGTGTCAAACGGCTTTCCGCCAGGAAGTGTCAGCGTTTCGCTGGAGCATGCCATAAGTGGGCCGATCATCGCGGACACCTTCGCGGTGACGGCCTGTGACAGCATCATCGACGCACCGCTGCGGGCGAGCCCTGCCGTCGTGGCTGGGTCTGTCCAGTTTTCGCGCGTCACGGTGCTCGGGGCCTGTTTGGTTACGCGCGTGCTGGCGATCAAAGATTCCGTGCTTCTGGACCGATTGCTGGTGGTGGATCGCGACAGCAGCACATTTGCCGTCACGTACAGCGTGCTGCCGTATGACCCCACCCTGGGCCCGGTTACTTATCGCTGCCAGCCGTTTTTGAGTGTCAACGAAGCCCAGACTGCCGATGAAAAACGCCGGCTCGCGGACATGCTTCGTCCGCAGCTTTCCGCCAGTCGGTACGGCGCGCCCGGTTATGGGCAGCTGAGTGTCCGATGTGCGACCGCCCTTCGCAGCGCCGCTTCCGACCAAGGGGAGCCGGGCGCATTTCACCAACTTCAGCAGGCCCTACGCGAAAGCAACCTGATTGACAGCCAGGCTGAGTACCTGCGCTCGGGGCTGACCTTGAACCTCTTTGTTGTCACCTGAGGATGTCCATGAAAGGCGATTTCACCCGATTTACGTTCCGTCCCGAGAAGCAGTACACCAGCGTCCGTCTCCAGCAGGGTCGTGTGCAGCTTGATGCCGACTGGAATGAACAGGTCGACATCCACGCCTACCAAATGCGGGTGATGCAGTCGTCGCTGTTTGGCGATGGCGCACCCCGCGCCAGCGCCGGTTTCAAGGTCGGCTTTGACACAAGCCGCGGCCTTACGCTGTCACCTGGGCGCTACATCGTCGGCGGTCTTGTGTGCGAGCTGCCCGCCAGCGCGTCCGACGCGAGCGTCGGCGCAACGTACAAAGACCAGCCGTTTTTTCCGTCGCCACCCCTTCTATCTGGAATGGCCGCGGGCAACTACCTGGCTTACCTGGATGTGTGGACGCGGCATGTGACGGCGCTCGAAGATCCGCTTCTGCGTGAAGTGGCGCTTTCGGGACCGGACACCACGACGCGAACGCAGACGGTGTGGCAGCTGCGACTGCTCAAGCTCGATACTGCGCTCGGCGCGCTCGACACAATTGATCTTGGCGCCAAGATTCCAGCGTCGTCGATCAAGATGGCAGCGCGGGCGCTGGCACTGGCGCCGACGGCGGGAAGCTCGCTCCAGCCGCCGGGATCGGGCTATTTGCGGCTCGACAACCACCTGTATCGCGTCGAAATTCACCAAGGCGGGAAACTTGGCACCGACCCGGTGACGTTCAAGTGGAGCCGCGACAATGGATCGGTGGTGTCGCAGCTGCAAGGGATTGTCGGCAACATCTTGCAGGTCGGCCCGGTGCCGCTCGATGAGGAGCGCGGCTTTGTGGTTGGCTGCTGGGTGTCTTTGACCGACGATAGCAGCGAGCTGCGCAACGAACCGGGCATCATGTGCCGGGTCACTGCCGTCGAAGGCCGTAACATCACGGTGCAGCCGCCGCCCGGTCCTGCGCTGAACCTGTCTGGCTTTGGTCCAAACCCCAAAGTGCGGCGCTGGGACATGGTGACGCCGTCTTTGCAAAGTGTGACGACCGGCGGCTGGATTGATCTGGAAGACGGGCTGTCGGTGCAGTTTTCGGGCACGACGTGCGCGAGTGGCGATTACTGGCTGATTCCGGCCCGCACCGCGACCCGTGACATCGAGTGGCCGCGCAGCGGGTCTGACCCGGCGTTTGTCCCCCCGGCGGGAATTGGCCACGCCTATGACGACATCGCTTCGTTTGCGTGGGATGGCACAACGGCGACCAGCATCATCGACCGTCGCGCAGTGTTTCCATCGCTGTCGGACATGAAGCTGTTCGATCCGGTGGTCTATTCCCAGACGATGTACGGCCACACCCATACGGGTACCACCGATGGTTCGCCGATTCCGCGTGGTGGCATCCAGGACGGCGCGATAAACGGCGCCAAGATTGCCACCGATTCCGACGTCAAGATCAGCAAGCTGAATGTGACGGGCAACCTGGATCTTTTGTCTTCGTCGAATGTGCTGCACGTTGCCAATGCGTGGTACGGGCCATGGATTTCCGAAACCAGCAGCGCCGCGATTTGCAACGACCTGGGCAGCTTCAAAGCGCTGATGCTCATCGGCAACCGTGGCGGCGTCGCAAACGCCCCGCGCAAGGTTGGGGTGTGGGACGCGCTGGAAGTCAACGGCACGCTCAAGACCACGTCGGATACGGACGTCGGCGGTCTTTTGAGCATCCGCGGCACCGACCTGCGCATCGACAATCCATCGAGCCGGGGCGGGCGTGACGGCAGCTATCGTCGCGCGCTTGTGCATGACAGCGATGACTGCTTGACCATCAACAAAAACCAGGACTTTTCGAGCGGGGTCAAAGTCTCAGGCCAGCTTTCGATGGACGGGCGGGTGATTTTAAATGAAAACATCCTGCGGCTGCGGTCGGCGCAGAGCTTCAACCACGGGCTGGGTTACTTTGGCGCAAACAACACCTATGCGGGCGTCGGTATCGAAGGTCCGGTGCTGTTTGGACGGGACGGCGGCGGTCTTGGCACCACGAGTGTGGCGGCCAATGAGGTCGATGGTTCGCTGTATCTGACCGGCGGCGGTTACGTCAGCATCCCGGCCTTTCAGGAAGATTTTTCCGGCGGTGTCACCGTCGAAGCGTGGGTCAGGTACGACAGCCTGCCGAGTTGGAGCCGGGTGTTTGACTTCGGTGGCGGCCAGTCCAGTGACAACATCATCCTCGCCAACGATGGGACGAGCAGCACGGTTCGTTTCAACCTGCACAATGGCGCTTCGGGCAGCGCGACCACGTCGGTGTATGGCACGGGGGCACTTGCGACCGGCACCTGGATTCACATCTGCGCCACCATCGACGCAAGTGGCACCGGCAAGCTGTACAAAAATGGCGCTCAGTTTGGCAATACGCAGACGGGACTGGCCTTGCCGACGGGCGTAAGCCGCACGAGCAACTTCATCGGCAAGAGCAACTGGTCAAACGACGCTGCGTTCAACGGACGAATCGCCCATGTGCGAATCTGGAAGCGGGCGCTCTCATCGGATCAAGTCAGCGACAACTACACGAGCGCGCGGCCCATGGACACCACGGGTCTTGTTGCCTGGTGGCGTCTGGATGACGGCAGCGGCACGACGGTGCGCGATGCGTCGGGCAAGGGTCGACACGGCACGTTTGTTCCGGGATCGACCAGTTCCGGCTGGGACAACTATCAGAAGCTGGCGCTGCGCTGGGACAACTCGAACAACGTCACGGTCGCAGGTCGGCTGTCGATTGGTGGCAGCGATGTCTATCTCGACTGCACCGAGCGGCGCGATGGGGCGACTGGCAGCTACCGACGGGCGCTGGTGCACAACTCAGGCGACGTGTTGGCGCTAAACTTTGCCAGCGACTACACAGGTGGCGTCACCATTGGCGGCAACACCACGGTCAGCGGCAAGCTCAAGTCCAGCAACACCAAGACGAGCACAAGCGTATCGAGCGGCACGGTGTGGAGCACCACGGCCAGCGCCTACACCGACATCAGCGACATCTCGGTGAGCAACGTGACCGTCACGGGCGGGAGCTGCCTGGTTCTTTTGACGCTCGGTGGTGTGCAGATCGAAGGCAACACCAACACGCGCTGCTTCTTCCAAATTCTTTACCAGCAGTCCGGCGCTTCAACCTGGAACTCGGTCGCGATCAGCGTCCACGAGTTTTCCGTCAGTGGTTACTCGCTGCGCGATGTGCAGATGCATGCGATTTTGGCCCCGTCTGCCGGCACGTACAACTTCAAGGTCCAGGTCTATACCAACACCACGTCCTCGACGATCAAGATTGGGTACTACAGCTCAACGCGCACGCTCAGCGTCATCGAGCTTGCGTAGCACCACGTCATCGAGCGTCGGCAGATGCGGCGGCAGGCGCAGCGGCGGGTTGCGCCTCGCCTGCTTGTTCGCTGTCGCCTGCGACGTGGGCCCTGCGGTCTGCGCGGCGGCTTCGCCAAGGTGAAAGTCGCGCTTTAGCGTTCCAAACTTCAGGCCGTGTGCGGTGCTGACGACCACGACGCGCTGCGACGGCAAGATCCGTCCTTTTTCGACTTGCTTGGCCAGGGCGGCGAGCGCCACGCCAGTGTGTGGATCGGTCTGGAGTCCGTGACGGTCGCCCAGCGTCCAGGCCGTCGTGATCTCGTCTTCACTGGCCGCTTCGACGGCACCGTCTACGCGCTGTAGCTCAGCAATGGCTTTGTGGACGTTGACCGGGTTGCCGATGGCTATCGCGGTGGCTTGGGTCGGACCGGCGACTTCGCGGACAAACTGCCAGCGGTTGCAAAAGGCGTGGTAAAGCGGCGAGGCCTGCTCGGCTTGGGCGACCAACAGCCGCGGTTCCCTATCGATCAGTCCCAGCGTTTTGGCCATCGCAAAGCCGCGCGCAATCGCCGTCACATGCCCGAGGTTGCCGCCAGGGACCACCACCCAGTCGGGCACCTGCCAGCCAAGCTGCTGGACGATTTCCACC
>DAORGN010000195.1:0-9303 GCA_035340095.1 Pseudomonadota bacterium | reverse complement strand
GCATTGCAGCCCATCAATAGGTAGGTAACGGACATCAGAGCGAGTACGTGTTTTCTCATGCTCAATGCCTCCAGATGGTTGCTATTGGTTCGACCAATTTTGACAAATAAGACCGTGTTCCCCGTTATCAAGTAGGTGAAGGGTCGACAATTGGTGACTGCCACATATCCCAATTGCCGTCGAAACTCCCCCTTCGCTGTGTCAGAAAAGCGCCGTGCCTATTTTCGCATTGTCAAACCGCGAAAGCACGCTGGGCCAAAAACAACCGTGATCTCACCAGCAAGCGCGAGGGGCCTGCCCTGGCGGCGCCGCGCTTTTCCCCAGCAGGCGTCCAGTCCTCGACGCAGGCTGAAGCTGTGCCGGGCATGTGTATTTTGTGAAAAATTAGTAATATAAATAACCATGCCAACAGTGGGTGGACTCGGACCGGACTTTGCTTTGTACAACCAGGACCAGCACATGGTGCAGCTCGGGCGGCTTCAGTCCGAGGCAGACTTTGTCGTGGTCTACTTCTTTCCGCAGGCGGGGGCGCCCGGCTGTGCGCGTGAAGCGATCGGCTTCCGCGACATCGTGCCGGAGCTTGCCAAACGGCGCGTCAAGGTGGTCGGCATCACGGCCAGCCCGGCGTCGGAAATCACCGCGTTTGCGAAAGAGCACAACCTCAACTTCGACGTGCTGTGCGATTCGATGCGCCGCATCAGCGAGGAATGGGGCGCGCTGCGCAACGACAACACCGCGCGCATGACGTTTATCGTGAATGCCAAGGGCGTCATCACCCACATGTTTCCGCGCGTCGACGTGTGGAAGCATGCGGCGGAAGTGCTCACGCTGTTTCCGCAGTCAAGCGAAGCCGCCGCGACGGAAACCCCAGCATCGACGACTGCCCAGGCACCAGCGCAGGTCGCCAGTTCGAACGCTCCGGCGGCAGCGCAGGCGGCGGCCCATCCACCCGTTTCCGCCGGACACAGCGCCGGACCGGATCTGGTTGCCGAGGCGGCCCGCGCGGTCCTCAAGCTGCTGCTGATGCACAAACAGTCGGGCGGCGCGATTCCTCCCGATGTGAGCGAGCTGCTCGCGCAGTTGGGTCGAAACGCCTAACACCCTGCTTGCCTGGTCCCGCCGCGTCGCTTAAGGCTGCGCCGACGGGGCCTGCGCTTCGGGAATCATGTGCCCGCCGCGTGCGATGCGAAAGCGATAGCCGCGCCAGTTTATCTGCCGGGTCGCCAGCGCCTTGGCAAGTCCCGTCCACAGCAGCAGCTCCGCCCCGATCACCTCGAGCGCGCTTTCGAAAAACCCCTGCTGGACGTGTTGGGCACGGCGCAAAAGCCACGAAAGCAGCGTGCGGGCGGTGAAAATCAGGCCGGCCAGCAGCGAAAGCAGCGGGGTCCGCAAGATCGCTGTGGCCACGAGCAGCGGTGGTGTTGCCGCCATAAACAGCGGATACGTCAGAAGCAAAAGAGGTCGCTGTGCGCGCACCACCATCAGCCAGCGTGCCACCCGTGAAATCACCCCATAAAGCGATCGTTCGCCATCCGAACAGTGGGCTGGAAACGGGCTTTGCTCGACGGAATAGCCCGCCGCACAGAGCCGACGCGCCAGTTCGTGGTCTTCGCCGAGAATCGTTCGCACTTCCTGAAGACCGCCGATGTCTAAGAGCGCGCGGCGGGAAATCGCCAAAAGCGCTCCCGCCATGCTCGGCACCCCACCGATCAGCCGATACAGCCCGTAGAGCGCCATGAAGTTTTGCACCGAGCCACCCACCAGTGCCGACGACAGCCGATCCCAGCGCGTCCGCGGCTGTTGTTCGACGGGGGCTGCGAACGCAATGCCGACTTGCTGACGCTGCACCGGCGTGCTTGGCGGCGCGCAAAGCAACGACACCAGCGACGGCAAATCCTTTTCTCCCAACAGGACATCGCTGTCGGCAGTGATCAAGATCGGCTCGGTCGATCGGGCAATTCCCACCAGCAGCTGCGACACCTTGCGGTTGTGCAGGGCCTCGGGCCGCGTCAGTAGTACTTCGACGGGAATGGTGGGCGGTGCCGCCTTTGCCACCCGCAAAAGCAGCGGGTACGACGGATCGGACGTGCTCGGACACAACAGCAGCACCCGACGCGGCCCTTCATACGGCGCAAGACACGACGACAACAGGTTTTCGTAAAGACCTGGCTCGTCGCCCTCGCAGGGGCGCAAAACCACGATCGCTGGCCAGGCGGGCGGGGGCCCAGGCGGCGTTTTTCGGAGCCGCAGCACGCCGAAAAGCAGGAGCAAAGAGAAGAACAGCGAAGTGCCAGCCCAAACCTCAAGGCTTGTTTGGATTACCGAGGGAAGCATCGAGCCCTGACATCATCGCCTTGTTGGCAAGCGGGCGAAACCCCAAAAATATGCGTGGGTTTGCGGCCTTTTATTCGGCCTGGCTGTCGTCGGACCTGCGCGCAACATAGGTCTTGTAGCGGAGCAAAAACTGGAGCGCCGGCAAGCGAAAGCGTTCCAGATCCAGGTATTCTCCGACGCCGCGCAGCTTGATGCCTGGCACGCGGGCTTCATCGACGAACTCAACACCAAAGCGGGCGTAAAACGGTGCATCGAGCAGCCGTCCGTGTTCCCTTCGGGTACAGTGCAGCGATCCGGCGGACATCGCGCGCGGCACTTTCTGCCACCAAAAGTCGCGACCGTCGCGGCCTGGCTCGCTCGGCGGCGGCGGTTCGGCAAACTCTTCCACGATCGGCAGGGCGTCACGTCCGCTGGCAAGCAGTCCGATTCGACGTCGCTGTCCATCGAGTGCGGTGGTGTCATAAACGACCGCTCCACAGCTTCCATCGTCGGAAAAACCGTGCGCCCAGCCCCAGCGGGCAAAGCAGTCTTCCAGCCGTCCCGATCCGTAGTTGTGATCGGCGTAGGCCGTGCCGGAAAAGCAGATGCGCTCGTTGGGCAGTCGCAGCTCGACCTCGGCGGGCGACAGAAGCGAAAACGGCTGCCACAAGTGCGCTTCGCCACGCGGACTGTGCCCGAGCACAAGCGGCGCAGGAACTTGCGTGGGCGGGCCAAGCCGCAGTGAGAGATCGACAACCGCGCCCGGTTTGCCAAAAAATCGCGTCGTCGGTTCGTGCAGCTGCACCTGAAGGCTGCCATCGCTCTGCACCGAAAGTTGGCTGTCCGCGACCGCGATCAACTGGGCATCGGTGCGCAGCGCGGCCTTTCCGTATTCGTTCATCACCCACAGCTTCTGGGTCGACGGTCCACCGGGGCCGCGGCGCTTGTAAACGGCCAGGTTGACCGCCGGCACATCCAGGCCGGTGATCGGCTGACCCCGACGCAGGCGCTGGGCATAGTCGGCTGAAAACACCGATCCGGCAAAGACGATCAGCGTCAGGCCAAACTGATCTTCAGCGTCGTGAACCTCGGCGTACCACCAGGCATAACCGCCGACTTTGGCGGCATGATCGAGCGCCGGTTCCGTAGAGATTTGCCGAAAGCCTGGCCGAGACGAAGCGGTCACGAGAAAAACAGCCTCCATGCGATGGCGAAAGGCCGCTCGCAGCAAAGCGGATCGCTTCACCACGGGCAACTGGTTTCGATGCTGCGTCCGCCAAAGACGCTGCGCCGCACGCTGGCTTTGGCCAAAAAGGCCGCCAAACCTCGCGCGGACGTGACCAGCCCAGGGCCCCCGATGGTCACTTGGTGGCGCTGGCAGCGCTGCTCTTTTCCCGCCCGCACCGTGAAGTGTGGTGCTTGCGGGCCCCCCGGCAGCGAGTGCGCCAACGACCGCCTGGGCTGGTCACGACCTAAAGCGAGGACAATAGAATGCATGAAAAAAGAAATCCAAAATACAAATAATTACGCATGAATACGGCAAATGAACCGCTGCTGCGGGCTGCGTGTGCGAGGGTTTGCGCCTTTGTGGTGGCCGGGTTGACTGCAAATTGCCGCATCACGGTCCGGGCTTGCGCTGGTCTGGCGTCCATTTCTCCGTCGGAAACAAGCATGAGCCTTGACGCGCTGCGAGGGAGTGCCTACTTGTGAATGCCTTGTCGCCGCTCGCTTCATATCGAGAAAAGCCGGATGCCCAACCGCTTGTGGACGGGGCGCGACAGTGCCTGCCATCGGATGCGGACCAACCTGCGAGGCTGCGGCTGTGGCGGAAACCCCAAGCATTTTGGCTGCGCGGGCAGGCTCAACTTCTCGACGGTCGTCCGCTGTGTACGGTGGTTGGTTCGCGGGCGTGCAGTCGGGTAGCAGAAGAGCGCGCGTTTTTGCTTGGGCAAAAGCTGGCTCGCGCGGGGGTTGTGGTGGTTTCCGGGGGCGCGCTCGGGATCGATGCTGCGGCCCATCGCGGCGCGCTGTCGGTTTCGGGTGCGACCTGCGCGGTGGTTGGAACCGGCATCGACGTGTATTACCCCAAGCAACATGCGACCCTGCTTTTGGAGATCGCGGAAAAAGGGCTGCTGTTGTCGATGTTTGCGCCGGGGGCCCCACCGCTGCCGCTCCACTTTCGCATTCGCAACGAGCTGATGGCGGCGATCGCAGATGTCGTGGTGGTTGTCGAGGCGCAAGAGCGATCGGGATCGCTTATCACGGCGCGACAGGCGTTGCGCCACGGACGACGGCTGTGTGCGCTAACCGGATCGGCAGGAACTGCCAGGCTGCTGGAATCCGGTGCCAAGCTTGCGCACAGCGTCGATGAAGTTGTCGATTTTGTCACCGCGTCTGGCGGTGATGCACACCAAACTGCGGCGGCTGTTGCTGCGCCATCCGATGTCGCCGAAAGCCGGGCCGTAGCGACGGCTGTGACGGCAGAAGCGCTGCATTTGGGCTGCGAAGAAGCGGCGGCGCGGGTGCTTTCGGCGCTCGCGGCTTGTGCGCCCGCAGATGTAGGGGAACTGTGTGCCCGTACCGGTCTTTGTGCGGCTGAGTGCGCGGCGGTACTCGTAGACTTGGAGCTTGCCGATCGCTGTACCCGCTTGGCGGGGGGGCGGTACATCGTGCATGCTCCGCTTAGCTAGGAAAGCCATGGCCAAAGCCAAGTCCTCGACCACTTCTAAGGCTGCTCGAAAGACCACATCGTCTGACGAGGAGAGTACCTCCGCCCCCAAGAAGTCGACCAAAGCGTCGGCGAAGAAAGCGAGTCCGGCGAAAAAGAGCGCCGCCAAGAGCAAGGCGCCAAGCGAAAAAGAGACCAAGTCGACGAGCAAAAAGTCGACTGCGAGCAAGAAAAAGCCGACCAAAAAGGCCGCTGCGAGCAAAAAGTCGACGCCCGCACGCGGAGGTGGCAAGCGCGGATCGATGCTGGTGGTGGTCGAGTCTCCTGCCAAGGCCAAGACCATCGAAAAATATTTGGGTGGTGCAGCCAAGGTCATGGCGTCGGTGGGTCACGTCAAAGACCTGCCCAAATCGAAGATCGGCGTCGACCTGGAAAACGACTTTACCCCCGAGTACGTCGTCATTCGCGGCAAGGGCAAAATCCTCAGCGAGCTGTGCAAGGCCGCCAAGCAGAGCGATGTCGTGTACCTGGCGCCTGACCCTGATCGCGAAGGAGAAGCGATCGCCTGGCACTTGGCCGACGAGATTCGCACTGCGAACGAAAACATCAAGCGCGTGCTTTTTAATGAAATCACGCAGCGCGGGATCACCGAGGCGATCGCCAACCCGACCGACCTCGACAAGCACAAGTACGACGCCCAGCAGACGCGCCGCGTGCTTGATCGCTTGGTCGGCTATCAAATTTCGCCGATCTTGTGGAACAAGGTCCGGCGCGGTCTGTCGGCGGGCCGGGTTCAGTCGGTAGCGGTGCGCATTGTCGTCGAACGGGAAGCCGAAATCGACGCATTTACCGCCGAAGAATACTGGACCGTGCAGGCCGAAGTCGAAGGCAAGACGCCACCGCGCTTTTACCTGCGGCTCTACAAGATCAATGACAAAAAGCCCGATCGGCTCGATGGGGCGACGGCTCAGCAGATCGCTGCGCTGTTGCGCAAAGCGCCGCTCAAGGTTGCGCAGGTCGAACGCAAAGAGCGGCGCAAGCTGCCGACGGCGCCGTTTATCACGAGCAAGCTTCAGCAGGAAGCGGCGCGCAAGCTGCGGTTTACGGCCAAGCGGACGATGGGTGTCGCGCAGCGGCTTTATGAAGGTGTCGAGCTGGGCAGCGAAGGCCGCGTCGGCTTGATCACCTACATGCGTACCGATTCGACGCGGATCAGTGCCGACGCGCTGACTGAAGTGCGTGGTTACATCACCCAGCGATTCGGCAAAGAAGCGCTGCCCGACGAGCCCGTGGTCTACAAGTCGAAAAAGGGCAACGTCCAGGACGCGCACGAAGCGATCCGTCCGACCAGCACCAAGTACGATCCCGAAACGGTGCGCAAGCTTTTGCGCGAAGAAGCGGCGAAAAACCCCGAAAAAGCGCGCGACATCGACGATCAGATCAAGCTCTATCAGCTCATCTGGAACCGCTTTGTGGCGTCGCAGATGAAGCCGGCGCTCTACGACCAGACGACCGCGATCGTCGAAGTCAAAGACGCCGGCCAGAGCTACGAGCTGCGCGCGAGTGGCCAAGTGCTGCGCTTCCCCGGCTTCACGCTGATCTATACCGAGACGGAAGACGAAGACTCGCCGCAGGTCGACCAAGGGGCCGATGGCGATCGGCTGCCGAGTCTCCAGCAGGGCGAGTTGCTCAAGGCGCTAAGCGTCGCTGCCGATCAGCACTTCACGGTGCCGCCCCCGCGCTTTACCGAAGCGTCGCTCGTCAAAGAACTGGAAGAGAAGGGGATTGGCCGTCCGTCGACGTATGCGACGATTCTGTCGACCATTCAGGATCGCGGCTACGTCGAAAAGAAAGAAGGCCGCTTCCATCCGACGGATCTGGGCAAGCGTGTAAACGAGCTGCTGGTGCAGAGCTTCCCGGACATCCTCAACGTCGACTTTACGGCGAAGATGGAAACCGATCTGGACGAGGTCGAAGAGGGTCAGCGCGAGATGCTGGCGCTTTTGACCGAGTTTTACGGCCCGTTCAAGACCGATGTCGAAAAAGCCCACGTCGAGATGAAAGACCTCAAAAAGGTCGAAATTCCGACGGAGCTTCAGTGCGAAAAGTGCGGCCAGACGATGGTCATCAAGTGGGGCAGAAACGGTGAGTTTCTCGCTTGCAGTGGCTATCCCGAGTGCAAAAACACCAAAGAGTTTACGCGCAAAAAAGACGGCACCATCGAGCTGGTCCCCGAGCCGACCACCGACGAAAAGTGCCCGACCTGCGGCGCCGATCTGATCTTCCGCCGTGGTCGCTTTGGTGAATTTTGGGCCTGCTCGCGCTATCCCGAGTGCAAGACCACCCGTCCCGTGAGCTTGGGCATCACCTGTCCGAAACCCGGCTGCGGTGGCTTCTTGACCGAACGCCGCTCGCGACGTGGCTCGCCGTTCTTCGGCTGCTCCAACTACAGCGCGAAAGGCTGCGACTTTGTGTCGTGGGATAGGCCAATCAAGGAGCCGTGTCCAGACTGTGGCGCACCCTTCCTGCTGAAGAAGCAGAATCGGTCGGGTACAAAGCTGCGCTGCGCTTCGTGTAGCTACCAGAGCGAACCCGCCGAATCCGATATGCCTGATGTGGGCGGCGAGGATTCCAGCAGCGAAGAAGACGCGGCCTAACCGCGCACTTTTCGTCCTGGCTCGCTTGCCCCCAAGTCCCACCTTTCCGTCGCCGATCCGTCCTTTTTTCACCGCCAGCTCGATGATGGTCCGATCGCCCAAGGCCCCGCTTGTGCCGGCGCCAAGCGGTCATCTGCCATTCGGTTGGACCTGATCGGTACATCCCTTATAAATTAGTCATTTCGCATGACTAATATTGATCGTCCGGCCTTGATGCCCGCCGCTGGTCGATTCTTTCGCGCATTCAGACAAGCAGATCCGCAGGTTACAGAATTCGGAATTTCAGTTCCCATTTCCGTCGGTAGGTAATGCGATTCCTACATTGGGAATTCGTCCTCCCAAACGACTCCTTTCGCTGCAAAAAACGACTCCTTTTGCAGTCAGATGCCCTGGCCACATTTCGTAGTGATCGCGTGGGTTTCTCGTCGGTATTGATGTCCGGCGGCAGGGAAAATGAAGGATTGACAGAAACCCTTCCGATCCACTAACGTAGGCTGACCCTGGACCTTAGCTCTGACGATCAGAGCTATCTCAGGGGGGGAAGCAAGGGCAGTCGGGCAGGCCATGAATCCAGGCCAGTACCACATCATTAAGGAGACTTCCCAATCCATCGGGGAGCTCCTGAAGCAGCAGTACAAGCAGATTGGCTACAAGCGCGTCCATTTGGTCGTCGCTGCACCCAAGCAGGAGAACATCGAGGGGAAGATGCCCGCGGTGTCTCTCTACTTGTACAACATCACGCTCGATGAAGAAGGCGTCGGCAACAACCGAAGCGGCCAGTACATCGACGTCGAGTTTGGTTCTGACGGACAAGCACGAGAGATCGCGCGTGACCTGCCCATGTGGCTGCGTCTCGACTATCTCATCTCGTGCTGGGCGCAGACGCCAGAAGAAGAACAGCTTCTGCTCGGCGCGACGATCCGGACCTTCATGGAACATCCGACGATTCGCGGCGAGCAGCTCAAAGGCGACTCCTTCGAGCCGGACGACTACATTCCGCTTCTGCTTTCCCAGAAGCTGGATGAAACGGTGTTGTCCCGCTTCTGGTCGAGCCTGAATCAGCCGCTGAAGCCGGCGGTGCAGTGTTGGACGACGATCCCGCTGTATCCGACGACCTCGCGGACGTTCACGCGGGTGCGCGAGCGCGAAGTCCGCTTTTTCGATTTGGACAAACTGAACCGGCTTCGTCAGTGAGGAACTGACGAGGCCATTGGAAAGCAACCATCGCCAGGCCGTACCGATAACCTTCTGCGAAGCCACTTGGACCAGCGCGGAAGGCAACCCTGGGGATCATCTGACGGTAGGCAAATCAGCAAGGAGATCGCAGCATGGCCACTAGTTACCTTTCGCCGGGCGTATACGTTGAAGAAGTTGACCGTGGTTCAAAGCCGATTGAGGCAGTTGGAACCAACACGGTCGGCTTCCTGGGCGAGTCGATGATGGGTCCTGTCAACCAGGCAGTGCTCGTCACGAACTGGACCCAGTACGTCAAGACCTTCGGCGACTTCACCCAGTCCACCTTCCTGTCGCACGCCGTCTACGGCTTCTTCAACAACGGCGGCTCGCGCTGCTACGTTGTGAACGTCGGCGCGCCAGCGAACCTCGACCTGAGCCCGGCGGACACCAAGGCCGCTGCGGAAAAGGCCGCGGCTGTGAAGGCTGACG
>DAORGN010000194.1:0-9311 GCA_035340095.1 Pseudomonadota bacterium | reverse complement strand
GTTTGTCAGCAGGTTTGTCCGCGCTGTTGTCTTTCGGTTTGTCAGCGGGTTTGTCGGCGGTTTTGTCCGTGGGCTCTGCGGGTTTGGTCGCAGCAGCAGCCGGGGCGGGCGCAGGCGTGGGCGTCACAGCTGGTGCAACCGGGGCCGGGGACGGAGTGACAGCCGGCAGGGTCGGCGGTGCGAGTGGCAAACTTCCGGTCGGTGGCAGCGAACCCGTCGCCGGAACAAGGGGGGCAGAAGCCGAAACCGGGGCGCCTGGGGCTGCCGGTTTGCCTGGGACCAAAGCCGTGGGCACGGCGGGGGCCGCAGCCGGCTTGGCGGCACTTGGACTTGGGCGAACCGCGGGCATCGGTTTGCCGATCGGTACAGTCGCCGGGGCAGCCAGGGCCGGAACCTGTGGCGGTGGTGTCACCGGGCTTGGCGCGGGTGGTGCCTGGCGGAACTGGGCATAGACCACCCCAAACAGCAGGCCAACCGTGATGGCGCCAAACACACCGAGGAGCGGCTTGGCGTGTCGCTTGTAAAACGGTTCGGCCAAGACGGCATCGTCTTCTTCGATGATGTCGCGATGGGAGCGGGCGGGCTCGGCTTCGATAGGGCGTGGGCGACCACTTGCCGGACGACCCGAGCGCGGCACACTGCGGGGCGTCGAATCGGCGCGACGACCGCTCTTGGGCAGCGGGGCGGCGCCACTTGCTGGACGACGGGCCGACTGCGGAGGGTTGCGCGTCTTTGGGGCTGGCGGCGTTTCTTTTTGCTGGCCACTTACCCAGGCATCAAGCGACGGTCCGTCATCACTCGATGCTGCGGTGTCATCCTCGCCGCTGTCATCGCCTTCGTCGTCGTCAAATACCGAACCTTTGGCGGTGAGCTTGCCTTTTCGATCGTCGCCTTTGTCGGAACCTTTCCCAAGCGCAAGGAGCTGCTCCCGGACTTCTTTGGCGGTCTGCGGACGCGCCGCCGGGTCTTTTTCGAGCAGGCTCAAAATAAAGTCAGCCAAGTCATCGGACAGCTTGGGATTGACCTCACGCGGATCGACAACTGGATCGCGAACTTGTGACAAGAGCACTTGCAGGCCGGCTTTGCCATCGAATGGCACGCGCCCCGTCGCCATCTGGTACAGGATGCAGCCAAGCGAGTACAGATCGGCGCGACCATCGACGGCTTGTCCGGAAGCTTGCTCGGGCGCGATGTAGTGCGGCGTTCCAAACACCGTGCCCATCCGCGAGATCGCATCTTCCCCCGGTGCATACGCGACGAGGATTTTGGCAATGCCGAAGTCGACCAGCTTGACGACATCGGGTGTGCCGCGTCGCTCGCTGACGAGAATGTTTTCCGGTTTGAGATCGCGGTGGACGATGCCCTGCGCATGCGCTTCGGTGAGCGCCGCCGCGATCTGGCTGCAAAGCTGGGTCAGCTTGCCGAGCGAAAGCGGCTTGCCTTTGTCGAGCAGCGCCGAAAGCGGTCGCCCCGGCACATACTCCATGACGATGAATGGCACGCCGTCTTCGGTCTGCCCGACCATGTGGACGGTGGCGATGTTCGGATGGCTGATTTTGGCACCGGCGCGGGCCTCGCGGACGAAGCGCTTGACGATGTCGGGATCTTTGAGGAGATCGGCGCGCAAGACTTTGACGGCGACTTGGCGTTCCATCCCAACTTGCGTCGCCAAATAAACAGTTCCTGTCGCTCCTTGTCCGCAGACCGACTGGATCTGGAACTGGCCCATCAGCAGCCGTCCGACCCAGGGTTTCTGCGGTTCCGTGACCGGCACGACCGCATAACCGTCGACCGGACAGAATCGGACTTCGTTTTCATACCGTTTTCGGCAGTGGGTGCACTCGGTCACGTCTTGTTTTTAGCACTTCGGTGAACGACTCAAAAGCTCGGTCGTCAGACCATCCATGATCGCAGATGACGATCGGACCAGCCATACGCGACGGAGCCGCTTGGCATATGGCGTCGCTCTACGTGGTGTGGTACTTGAATCGACAGGAGAAATTCGACGATGAGAGTCCTTCCTGCTTCTGCCGCGCTGCTGCTTTTCGCGGCGAGTGTTCCCGCAAGCGCCAAGGCCCCGCCGCCGCCCCCGCCGCCGAAGACTGCCGCCTCGCAGGTGTCTGCTGAGTCCGCCGGTCGCGCGATCGGGGAACTGGCCGGCAAGTTCAAGTTCGGCATGACCCCGGAAGAGGCGATGACGTTGATGGAGAAGGACATCAACGCCAAGTTCCAACCCAAGATCGAGGCCGAAAAAGAAGCCGCCGATCAAGATCGCATCCGCAAAGAACGCCAGGACGCGATCGACCAAATGCGCAGCTCGTACATCAAGTTCAGCGGTCAAAAGACCGGCTGGGACGTGTCGATCGTCGACCGCGAGTTTGGCCACCGCAACAGCGAGTCGATGCTGGTGCTGTGGGAAAAGGATCTCAAGCGCTTCCTCTTCTTCTGGAAGGAAAAGCTCTACAAGCAGTACATCGTCTACAACGCCGAAAAGTTCAAAGGCATGGACTTTGATACGTTCGTCGGCGCGATGGAAGGTCGCTACGGCAAGGCCTCGATGAGCTTTGCCAAGAAGCAGACCGACGATGAAATGGCGCTCGATTACTACGAGTGGCCGCCGCAAGGTGACTACATCCTGCGCGCCTACGATGCGACGACGTTTTACAACAACTTCTGTCTGTCGATCATTCAGAAGTCGCAGTGGCCGCAGATCGAAAAAGAGCGCGCCGTCAACAGCCCGCCGAAAGTGCGCCACACCAACACCCACGTCATCGACAACGTGACGACCGGCGATTCTCAGACCGATCCGAACGAAAACATCGTCGACAAGATGCTCGGGATCAAGGCCGGCGCCAGCATCGAACAGAAGCGCATCGAAGAGCGCGTCAAGCGTCAGCAAGAAAAAGAGCGCGGCGGCAAGTAGTCCGCGTCGATCGCTCTCGTTTTTCCAGCACAACCGCAAAGACCTCGGCAGCGCCGCCATCCCGCGCGGCACAAGCAGCCGATGCATTCCCGAAGGACAACCATGGCAGGCATTTTCAAGGCGTATGACATTCGCGGCACCTATCCCGTCGAGCTCGATGAGAAGTTGGCTTCTCGAATTGGCGGCGCTGCGGTGTCGGTACTCGGATCAAAACGCATCGTCATCGGACGGGACATGCGACAGAGCGGCCCGAGCATTCGCCGTGCCCTGATCGACGCCATTTTGGCCGCCGGCTGCGATGTCATCGACATTGGGGAAGTGGGCACGCCGACGCTGTATTACGCCGTCGCCAGCCTTTCTGCCGACGCCGGGATCATGATCACCGCCAGTCACAATCCCGCCCGCTACAACGGCTTCAAGCTGTGCGGACGCGGCGCGACGCCGATAAGTTACGACACCGGGATTTCAGCGATCGAACAGATTGCGACTTCGACTGCGCAGCTCCCCGTCGCGGATGTGCCAGGCAAGCTGGAAGAGCGCAACGTCATCGCGGATTACCATCAGTTTTTGCTCGGGCTTACGCCGAAAACCAAGGCGTTCAAAGTCGTCATCGACACCGGCAACGGCATGATGGGGGCGGTGCTGCCCAATCTGCTCGCGCAGCTGCCGTGTCATGTAACGCCGCTGTTCTTTGAAGTCGACGGCAGCTTCCCCAACCACGAGCCCAATCCGCTCGATCCGCGCAACATGGTCGACCTGCAAGCCAAGGTCAAAGAAGTCGGCGCCGATCTGGGCATTGCGTTTGATGGCGATGGCGATCGGGCGATGTTTGTCGACGAGCGTGGCGAGCTGGCACCGAGCGATCAGATCACGGCGCTTTTGGCGGAAGAGTTTTTGGCCAAAGAGCCGGGCGGTACGGTGATTTACGACCTTCGCTCGTCGTGGGTTGTGCGGGATCAGATCCTTTCGCATGGTGGCAAACCGCTCGAAAGCCGCGTCGGTCACAGCTTCATCAAAAAGAGCATGCGGCAGACAAACGCGATCTTTGCCGGCGAGCTGTCGGGGCACTTTTACTTCCGCGATGCCTTTTTTACCGACAATGCGGAGCTGGCGATGCTGTGGCTGCTTGGGGTTTTGACCAAGCGAAATCAGCCGCTCAGCCAGGTGCTAAAGCCGCTCGCTTGTTACTTTGCGACGGGTGAAGTTAACTTTGTCGTCGCTGACAAAGATGCGGTGCTAAAGAAGCTGGAAACCTCGTTCCCTGGCGCCGAAGTGTCGTGGCTCGATGGCATTACGATTCGTCTTTCCGACTGGTGGTGCAACGTCCGTCCAAGCAATACCGAGCCGGTGCTGCGTCTGAACCTGGAAGCCAAGACCCAGGCGCTGCGCGACACCATGCGGCGAGAAGTTGAGCAGCTTATCGGGGGCGAGCCTGCAACGGCACATCACTGACCGATGCACGAGCTTGCGCTGGCCCAGTCCCTGGTTCGCATGGTCGTCGAAGAAGCCGAGCGAGCACAGGCCCACAGCGTGGTGACAGTCGCGCTTCAACTCGGGGCGCTGTCCCACGTCGAGCCTTCGTCGCTAAGCCTGGCTTTTTCCGCAGCGAGCCGCGGTACGGTCGCGCATGGGGCCCTTCTCCAGATTGAACACACGCTGGCGCAGGCCCACTGTCTGTCGTGTGGCGCGGACCACTCCATCGAGCGCCGTGGCGCCGGTTGTCCTTCGTGCGGTGCGTTCTCTCTTGTCGTCGTGGGCGGCGATGAGCTACGGCTCACTCGCTTGGAGGTTCTGTAAGCGATGTGTGCGATCTGCGGCTGTGGCAGCGCCGGGACTATCCACGATCATGGAGGCGCAGAAGACGGCGAACATGAGCACGTTTTGCCAGACGGTCAGGTGTTGCGTCACCGGCATGCGCCGCTCCAGGTTCGCACCCTGCTCGTCGAGCGCGATCTGTTGGCTGACAATGACGCCGTCGCTGCGCACAATCGCTTTCAGTTTGCCAAGGCCAAGACGCTGGTGGTGAACCTTCTGGCGAGTCCGGGGGCAGGCAAGACGGCGCTGCTTGAAAAGACGCTGCATACATTCGCAAAAGACTGTCCGGTCGCCGTGATAGAAGGCGATCAGACGACCAGTCTCGATGCAGAGCGAATTCGCAACACCGGCGTCGCAGCGGTCCAGGTTCAGACGGGAAAAGCGTGTCATCTCGACGCGCAGATGGTGCGTGATGCGCTGCCGAGCTTGCCGGCGTTGCCGCGTGGCCTTTTGCTGATCGAAAATGTGGGCAACTTGGTCTGCCCGGCGGGCTTCGACCTGGGCGAACACAAGCGGGTGGTGATTGCGTCGGTGACGGAGGGCGAAGACAAGCCGCTGAAATATCCGGCGATGTTTGCGACGGCGGATCTGCTGGTGGTGAGCAAAATCGATCTGCTGCCCCACTTGGACTTTTCCGTCGAAAAACTGGTCGAGCATGCGCGGCGGATTCGGCCCGGTCTGCCGGTGCTCATGTTGTCGGCGAAGTCAGGCGCAGGTCTTGCGGACTGGCTGCACTGGCTGGCTGACGAGCGGGCACATCTGGTCTAGCCGATGAGACAGCGGCTGCGAATTGTGGTGCGCGGCCTTGTGCAAGGGGTCGGGTTTCGTCCGTTTGTAAAGACCCATGCGACACAGCTCGGGCTGACGGGACTCGTCGGCAATGACGAGCACGGCGTCTTCATCGAAGCGCAAGGGTCGAATCCGACGGCGCTGCTTGCGCTGTTGCAAGGTGGTGCACCGAAGACCGCGCAGATTGATTCGATGACGACCCAAGAGCTGCCGCTCTGCGACGATGAAACGCAGTTTCAGATTGTGCCAAGTCAGGAATCAGCAGCGGTGCAGACGCGCATCGGGCCAGATGTTGTGCCGTGTGAAGCCTGCTTGTCAGAGGTCTGCGATCCGTCGTCGCGTCGCTACTTGTATCCGTTTTCGAGCTGCTGCGACTGTGGTCCACGGCTCACCATCGCGCATCGTCTGCCGTATGACCGCAGCCACACCACGCTCGCTCTCTTTCCGCTCTGTACCGCGTGTCTGGCCGAGTATCACGATCCGCAAGACCGTCGCTTCCATGCGCAGCCGATGGCTTGCCCGGTCTGCGGTCCTAGGCTAAGCGAAACGCTTTCGTCGGTGGTTGCCGCGCTGCGCGCCGGGCAAATCGTCGCGCTAAAAGGGGTCGGCGGGTATCACCTTTTGTGCGATGCGCGACGGGACGATGCGGTAAAAAACCTGCGACTGCGCAAACAGCGCGACGGCAAACCACTCGCGGTCATGGTGCTGAGCGTCGAAAGTGCCAAACGGTTTGCCAAGTTGTCGGGCGCGGAATCGGCCAAGCTTGGCGATCCGCGGCGTCCGATTGTGCTGCTTGCGCGGCGTGAAGACGCTGGAATTGCACCTTCCGTGGCCAGCGATTTGTCGACGATCGGCCTTGTGCTGCCGATGTCGCTTTTGCACTACCTTTTGTGGTTTGAATGGCTGGGGCGTCCGACGGAACCGCAGTGGTGGCTCGCCGATTCTGATGGGGCGCTGGTGGCAACATCGGGCAATCTGCACGACGAGCCGCTGATTTGTGACGATGAAGAAGCCAGGCAGAAACTTTCGCCGCTCTGCGACTTGCTTGTGACCCACGATCGTCCGATCGCGATCCGCTGTGATGACAGTGTGGTGCGCTCGATCGCGGGTCAGACGGTGTTCATTCGACGCGCGCGCGGTTATGTGCCCGATCCGATCCCACTTCCCGTCGAGATGCCTCCCGCTTTGGGCCTGGGCGGTGAGCTGAAAGCGACGTTTTGTCTGACCCGCGGACGCGAGGCGTTTGTTTCGCAACACCTGGGCGATCTGGATTCAGCAGCGACGCTTTCGGCGTATCGAGAGACGCTGTTTCATTTTTGTCGTCTGCTCGACGTGCGTCCGACGCTGTGTATTGCCGATAGGCATCCCGACTTTGCCGCGCGCCGGATTGCGACAGAGCTTGCCTTGCCACTTTTCGAAGTCCAGCACCACGCTGCCCATCTTCATGCGGTGATGGCGGAACAGGCGATGTGCGGCAAGGCGCTCGGGCTTTGTCTCGACGGTTTTGGGCTTGGCGAGGATGGCCAGGCATGGGGCGGCGAGCTCTTGTTTTTCGACGGACAGCGCGTACAAAGACTGGGGCACCTGGCGCCGATTTTGCAGCCGGGCGGCGATCTGGGGGCGCGACAGCCCTGGCGACTGGCGACGGCGATTTTGGCGAACCTGCAGCGGCCAGACGAAGCGCTGCGGCGGTTTTCTGCGCGCTGGCCGGTGTCGCCGCTATTGCGCATCGTCGCGCAGCCACGGCTTTGTCCATCGACGACGGCGTGTGGTCGATATTTTCAGGCGGCGGCGGCGCTTTTGGGGGTGTGCGAAAGCGAATCGTATGAAGCCGAAGCGGCGATGCGGCTGGAGTCGCTGGTCGAACTCCCAATCGTGCAGGAAAACGGCTACCGGGTGCTGGCGTTTGAAGACGGGCGGCCTTGTCAGCTCGATCTGTCGGCGCTGTGGACAATGCTGCTCGACTGTTCGCCAGGGCAGGGCGCGGCGCTGTTTCATGGCACGCTCGCCCACGGACTTTGTGCGCTGGCTCTTCCCGTCTTGCATCGCTTGGGTTTGCGCGCAATTGTGCTGAGCGGCGGTTGTGTGATGAATCGAGTGTTCACCGAGTCCCTTTGCGCAGCGTTTTCCCGTCATGGCATCGCGGTGCATTTGCCTGTGCGGCTGCCGCCAAACGATGGCGGTCTGTCGCTCGGCCAGGTCTACGCCCATGCGCTCGGCCTCTGTGCGCAGAGGGATTGAACGGCGATGTGTTTGGCCCTGCCGGCGCAAGTGATAGCGCTCCACGATGACCAGCATGCGACGGTTGATTTGGGCGGTGTGCGACGAAAAGTCAACGTGATGCTCGTCGACAACCTGGCGATAAACGACTACGTGCTTTTGCACGTCGGTTTCGCGATTGCCAAGCTAAGTCCCGATGAAGCGCAAAAGACGCTGACGCTCATCGACGAAGCGACCCGATCGGCACGACCTGCGGACTAGCGCGGATACAGGGGCAATAGTTCGATGCCGGGGCGCAGGCTCTCGACGGTGAGATAGTGCTCATCAAGGTCGACCAGCAGCACCGTTTTTTTTCCGTCACGCATCCCATAGCTCGACGACAAAATCAGCTGTTCATAGCCGATCGTTTGATATCCCGTCGGAATGATCGTGTGACCATAGACCGCGATGTTGGCGCTGACACGGGCGAGGATCGACTGCGCTTTGAACGGCGGCAGCACATGTTCCCAGAGCAGCTGTCCGAGCAGCCGCGCCGGAAAATCACCGGGCTTGTACGACTTGGTGGCGCGCAGCTTGTCGGATCGTCGCGGCGCAACATAGCGGCGATAGTCGATGTTTTCGAAGTCGTCGATGCGAATCAGCTCGGCAGCCGGGGCGGCGTGACAGAAAAACAGTCCACACGGTGCCCACGCGACGATCGGCAGCGATCGAAAAAAACTCGCCATGTGCAGGCTCGCTTCGATTCCCAGCCGCTGTTCCAGCAGCGTCGCTTCGTCGCGGGCAAACAGCGCGGTGCGGGGCCCGCCAATGTGCGCGTGCTCGTGATTTCCCAAAAGAACGTGGACGCGCCCCGGATGGCGTTCGGACAAGAGCTGAACGCCGAGCAGCACCGCGGGTGATTCATCGCGATACGGTTCGCCCCAAAGAGGATGCCCCGGCGGCGCATCGGTCGGCCAGCTTCGCGGTTCCAGGTACGGTCCGTGCACCAGATCGCCAAGAAACAAAAGGTGTCCGTCTTCGCCAAGCCGCTCGAAGCGGTCGGCTATCGTCAGAAAGTCGCGGTAGTTGCCGTGCAGGTCAGAAGCGACGAGCAGCTTTCCGTGCCCAGGAAGGCGTAGGAGCTTTGCGCGAGAGGCCATCTTTGGTAAGCGGGATTTGGCGTTTCTGGCCTAAGGGGGAGCGGGCACGCACTCTTGCCAGCCTAAGGCGCGCTGTAATCATAGCATTTTCGCCAACCTAACCCTTGTCTCCGAGGGAGCGGCAGGTTACTAATCTTGACTGCTAGAAAGCGCGACTTAAGCCTAATACCCACGGACCGCATGATCTAAGCGGCGTGTCGCAGCACTCCTCACCCGCTCTTTTGTTTTGAACTACCTCGCGACGTGGCAGCGGTTCTGCACTCGCTCAAGGCACAAGCATGATTAGCTCGATCATCAAGAAGCTGTTTGGTACAAGCCACGAACGCGAAGTCCGCCGTCTCCAGCCGCTGGTGGTTCGCATAAACCAGCTCGAAGACACCTGGAAGAAAAAGTCTGACGCGCAGCTCGCCGGGATGACCGCCGAG
>DAORGN010000193.1:0-9396 GCA_035340095.1 Pseudomonadota bacterium | reverse complement strand
CGGTGGATGATTCCCTTGGCGTGGGTGGCGGCGAGGGCGGAGGCGATCTGCCGGCTGATGCGAAAGATGTCGGGAAGCTGGAGCTTGCCACCGAGGTTGCGCAGTCGCACCGAAAGAGGCTCGCCGCTCAGATATTCCATGATGATGTAGGCCGTCCCGTCGGGGAGATGGCCGAACTCATCAATTTTGACGATGCTCGGATGGTCGACGCGGCTGGCGGCCTTGGCTTCGTTGAAAAAGCGCACCTCGACCTGGGGGTCGGCGGTCAGCTCGCGCCGCAGCAGCTTGATGGCCGCCTTGCGTCCCAGCTGCTCGTGCTTCGCTTCCCAGACCGAGCCCATGCCGCCCTGCCCGATCTTGCGCACGACGCGGTAGTTGCCGATGCGCTGTCCTTCCATCGTCTCGGTGCTCCTCGCTCTCCAACTGTGACGGTGCGCTTACGACTCAGCCTTGGGTCGACAGGAGGGCCACGCCCAGGTGCGTAGCTGCTCGTCGCTGAGCTGCAGCGTCCGAATCACGCTGCGATGTGCCGACAATCCAATGGTAATCAAAATAACGTAGAATTTCCTGATATAATCTGCGAAGCGATGATTTCTGCTCTGTTTGCCGGCATCTACGGTCACATCCCGCGCACTTTGCTGCTGGCGCTCCTCGTCGGGAGCCTGACGGTGCGCAGCGCGTCTGCCAAAGGCGACTCCGCCGAGCAGCACTACAGCCGCGGACTCGCCTTTTACGAGAGCAAAGACTACCCAAGCGCCATTCGCGAGTTCCAGGCCGCCTACAAAATCCGACAGCTACCGCGCATCCTCCTTAACATCGGACAGGTCTATCGCAAGCTGGGGATGGCATCGACGGCGCTGCGCTTTTATGAACACTACCTGCGCGTCGATCCAAAGCCCAAACCAGAGATCAAGGCCGAAGTCGATCGCTACATCGCGATGACCCGCGCGATGCTTGACCCGCCGTCCTTCGAGGCTGTCGATGCCAAATCAGCCAAGGCGGCTGCTGCGGCGGCGGTCGCGGCGGCACCATCGAACGTCACGCCCGGTTCCGTCGCCACTGTCGATCCATTTGACATCGATTCGACGAGCAAGCCGAGCGATGGCAAGACAGCACCGGCGGCCAAGACGGCCCCCGAAAAAACCGCTGCGACTGTCACACAGACACCTGCGACGGCAACTGGCGGCAATACGGCGCAGACCGCGGTCCCGACACCGGGAACTTCGACGGCAGCTCCGGAAGTGAAGTCGATTCTTCCGACGACAGCTCCGAGTGATGCAAACCAAGCGCTGACCCAGACGCCGCCTGTCGACAAACCTGCGACCAAGCCGTTTTACAAGCAGCCCCTGTTCTGGGGGGTTGTCGGTGGCGTCGCGGCGGCAGTCACCATCACCGGAATTGCCGTCGGCGTTTCCCAAAGCAACAGCATTCCAGCGACGGTTCTTTACCCAACCAAGTAGCACAGCGAGAGTCTTCATGCGCCGCAACTCGTCTTTCCGTCGTCTGCTGGCCGCGTCTTTGCTCGCGCTCGGTGTCGCATCTTGCGGCGGGCGCCCAGACAACATGGTCATCGTTGCAGTGAGCGGCCTTTTGCCGCGCATCACCGAGCTTTACGTCACCATGCAGCTCGACGATATCGCCGCCAAAAACAGCCGCCCAGTTCCCGAAAGTGGCAGCGACGGTTTTGTCGTCTACCAGCAAATGGAACGTTTCGCCGTCGAAGTACCCGATAATACCCAGCGGATTACCATCGACATCAAAGGCTTTGACACTGCGCGCAGCGTCGTCCGTCAGGGCACCGGCTCGCTCAGCCTCAGTCAAAGCCACGATCTGTCGATCGAGCTGGTCGCGCCGTAATCGCTGCGGCCCGACGTGTGACCGCCGATTTTCCGCCGGCCTGACCGGTTCCGCACATCAGCGCGGGGCTTGACGTTCGCACGCAGGCAGCCGCCAGATCAGCGGCCCAGCGACAGCAGCTTGCGAATCGACTCGACGATCGATGCCCGCGAGTTCGGCTCACCGCTCTGCGTCGACTGAGGCGTCATGTCGCGCAGCATCCAGACGTTGCCGGCCTGATCACCGGCACACAGCCAGTCGCCTTGCGTTACGACCGACAGAAATGGTGCGCTTCCATACACAGTTTCCAGACACATCCCGCTGTGCAGCTCCCACAGCTTGAGCGTGTAATCAAGCGAGCACGAAACCGCACGTTTTCCGTCGCTGCTAAACGCACAGCCTGTCACCGGCGCGATGTGTCCCAGAAGCCGCAAAAGCTCGGCCCCCGTCTGCAAGTCCCAAAGGCGCAGCGATTTGTCATTGCCGCCGGACAAAAGTCGCCGACCGTCTGTCGACACGGCGCAGGCGCTCACCGACTGGGCATGGCCCAAAAAGCGCAGCACTTCACCGCCGGTTCGCAGATCCCACAGCACCAGCGTCTTGTCGGCAGACGCCGTCACCATGTGCACGCCGCCTGGCAGAATCGAGCACGCATTGACCGCGCCAGTGTGTCCGACAAAGCGCAACAGCTCGGCCCCGGTGCGCAAATCCCACAGCCGCAGCAGCTTGTCGCTCGCGCCGGTCACCAGGTACTTTCCGTCGGGTGTCATCGCGCAGCCACGAACCCGCCCACGCAGCGAAATTTCGCCGGAGCGCTGCACGTCCATCGGCATTCCCCACAGCTCGATCATGTGATCGTCCGATGGGAAAGCCAGTGCCGCCGAACCACTTTTGGCGTGCTCACCGCTCGGGGTCGAGGTCGTCGAAAAGCGCAGTTTTTCAGAGCCCGTCTGCAAGTCCCACACTGCAATTGTGCGATCGGCAGACACCGTAACCAGTGTTTTCCCGTCGAGCGAGCCGGTGCAAGCCGTCACCGCGTCTTCGTGGCCAAAGATCGTGCTCATCACCGTCCCAGCGAGCAGATCCCAGACCTTGACCGTCCGATCTTCACTGCCGCTCACCAAGAGCTGTCCGTCAGAAGACATCCACAGACCGGTGATCGCATCGACGTGTCCGCCTTCGCGATTGCCGTCCGGTTCCGCCGACAAATCCCACAGCTTGAGCGTTCGATCTTCCGACGCGGAAATAAGCTGCCGTCCGTCGGGCGCGACCGCACAACACGTCACCGTCGCCAAGTGACCAGCAAACGTCCGCAGCAGGCTTCCCGTCGAAACATCCCACTGTCGCAGCGTGGCATCTTCGGACACCGACAGCACACTCTTGCCATCGTGAGACAGCACACAGCCTTTGACCGCCGCCGAGTGACCAAACAGCGTGCGCAGCTCGCGCCCACCGTGCAGATCCCAGATTTTGAGCGTGCTATCGTCGGACGCAGAAATGGCAAAGCGACCGTCGGGTGTGATCGTGCAGCCATTGACCGGCGCGGTATGTCCGACAAGAACATGCACTTTGGCGCCGGTGTTTACGTCCCACAGCCGCAGCGTATGATCCCACGACGCTGAAACGACATATTTGCCATCGCTGGACAGCGCAAAACCACTGACCGCGCCAGTGTGGCCTTGCAGCGTCCGGACATTGCGCCCCGTTTTCAGATCCCAGACGCGCAGCGTGTGGTCCCACGACCCGGTGATAAGGTAGCGGCTGTCTTTGGTGCACGCGCAGCTGCTCGGCGGAGACTGGTGTCCGCTCAGCATCGCAAGCTGTTCACCCGTCTGCACCCGCCAGACGCGAACGCTGTTGTCTGACGCCGCCGCAATCACGAGCTGTCCGTCAGGCGTAAGCAGGCACACGCTGATTTTGGCGCTGTGGCCACGGAAGCGTCGCAAAAGCGTCCCACTCCCCAGGTCGTACATCACCAGCGAGTGGTCTTCCGTCGCATAAATCAGGCTCTGGCCGTTTTGGGCAACCACAAACGAACCCGCGTTGCCGACACAGCCGTAAAAGTGCATCAGCGGCGCACCGCTGTTGAGATCCCAAAGTCGCAGCGTCCGATCGAGCGACACCGATACCAATCGCTTGCCGTCGGGCGTCGGTAGCGCCGCCACCACCGAATCCCAGTGGCCAGCAAAGGTATGGACCGATGCGTCTCGGCGCTGAAGCGGAAATCGCAGTCGGAAACGCAGCCGGCCCGGCGGATAGTGCAGCACCCGCTCGATCGCCGCGCTCGACCAGTTGGCGCAGCGCAAAAGGTTGTACAAAAGTCCCGGGAGGGCGCCCGGATCTTGACGAAGCCAGTGTGCCCCAACACGCAGCGCTTGTGCCAAAGCGGCAAACGTCCGCGCCGGCTCGCGCTGCCCACAACTGGCCGCCGCATGCTCGAGGTCTTCGGCGAGCGACGCACTGCCAAACTCTTGGCACTTGGCGATCAAGTAGTCGACATTGCCGGCAATCTGCTCGGCCTGCGCGATGGCACCGGTTTCGATGTGCTGGGTCACCGCGTGCCGCAGCGCGTACAGCCGCCGGAAACCATACAGACTGTCTTCCAGCGGCGGCCAGGCACACAGCGCAGCAGCGACCTGTCGACGGTTTTGATGAAGTGACGTCGGCCCGATCTGTTCTTCGACCCAGTCACGCAGCGCCGCATGATCGAAGCGAACGCAGTCGCCCGGCACGGATGTCGACGCGGGCGCTGGCTCCAAAAACAGCAGCGGGCGCGCAAGCCGCACAAACTGGGACTCGGTGTCGCTGCCGGCCTTCCAGCCCAGAAGCTCGCCGAGCAAGGGCAGCGGCAGCGCTTGCCGTGCCGCACACAAAAGCGCCAGACCCGCCCGGACATCTTGCGGCAGACCGTCCCACAGCCGAATCAAAAATTGCCGCAGGCCGCTTGGCAACAGCTCGGCACGGGGCAGAGGTTGCCCGTCGCTGCACAGCCTTTCGATGTACTCTCGCAGCTTGGCGGCATAAAGAAGATTGCCGTCTGCACTGACCGCCACGCGCGTCGCATAATCGGGGTCAAGCGAAAGCCGCCTGCCATGCTCTGCGAAATATCGCATCACCGCGTCGAAACCCGACGCATTCCACGGCGAGGCGTCCAGATCGAACTGTCCGACGAGATGGCGCGACGCATGATCGGTCAACCAGCCAAAGTGGGCATAGCGCGGACGCACCGAGCAGACGAGTGTCACCGACTGCGGAAGCTCGGCGGGCAGAAAGCGCGGCAGCGGATTTGACATCCCTTCCGACTCAGCCTCATCAAGCCCGTCGACGACCAAGATCAGCCGTCCCCCCTTGGCGAGCGGCCCTTGCGAAACCCGATGCAAAAGTTCAATCAGACGCAGTTCCGGCGGCGCATCTGGATCGGCCTGACGCGGGAAGCGGGCTTCGACCTGCGATGCGAGCGAGCGCAACACCACCCCAGGCCGGGCCGAATCCGAAACCGAGCGACGCAAAAAGTGATGCGGCACCGGCGATCCAAGCTGCTGCTCAAGCCGATTGACCAAGTGCGAAAGCAGCGCCGTCTTGCCGACGCCCGGCGCGCCGCTTACCACGACCCAACCATCTTGCTGACAGGCGGCCAGCAGCGTCGAAAGCAAGTCTTCGCGTCCGAAAAGATCCGGATGACGCGATCGCTCCGATCCAAAGTCAGGAATTTCCGTCGTTCGGCGCTTGCGCTGGTGCAGACCGCGTTCTCGCAACCGACGATGAAGGTCGGAAAACTCGGCGAAGGTCAGCAGCAGATCCAGCTTGGCATTGCGCGACAGACCGGGCTGAAAGCGCTGAATGACCGACGGAAAATGGTCATAGACAAAGCCGTTTAGGTCGTTGTCGCCGGGCAGCAGCACGTCGAGCAGACGGCGCAGCTCAGCGCGCGAGGGGATTGCATCTGAAGGCGGGTCGACCAGACTCATTCCGTGTGCTCAGCCCGAAGCGGAATGTCCTTCCACCAGGCCGGTAACATTGTAATTCAATTCTCAGAAATTATTTGCAGAGTCCACGCGGCGGCAGCCCAAATTGCTACGACTCACGCTGCGGCGACGGCACGGCACGATACAGCTGCCACAAGCGAAACAGCCACGAGCTTACCTCCGACAGCGACAGATAGCGGAAGACCTTGCGGTAGACATCGGGATGTTTTTGCGCCGCCCCGAGCATGAAGCGCACAAACGTCGGCCCATCGACGTCGTCCTGTAAAAAGCGTCGATAGGTTTCCTCACCCTGCGCATGCAGCGTCGAAAATGCGGCATTGAGCAGCGCATTGACGGTGCCCGGATCGTCTGACCCATCGGCGGTCAGCGGCGGCGCCATCATCAGCGTCAGTCCCCCCATCACTTGGAGCGCTGGCGGTTCGGTCCACAGCCTAGACAGCGAGCTCGCATCGAGCCGATTTTCGCCAACCAGCCGGATCACACCCTCGGCAATTGGCAAAAATGAACGCACCATCGAACCAAATCCACAAAACGTCAGCGGCGAGTGTCGTCCCGCGGCATCACCGACCAGGAGCACCCGATCGCGCGGCGCTTTTGGCATCTTGTGCAGCCGCGTGTACGCCGGAATGTAGCCGTAGGTCGGACGCACCAGCGCAAGCGGTCCCCGCTTGTAGCGCGGCAGCGTCGCAAAAAATCGTTCGTACAGGTTCAGCAGCGGCAGCGGTCCGTGCCACGGCAAAAGCTCGGTGCGCAGGTAGTAAAACAGATACACCGTCATCCGTCTCGTCGATACTGCGTCGCCCTGCGCCGAGACCGTCGGAAAGCCTTCCCAGATGTGCTGCCGTCCGTCTTCGATGCCTTCGGTGGTGACAAGAATTTCCCCCAGCGCCGGGTTCATCTGCTGCCGTGCATCGCCAATTTCCAGATCATCCATGACGCCGCCCACCGTCGGACAACACAGATCGAATCGGGCATGCGGACTCATTGCCCCAAGCCCGTCGATAAGCAGTTTGGCGCGCAGCGATTCCTGATGGAGCGGCGACGAAGTTGGTGCGATGCAAACAGTGACGCCCGAGCTGTCGACGGAATAACTTTGCAGCTCACGCTGTGGCAATAGCGTCACCCCAGCCAAAATGCAGAGCTGATGCAGCGACGAAAGCAGCGCTTCGGCATCAACAACACAGTCGAGCACGCCAGACACCGCATAGTCCGGCCCGTCGGCAAAGCGACAAATCCCGCTGCGGTACTGCATCAGCACCAACCGATCGACTTCGTTTTTTTGAAACAGCCCCGACTGCCACAGCGGTGTCAATTCTCGTCGAGAAATGTTCCACTCCCGATGTCCCAAGGCAATCTGCCGGCGATCAAACACCGCCACTCGCAGCCCCCTCTGCGCGAGCAGTGCGGCATAGATCAGCGACAGACCCCCGCCAGCCAGTACAACGTCGAACTCACCGAGAGAAGACGACGGTGTCGATGACGGTGGCAGCAGCGTCCGCGGGGCCAGATAGCGCGCATCGAGCTGCTGAATGTGCAAAAGCGCCGCCTGTCCCCCGTCGGGGATCTGGGAAAATGCGGCAGAGGTTAACGGAAACTGCCGACGCAAAGAGGCCAAAGAAAGAGCCACGGCGTGCACTATAGACCGAGCCCGCGCGTTTGCACCGCCCGCACCGCCACTGCGCTGGGTTTCTCGACGAAGAGAGCGTGCTAAGAAGAAGTGCTTGGCAACAGCTTGGCGTCCCCTATCACGATGCCGGCCTGGTACAAATCCAGCGCAGTTTCCGCGAGCTGTTCTATCGGGATCGACATCGCTTCAGCCAGCGCCGCGTCGAGTCGATGTTCTTCGTACACCGCTTTGATGATCTGAATTTCGACGGAACTGACCCGGTCCCGACGGAGCGACTGGGTGCGATCACGCCAAAACAACACCAAACTATCGATTTTTTCCGGCGACGGCGGTTCGGCGCAGGACAAATCGTCTGCGGCCTCGATCCACGACAGCAGATCGTAGGGATACGGACGCAGCTCGACAGAGCCATGCAGGCGCAGCGGTCCCCCGTCGGGCAAGAGATCGTCCGCGGTTTCCTCGACTGACAGCGTTTGCCACTCCCACCACTCGAAGTCCGCCAGCGCCGCCGCATAATCGGGCAGCGCAATCCCCAGCGACGATGCATCGAGAGAACCCAGAAACGACGGAAGCGCGACGGCGTTGTGGTTTAGCTCAAAGTGGTGCATCGGATGGGCGTCGAAATAGCCACGCACGAGCGTGTCCCAGCCAGACTCCCCGTGCAGCCGCACCACAATCGTCCGCAGATAAGGAAAAATCCCGTCGAGCACTTCGTGGCGATGCACATCACAAAAGCGACCATATATCGCCAACCGATCGGCATCCGGCTGCGGCGGTGAAGCGCCGTACAGCTGCTCAACCGTCGCCGCATGCGAAGCTTTGCCCAGCAGAAAGGGTTCCATCTGGGCAAAAAAATCAGCGAGCTTCATCGCTGCCTCCTGATAGCGCTGCCGTCGCCAATTCCCGTGCCCGATCGGCTTCATCCAGCACGTCGTCAAGGTGCGGAATTTCCTGATCCCACTCAATCAGCGTCGGAATCAGTCGTCCGGCCCGCTGCAAGGTATAGCGATACAGTGCCCAGACCGGCGAGATGATCGGCCCGATGTGGGTATCAATGATGGTGTCTCCGACGAGCGTATGGCCGGCCAAATGCAGCTGACGAACCCGCTCAAGCGGCATCTTGTCGATGAACCGATACGGATCAAAGCCATGATTTTGGCTGTTCACATACACGTTGTTCACGTCGAGCAGCAGCCCACAGTCCGCCGCTTCACAGACTGCGTGTAGGAACGCCGCTTCGCTCATCGTGCAGCCTGGCATATGGGCATAAAACGTCGCATTTTCGAGCACCAGCGGCCTGCCCACGCGCGATTCGGCCTGTTTCACCCGGCGAGCGACGTGTTCGACGACTTCTTCGGTAAAAGGCAGCGGCAACAAGTCGTGGAGCGGCTGCCCAGCGACGGAAGAATAAACCAAGTGATCGGAAAAAAACGGCGACGCAAAGTCATCGCAAAGCGCAGCAATTCCGTCGAGCAGCTCACCATCCAGCGGATCGAGCCCACCGATGTTCAAAGACACGCTGTGTGGAACCATCGGCCAGCGATCCCGACACGACGCCAGCTGCGATTTGCGCTTGCCGCCGCGCAGCAGCCAGTTTTCCGGCACGATTTCCAGAAAGTCCGTCTGCCGTTTCGTCGAGAGCAGACCATCACGATCCAAAAACCGCGGACGAAGGCCAATTCCGACGCCAGATAGCTGTTTGCTCACCAGTGTTCCCAGTCCCGTTTGGGCAGTATCTGTGGAATCCGCGAGCTGCGCGCAAAAAAAAGGCCACGCGCGCTCGCCGTGACCTTTGCTTACTGCCCAAGCGCACAGTCGGAACAGACCGTGCGTCCGCGCTGCTGCCTACTTGCCGCCTTTGGCGCCGCCGCAGCTCTTGGCTCCGCCCTTGTCGCCGCCGCAGCTCTTGGCTCCGCCCTTGTCGCCGCCGCAGCTCTTGGCTCCGCC
>DAORGN010000192.1:0-9450 GCA_035340095.1 Pseudomonadota bacterium | reverse complement strand
TGCGATCCGAACAACTACGTCACGGTTCTGAACACCGTCGCGGACCGCATCACCAACCGCATCTCGGCCAACTGCCTCAGCGGCAAGCCGAAGACCGATCCGAACGGCAAGCCAATCTGCATCGTCGGTCTGGTCGACGCCAACACCCCGGCGGCCATGCCCGACGTCAGCCTGCCGCTCTGCTCGGCGAGCTGCTGCCAGGCCTGGGCGATTGCCGGCGATCAGAGCAACCCCGACCCGAAGGTCAAGGCGGCCAAGCCGATCCCGAGCGATCCGTACATCGTCAGCGCCTGCACCAACGATCCGGACTGCTACTGCGCCGTGCCGAACCCGACCTCGAACGTCGCCTGCAAGGACACTGCTGGCAACGACACCGCGCTGTCGGCTCTGTGGATCAAGGCCGATCCGCACCAGACGCCGTCGGGCAAGGTCGCCAACTTCATGTGCGCCGTCACCGTGAAGTAAGCCGTCTCGCCGCTACCGGAGAGGTGCTCCGTCGCTCGTTGCGGGGAGCACCTCTAGCGCCGCTTCCGCCACCACGTCCCCCAAAAAGCCCTGGCCCGTCGCTGCATCCCCAATTCGGATCAGCAAGAGCCGCCGCGCGCCCGGCCCCCGATACAAGTCGAGCCGCACCGATTCATCCGCTTGGCCCAAAGCCGCCCACGTCGTCACATACCGCTCGCCAAGCTGATAGTGCAGCCCCGCAAGCTGCTTTTGCGAAGCCGCTGGATGTGACCCATGTGGCTGCGGCAAGACATCCGGGCACAGCGCAAGCAGCCACAGCCGTTCCGTCTGTCCCGTGGCAGCCACCAGCAGCACCCACGGACGCTGCGCGTGTTCCAAAAACACGATCCGCTCCCACGGACCCGCCGCAGCCAGACGCCCCGCCCGTATCACCACGAAGTCTTGTCCGCCGTACAAAAGCACCGCGCCGGGACCCAGCCGTCGCAGATCGTCACCCGCGAGCGATGCCTGCGGCTTTTCTCTCGTGGGACGGCGACGGCGCCACAACATCGGCAGCGACAGTCCAGCCAGACAACCCAGAAACAAAAGCGGCAGCGACTCCATGTCTTGTCATTGTGCGTGCCGGTTCGCCCGTGTCCAAAACACGCGCCAAGCCATCCAAATCGCAGCGCTCCTGCTGAGCTTTCTTTCTTATGAAATTTTGAATTCTAAATAACCAAACATTGGCCGTTCATGCACGGCTTGGCCATAATCGTGGCGGACCTCTCGCAATAGGAGCCCGTCCGATGAGAATCACTCAGTCCTGGCTTACTGTCCTTTTCCTAAGCTCTGTGCTGACCAGCGCATGCAAAGATTCGACGACGCCTGGCGATTCGCCCGACATGGCGAACTCGACCGATGACCTGGCGATGTCGCTGCCCGACCTGACCGATCCGGGAGACCTAACGCCCCCGCCCCCCGATCTGATCCCTTCGTGTGGATTTGGTCAGGCATATAACGCAGGAAGTTGCAGTTGTGACACAAATCACCCGGTTTCATGCGCCGGCGCGACGTACTGCTGTGCAGCCAATCAAGCGTGTCTTTCAACCCCTGGGCCACGCGGCGAAACACGCTGCGCGCTGCCCACGACGACGTTCGGACGCGCTCGTCATGTGATGGCTTACGACAAGCTGCGCGATCGATCGGTGACGCGGTTTGGCATCTGCGATCAGGGCGGCACCGACGTGCTGTGCAGCGATCAGTGGCAGCTTACGCCGATCACCTGGGACGCGCCGGCTGTCGCCAACCCTCCGACGGGACGCTACGATTCGACGTTTATTTGGGATGACAACGCCAAGGGACTCTTGCTGTTTGGCGGGCTCACCGTCATCGGCAACGTCAACACCGCCACAAACGAGATGTGGTTGTGGGACGGCACGACGTGGAGCAAGAAAACGCCCACGACCGGTCCCGCCGCCCGCTACGCCCATGCGATGGCATTCGACTCGCTGCGCAAAGTTGCGGTGCTGTTCGGCGGCGAAATCGGCCTGACGGCGCAGCAAGACACCTGGGAATGGAACAACACCCAGTGGCTGCCACGCACGACAGCGACGGTGCCCCAGGTCCGATCCGACCATCGCATGGTCTATGACACCAAAGCGAAGCGCATCCTGATGCACGGTGGCTTCGTCTCTGGCGCCTACAGCCGCGAAACCTGGGCCTATGACGGCAGCAACTGGACCCAGCTCCCCGACGACACCTCGCTGTCACAGCGCGTCAAGTTTGGCATGGCCTACGACGAAAATCGCCAAGTGACGGTGGTGTTTGGCGGAGAAATCACCGGCGGTGTCCTCGTCAACGACACCTGGGAATATGACGGCACCAAGTGGACCAAGAAAAATCCCGGCACGCCGCCGCCCAAGCGCGTCTATCCAGCGATGTTCTACGACGCGGGCCGCAAACAGGTGCTCGCGTTTGGCGGAGACCCGATAAACGCCGGCCAGTACAAGGATCTGTGGGCTTTTGACGGCACCAACTGGACCCAGCTTTACTAACGGTGACGCCGGCTAATTTTTGGCCGGAATCTGCGCCATCGCGCGCTCCGCCATCGCGGTGATCGTCAGCGATGGATTGACCCCCAAGTTGGCGCCAATCATCGATCCGTCGACGACATACAAACCTCGGTAGCCAAATACGCGGCAGTCACGATCGATCACGCCGTCGGAAGGCCCCTGCCCCATCGAACAGCCGCCGAGGATATGCGCCGTCGTCGTCGTGTCCAGCAGCACTTCCGGCAGCACCGACATCGGCTGCGCCCCCATTCGCTTCGCCAGCCGCGCCGTCACCTCGTTCGCTTCCGGCAGATACGTCGGCGGCTTGGGCCTATCGCCCCAGTCACTCGCCAGCGACTTTGAAAACGGCGAAAGCAGGCTCCGTTTGTAGTGCAGTTCCATCGAGTTGTCGACGGACTGCATCGCCAAAACCCCCGCCATTCCTTTGGACCAACCAAACGGCCACAGCGAGCTGCGCAGGGCCATGAGCGGATGCCGCAAAAGCGCCGCCAAAAAATACAGCTGCCGAGGCAGCTTGCCGCCTTTCGTATGCACCGTGCCGAGCAGACCCATCGCGTCAGCATGCTGGCCGTAGCGATAAATTTCGACGTGGGTTCCGTCGGGTGTATGCCCGCCCGAGCTGATCGCCACGCCGCGCGACAGGTCGCGTCCCCATGCCACCGCGCCGCTTATCGATTCGGAGTTTGTCCGCACATAGCGCCCAAGCTGCGTCGAGATGTTTGGCAAAAACCCCGACTCGCGACAGTGGAACAGGAGCTTTACCGTCCCGAGCACGCCCGCCGAAAAGATCACGTTCTGCGCGGTGAACTTGCGTCGTGGATTGCCACGGAAGCTCGTCGAGCACTCGGTCTCCACTTCGTATCCTTCACTGCCGTCGCTCGACCCGATGGGACGAACCGCCAAGACCCGCGTTTCGGCAAACACCTTGGCCCCGCGCTGCTCAGCGAAAAACAGGTAATTTTTGTCGAGCGTGTTTTTCGCACCGACGCGACAGCCGACCATGCAAGCGCCGCAGGTGGTACAGCCGGTTCGATCGGGGCCGCGCCCGCCAAAGTAAGGATCGGGAACTTTTTGACCCGATGGACCAAAGAACACACCGACGGTGTGCTTTTTGAACGTGTGCCCAGTTCCCATGTCGGACAGCACGCCGCGCAGCGCTTCATCGGTTTCGTAAAACTCGGGCGGCAGGGTGGACCCGAGCATCCGTTTGGCCTCGCGGTAATGGGGGGCTAGCTCGGTTTTCCAGTCGGCAAGCCCGGCCCATTTGGGATCGCGATAGAAGCTGTCCGGCGGTTCCAGATGCGTGTTGGCATACACGAGCGATCCGCCCCCGACGCCAGCGCCGTGAAACACGATCAGATCCTTCATGACTTTCATCGCGAAGATGCCGAAGCAGCGCAGTGCGGGCATCCACAGGTATTTGCGCATTTCCCAGGCGGATTTGGCGTAGTCCTCTTCGCGATAGCGCTTGCCTTGTTCGATGACGGCGACGCGGTAGCCTTTTTCGCTCAGACGACACGCGGCGACGCTGCCACCGAAGCCGGAACCGACGATCAGGTAGTCGAAGTCTCGCTCTGCCATGGGAGTTCCCTCCTGCGCACCAAAGCGCTTCACTCGTCTTTTTTACGACACGCTTTTTTTGAATGATTGGAAACCAAAATCCTCATCTTAGGATTCTGGCTCATCTTTTCTCGCTCGTGTAAAATCGTCGCATGCGCTCTTTTTCCATGTCGCAAGCCACGCTGTCCCTCGCTGCTCTGTCCGTTCTGTTGCTGACCGGCTGTCCCAAGCCGCCACCGCCGAAGCTGCCGCCCAAAGAAGTGCCGCAGATCGGCCAAGTCGGCACCACCGCTGGTGAACGCAGTGATGTCGTCGCTGACGCAGTCCAGCAAGGCAGCAACATGGCCCGCATTCTGTTCGATTGTGGGGTTCCACACAGCCAAGGCGCCGACGGCAAAGGCGTCCTGAGCGCCGACCTGACCAAGTGCGAGTTCGATTGGGCCAAAAAAGAGCTGACCATCACCGACGGCAGCAGCGCCGAGTGCCCGAACTTCCAGCTCACCATCACCAGCTTTAAGGGACCAGGAACGTACAACACGTCGTCGCTCGGCAAGCTGTCGTTTGGCACCGCGAAGATGCGGCAGTCGGCGTGCAACTGGGACGGCAACATGTGCCTCGACTGGAACGGCACAAGCGGCCCGCACCCCGAATCGAGCTGCACGATCGAAGTCAATTCCGACGGCGGACTTCAGTACGGCACCAGTGGTTCGACGCTGTCCGGCACGTTCGTCTGCGACGGTTTCCAGAGCAGCTGGAAAGGCTGCGCCGGAGCCCCCGCCAAAGTCGCTTGCGTGATTTCGCGCGCCAGCTTTTCGGCGGCAGGCTGCAACGTCATCAACAAAGAAGAGCCGAAGAAGAAGCCGGGCGGCAAAAAAGCCAAGTAGCCTTGACAGCGGCGAGAAATGGCGCTAAGCGCGCAGTACATGTCGCTGCCTATCTCTAGGCTTCGGAACCGACCGCGGTTTCAGGGCTGGCTTGTTTGCATGGCCCTTGCCGGGGCGTGCCAAATCGGCTGTCAAAATGCCCCTTCGTCTTCCCGATCGACGGGACCGGTTTCGATTGGTGCCCAAAACGATCTGGTGCGCGGCGATCGGCTGCTCAAAGTCCTGTCGCTGACCCACAAAGAAGTCGCTACGCGGCTGGGGCCACATCGCATCGAATCGCAGACGCGCTGGACGATTACGCCGATTCCATCGCAGCGCGCGGCGCAAGTTCCGCCGGTGCAGCCAGGGTTTAAGCTCGGCAGTCCGGCGCAGCCGTTTTCGGGCGATGACGCATTTGAAACCGCGCCGGTGACGATGCAAGAGACGCGCTTTGTTGAAGTCGACCCAAGCGGACGCATCCACCTCGGCAGCGAAAACGATCACGGCGGCGGCATCGAAGCGGTGACAGACCCGCAGTACATCTTTAGCAAGATGCGCTACCAGCCGTTTGTCCGCTATCGCAACGAAGGCAGCCACAGCGAGAGGCTTCGCCAGATGGCGTTCGATACCGGCGTCGCGCTTGTCGAAACCGTCGGACATCGGCTCAAGCTCGGGACGCCAAACAGTGGGAACACGCACGGACGCTCGACGTGGCAGGTGGCGCTGAAAATGGCCGATACCGCGCAAGTGCCGCTGCGATCACAAGGGTCGGCCTGGCGCGGCGCAGTCAACGTCGAATCCGTCGAAGGCCTGGCCACCGTCGATCGCGAACAAGGCGTGCCGCTGGCGATCGAACTGGCGGTCCGTTTTGTCGCGCCGCGACCGGGCGTTCCCGACGAGCGAGTCCAGGTCGAAGCCACCCACGTCATGCAGGTGGTAGCCTTGGGAGGAGAGGCGGTGAAATTTGCCATTCCGAGCGAGTTCTCCGACCCTCCTGTGCGGCCCCGTCCGCAACTGGATCGGCAAGAGCTTCTCGGGGGGCTGGTCCCGTCGTTCCGCTAAAAGGCGAACCAAGGAGAGCACGCGATGGAGTCCCACGATAGCCCCCAAACGGACAGCAAACACCGCCGCATCGTGATGGTGCGCAGTGTTTTCATCGCTGTCGCAAACCTTGTGCCGCTGCCTGGTGTGTCCGAACTGCTCGTCGATTTTTCACGGCGCGGTCTTATCGAACACCTGGCGCGGGAACACAACGTCGAACTCGAAGAAGGCGCGGTGTCAGCGCTGCTCGAGGAAGCGCCCGAGTTTCAGCGATTGGGCATTTTGGCGTCGCTTAGCAAGCTGGGCACGCTTTTGCGCAAACAGAAGCGCCTGCGTCGGCTGTTTACCGGGCTCCAGCTTCTAAGTGGCGTCGAAGCAGGCTTCCGCGCATTCGAGATGGGATCGATGTTCGAGCACTATCTGTCGACGGCGCACATGGGACAGAAGCTGTCCGAAGATCAGGCGCGCAGCGTTCGCAAGACGATGCTTGATGCATCACGGGCGACGGAAAAAGAGCTGATTGGCGATGCCATATCAAGCCTGGCAATGGCCGTCGGACAAGTCGCGCTCGCCCTGCCCGGTTACGTCTGGAATCGCGTCGCGAGCCAAGGTCCGCAAGCGCTGTCCCTACCGGAACTGTCGGCAGTGACGCAGAGCGCAACCAAGCTGCTATCGGAGCTGCGACTCCAGAGCTACGCAAAGAAACTGACCGCTCACTTTGATCGCAAGTGGACCGGTCCGGCGGTGATCACCGTCAGTCAAAAACCCAACTAACGAAGGAAGAAAGACTTGCCAGCACGCAAGAACCCCTCAGCCGCAAACGACAAGTTCCGTCAGGATGCGCTCGCTTGTGCACAGGCGGCCATCGACAAAAAGGGCATTGAGCCCGTCCTCCTCGACCTGACCCAAGCTGGAAGCTACACCGACTATCTGCTGATCACTTCGGCACATGCCGATCGCCAGGTGCGCGCGGTCGCCGAAGGCATTGTCTCAGCGATGGAAGAGCGCGGTGTGCGCCTGCTCGGAGCAGAAGGTCTGCGCGAAGGACACTGGGCGCTGCTCGATTTCGGCGACACCGTCGTCCATGTTTTCGAGCATCCGCTGCGGGAGTTCTACGACCTCGAGGGAATGTGGTTTGATGCGCCGCGGCTGCCGCTGCAAATTCCAGCGGAGCTGCGTCTGGATGCCCAGTCGGCGTATCGTTACGACGACGAACAGCCAGCGCGCCCGTAGCGCGGACCAGACCGCGTAGCGATTTTTGGGGTCCGTCTTCGCGCTATTCGAGCGTCAGGTCGCAGTATGACCAGCGCTCGACGAGAACTCGACTGGTCACGGCATGCTCGGGTCGGCAGAGATCCGGGTCGCGTGACAAAAGCGCTGCGGCTTCCCGTCGAGCGATCGTCAGCAGGTCGATGTCACGCAACAGGTCGGCAAATCGAAGCGGCGGCAGGCCAGACTGACGGGTTCCAAGCACCTCTCCTGGTCCACGAATCCGCAAGTCTGCTTCCGCCAGTCGAAAGCCATCGCTCGTCGCAGAAACCACTTCCAAGCGCGACAGCGCAGACGGAACACTTGCTTGCGTTTCCGTCTTTTCATCAGCCGTCTTGCGCCGCCGCCGCGGCTTCTTTTCCTCGTCGTCGTCATCCAAAAGCTCGGCGGAAAGCACGGTGCCCGACTCTTCACCGAGACCGCTGCCGTGCAAAAGCAGACACACGCTGGCCCCGGCGCCACGACCGACGCGACCCCGAAGCTGATGAAGCTGGGCCAAACCGAAGCGCTCGGCACTCTCTATCACCATCAGCGAGGCATTGGGCACATCGACGCCGACTTCAATCACCGTCGTCGCCACCAGCACATCCAGTTCTCGTCGTCGAAAACGATCCATTACATCATCGCGCTCGTCGCTGCCCAGCCGACCGTGCACCAGACCGACGCGCAGATCCGGCAAAGACGAACACAGCGCCGCATGTCGCGCCGTCGCGCTCGAAAGCTCCAGCTTGTCGCTGTCTTCGATGAGCGGACAAACCCAGTACGCTTGCCGGCCTTCAGACACTGCTTTGCGCACCGCCAGCAGCGCTTTTTTTTCTCCGCTGCGCCCCGGCAACACCTTGGTCGTGGGCGGCGTCCGTCCCGGTGGTAGCTCGTCGAGCTGACTGACATCCAGATCGCCATACAGCGTCAGCGCCAGCGTGCGCGGAATCGGCGTCGCGGTCATCACCAGGATATGCGGCTGACGGCCTTTGCGACGGAGCGCGGCGCGCTGACCGACCCCAAAGCGATGCTGTTCGTCGATGACCACCAAGGCCAAATCTTTGAACTCGACGGCATCGGCAATCAGCGCGTGCGTCCCGACGACCATGTCGAGAAACCCCGCCGCGAGCATGGCCAAAATCGATTCCCGATCGAGCACCTGTCCCGTCGCTTCGGCAATCCGCCACACTTCGGCAAACCGCCCGGCCTGAAGCTGGGCCAGCGTCGATTTGCGCGCAGTTTTCGGCGTTGTCGCAGTCAGCAACGCCAGCTTGCGTCCCGTCGCTTGGGCCCACACCCGCAGCGTCTTGTAGTGCTGTTCGGCCAAAATTTCCGTCGGAGCCATCACCGCAGCTTGATGACCGCTTGCCATCGTCAGCTCGCACGCCGCATACGCGACCAGCGTTTTTCCTGACCCAACGTCGCCGTGCAGCAGCCGCTGCATCGGATGAGGCCGCGCAAGGTCGGTACGAATTTCCGCAATCGCCCGTTCCTGCGCCCGCGTCGGGGAAAACGGTAGTGCTGCCCGCAATGCCGCAAGTGCGGTGTCGTCGGTCGTGCACACCGCAGGACTCAGTCCACTGATGGGGTCGGCCGACCAGATCATGAGAGTCAACGCGCTAGGCACCATCAACGTCACTCGGGCGGCCTTGCCGTTGGCTCATGAGGGGTCAGCGGTGGTCAATGTAGCCTCGATCGCCGGTCACATGCTGCCCTCATTGGTGCGACCGAAGAAGGCGTTCAAGCTCGCCTTGAGCGACCCGTCAGCGGCGACAGACAAGTTGGTTGCCTCTGTGCAACGCGGGCCTGCGAAGATGCGACCCGCCTCGGCGTACTCGGTGAGCAAGGCGTTTGTGATCTGGTACTCCGCACACATGGCGGCCGCCTTCGGCGAGCGCGGGGGTCGGATCGTGTCGGTGTCACCCGGCAGTTTCGACACCCCGATGGGGCGCTTGGAGGAGAAGTCAGGTTCGGCGAAGTTGGTCGAGTTTGCCGCACTCAAGCGCTTCGGCCGACCAGAGGAGGTGGCTGAAGTGCTGGCCTTCTGTGCCGGGCCGAAGCCTGGCTATCTGACTGGTGTCGACATCCTGGTTGATGGCGGCACCGAGAGGCTGGAGACCTTTGGCGCCGTACTCCTTGTTGAGCTTGCTCAGAGTGCGGGAGCACTGCTGGCAGTGGGGGCAGCCGGAATCCAGCAGGTCGTAGTAGGCGACCTCGAC